>NZ_MVOJ01000002.1:0-384726 GCF_002018845.1 Pseudomonas sp. MF6394
ACTTTTGGAAGGACCCAAATGTAACCAAAAGGTCCTCGCCCCACCACTCGGCACCTCGCTTAGGCTCGGTGTGCCCGTAATCCGCCAGTGATTTGGGGGGCCGCCGCCACGCGCCATCCATGGCGCGTGGCGGCGGCCCCCCAAATCCCTGTCGAATTCCGGCCAGCGTGGTTTGACGGGGCGCCTAAGATCAAAAGCAGATCAAGATCAAAAGCGGCTCGCTTCGCATCGTGGTTACCGTTGATTGCGACAGCGTTGTGTCGATATCTATGGCTATCGCGGGCAAGCCAGCCCACAATTTGACTGTATTTACAGATTAAGGGTCAGGCTAACCGTGAAGTTGCGCGGCTCGCCGGGGTTGACCCAATAGTTGCTATAAGACCGCTCGTAATACTTTTCATTGAACAGGTTGTTGAGGTTCAGCCCCACCGTCACGTTCTGCGTGGCCTTGTAATGGGCCAGCAAATCCACGGTGTGGTAGGCGGGCAGTTCGAAGCCTGTGCCGGCTTCGCCTGAGCGGTCACCCACATAGGTGAACGCTGCGCCCAGGTCTGAGCCACGCAATGCGCCGTCCTGGAATTCATACACGCCCAACACACTGCCGCTGCGCTTGGCCACGCCGAGAATGCGGCTGCCCGTAGGAATGGTTTTGTCGCCCTTGGTCACTTCGGCGTCGATGTAAGCCAAGGCGCCGATCACGCGCACGGCGTCGGTCACTTGCCCGGTTACTTGCAGGTCGAACCCCTGGCTGCGGGCCTTGCCCATGGCGCGGTTGAGGTTGGTCGCCGGGTCGAGGGTCAGCACGTTTTCCTTTTCGATATGAAAGGCCGCAAGCGTGGCGCTGAGGCGGTCGTCAAACAGTTCGCTTTTGATTCCCACCTCGTAACCCACGCCTTCTTCGGGCTTGAAGGACTTGCCGCCAGCATCCAGGCCGTTATTTGGCTTGAACGAGGTGGAGGCGTTGGCAAATACGCCGACTTCTGGCGTGAGCTGGTAGAGCAGGCCGGCGCGCTGGGTGAAGGCGTCGTGGGTTTGGCGGCTCTTGGCGTGGTCGCGGGTGAAGTCGTCGGTGCTTTGTTCGAAGTGCTCGAAGCGCGCACCGATCATGCCGCGCAGGCGGTCGGTGAAGATGATCTGGTCTTGCAGGTTCAGTGCGTGGCTTTTGGTTTGTTCGAAGAAGTCGGTGCCGGAGCGCTCACCATTGGGTTTAGGCTGGCCGTAGACGGGGTTGTAAATATCGATGGGGTAACGACTGCCGCCAATGGTGGTGACGCGTTCTTTTTTGCGGTAATCCTCATATTCAGCGCCCACCAGCAATTCGTGCTGCCAAGTGCCAATATCGAACAAGCCTCTGAGTTCAAGTTGGGTGATGCTGTCATGCCAACCGGTGGAGCGCTCACGGTAGCGGCGGTTGACGCTGTGGCCGTCTGGGTTCAGCGCACGGCTTTCCGAAGCATCGCCCCACAGGCTGCCTTGCTTGTAATGGCTGACCAGGCGCAGTTTCCAGGCGTCGTTGAGGTGGTGTTCCAATGCCGCCTGGATGCGGTTGTTGTGGTTGCGGATATTGCCGTCGTTGGGCTCGCCGAGGAAGGTGGAATGGGACATGCCTGTGTTGGCGACGATGCCCCGGTCGAAGGTGGAACTGTGGCGCACGAACTCGCTTTCCACCAGCAGGGTGGTGTCCGGGTCTAACTGCCAACTGAAAGAGGGCGCGACGAACACGCGCTTGGCGTCGACGTGATCGCGAAAGCTGTGGTTGTCTTCAACGGCCAGGTTCACTCGCGTCAGCACACGCCCCTCGCTGTCCAGCGGCGTATTCACATCCAGCGCGGTGCGGTAACGGTCCCAACTGCCGGCGCTGGTCTGCAGGGTGGTGAAGGCCTCGGGCTGGGGTTTCTTGGTGACGATATTCACCGTGCCGCCGGGATCGCCACGCCCATACAGGCTGGCGGCGGGGCCCTTGAGCACTTCGATGCGTTCGATATTCGCTGCGTCCGGGGTACTGGGGTAACCACGGTTGGCGCTGAAACCATCCTGGTAGAACTCGGACGTGGTGAAGCCGCGCACGCTGTATTCGTAGAGGGTCAGGCCGCCGAAGTTGTTTTGCTTGGACACACCGCCGGCGAATTCCAGGGCGCGCTCCACGCTGGTACTGCCCAGGTCTTTGAGTACCGTGGCCGGAATCACGCTGATCGATTGCGGGATGTCGCGCAACGCCGTGTCGGTCTTGGTCGCACTGGCAGAGCGGGTGGCACGGTAGCCGTCGACCGGGCCGGTGGCGGATTCATAGGCGTCGGAGGTGACGCTGATGGTGTCCAGTTCCAGGGTGTTTTCTTCGGCGTAGGCAGGGTCGAGCAGCAAACCCAGGGCCAGGCCGGCCAAGGGCACAAACTTTCGAGACGGCATGATAGAGCGTTCCAATAGCGATATTGAAACAATATAACATGCCTAATGAGAATGAATCGCTAAGAAATATAGCCTTACAAGCGCCCGTGAACGGGCGCTTGGGTCGCGACGGTTATTGCTCTTCTTTCACTGGCGCGGTGGCCGGTGGTGGGCGCAGGCCGATTTCCGCCGACAGTTTGATCTCCTTGCCGTTGCGCATCACCAGGATCGCCACCTTGTCGGTCGGCTTGATCCGCGCCACCTGGTTCATCGACTTGCGCCCATCACCCGCTGGCGCGCCGTCGATGCTGAGGATCACATCGCCCAACTGCAGGCCGGCTTTCTGCGCCGGGCCGTCGCGGAAGATCCCCGCCACCACGATGCCTGGACGCCCGGTCAGGCCGAATGACTCGGCCAGCTCTTTGGTCAAGGGCTGTACTTCAATGCCCAGCCAGCCACGAATCACCTGGCCGTGTTCGATGATCGACTTCATCACTTCCATCGCCAGCTTCACCGGGATCGCAAAGCCAATGCCCTGTGAACCGCCAGACTTGGAAAAAATCGCGGTGTTGATGCCAGTCAGGTTGCCATTGGCGTCCACCAGCGCACCGCCCGAGTTGCCGGGGTTGATCGCCGCGTCGGTCTGGATGAAATCTTCGTAGCTGTTAAGGCCCAACTGGTTGCGCCCGGTGGCGCTGATGATGCCCATGGTCACAGTTTGCCCCACCCCGAACGGGTTGCCGATGGCCAGCGCCACATCCCCCACGCGCAAACCGTCGGAGCGGCCGAGGGTGATGGCCGGCAGGTTCTTCAGATCAATCTTGAGTACCGCCAGATCCGTTTCCGGGTCGCTGCCCACCACGCGGGCCAGGGTTTCGCGGCCGTCACGCAGGGCCACCACGATCTGGTCGGCGCCGGTGGTCACGTGGTTGTTGGTGAGGATGTAGCCTTCAGGGCTCATGATCACACCGGAGCCGAGGCTGGATTCCATGCGGCGCTGCTTGGGGCCGTTGTCACCGAAATAGCGGCGAAATTGCGGGTCTTCAAACAACGGATGCGCGGGCTTGTTGATGACTTTGGTGGTGTACAGGTTGACCACCGCCGGCGCGGCAATGACTACGGCGTCGGCATAGGTCACCGGACCCTGCACCACCGTGTTGGTCTGCGGTGCCTGTTGCAGGTTCACATCCAGTGTGGGCAGGCCCACCCACTGGGGATAACGCTGGATAATCAGCATCGCGATCAGCACGCCAGCCAACAATGGCCATCCAAAAAAACGCAGTGCCTTGAGCATCAAGTAAGTCCTGACAGGTTGCAGGGGGCGGGAGAGTGCCCATAATGTCGCGCATTATACGAGGCTGCGACGCCTGCGAACGGGATATTTAGGAGTCTTTTATGGCCGTGCCCCTTACTACCCTCGTCGAGGAAGCCGACCGCTACCTCGGCAGCGCCAAAATTGCCGATTACTGCCCCAACGGCCTGCAGGTCGAGGGCCGGCCCCAAGTGATGCGCATCGTCAGCGGCGTGACCGCCAGCCAAGCCCTGCTGGACGCCGCCGTCGAAGCCAAGGCCGACCTGGTGCTGGTGCACCACGGTTACTTCTGGAAGGGCGAAAACCCCTGCATCACCGGCATGAAGCAGCGCCGCCTCAAAACCCTGCTCAAGCATGACATCAGCCTGCTGGCCTACCACTTGCCCCTGGACCTGCACGCCGATGTTGGCAACAACGTGCAACTGGCTCGCCACCTGGACATCACCGTCGAAGGCCCGCTGGACCCTGGCAACCCCAAAGTCGTCGGCCTGGTCGGCTCCCTGGCCGAGCCTCTGTCACCCCGTGACTTCGCCCGCCGCGTGCAGGACGTGATGGGCCGCGAACCGCTGCTGATCGAAGGCAGCGAGATGATTCGCCGCGTCGGCTGGTGTACCGGTGGCGGCCAGGGCTACATCGACCAGGCGATTGCCGCCGGTGTCGATTTGTATCTGAGCGGTGAAGCGTCCGAACAGACCTTCCACAGCGCCCGGGAAAACAACATCAGCTTCATCGCCGCCGGCCATCACGCCACCGAACGCTATGGCGTGCAGGCGTTAGGCGACTACCTGGCGCGGCGCTTTGCCCTGGAGCACCTGTTCATCGACTGCCCCAATCCGATCTAAAGCACGGCACTGAACACGGTGGGAGCTGGCTGCGAGAATCGTAGGTCTCCACGCAACTCCATCAACGGTAACCACGATGCGAAGCGAGCCGCTCTTGATCTTGATCTGCTTTTGATCTCAGGCGCCCCGTTAAACCACGCTGGCCGGAATTCGACAGGGATTTGGGGGGTAAACCGGCAGGGATGCCGGTTTAGCCGCCCCGCGCCATGGATGGCGCGTGGCGGCGGCCCCCCAAATCACTGGCGGATTACGGGCACACCGAGCCCAAGCGAGGTGCCGAGTGGTGGGGCAAGAGCGTTTTGCTTACTTTTGCGCTGTTCAAAAGTGAGCCGCCGTCAGGGCGGAACCCTAAGTGGCCGTTACCTAAATAACGGATATGTACCCGGTCCAACTGTGTTGACTGTTAGGCCGTCTTCGCAGGCAAGCCAGCTCCCACATTTGGATCGCGGTGCGTCAGCTAGATCAGCGTCGGCTATCAGGTCGTCACGGGAGCAAGCTCCCTCGCCACAGGTTTAGTATGGCTTTCGCAGGCAAGCCAGCTCCCACATTGACCGAGTCGAGCGCCAAACTCGGCGGCATATTCATATATCGTTTCGGTCTAGCTGGCGCCCTAAATAGAAGAAGTTGCTGTGCTAGCATGCCTCGCTCGAACACGGCCCGCTGGCCGTCCATAAGATCGTTTTTCCGTGAGTAACCATGGTCGACAAACTGACGCATCTGAAACAGCTGGAGGCGGAAAGCATCCACATCATCCGCGAGGTCGCCGCCGAGTTCGATAACCCGGTGATGCTCTACTCGATCGGTAAAGACTCCGCCGTGATGCTGCACCTGGCACGCAAGGCCTTCTTCCCTGGCAAGCTGCCGTTCCCGGTGATGCACGTCGACACCCGCTGGAAATTCCAGGAAATGTACAAGTTCCGGGACAAGATGGTCGAGGAGCTGGGCCTGGACCTCATCACCCACATCAACCCCGATGGCGTGGCGCAGAACATCAACCCGTTCACCCACGGCAGCGCCAAGCACACCGACATCATGAAGACCGAGGGCCTCAAGCAGGCGCTGGACAAGCATGGTTTCGACGCCGCATTCGGCGGTGCCCGTCGCGATGAAGAGAAATCCCGTGCCAAAGAGCGCGTGTACTCGTTCCGCGACAGCAAACACCGCTGGGATCCAAAAAACCAACGCCCCGAGCTGTGGAACGTCTACAACGGCAACGTCAACAAGGGCGAGTCGATCCGCGTGTTCCCGCTGTCCAACTGGACCGAGCTGGACATCTGGCAGTACATCTACCTGGAAGGCATCCCGATTGTGCCGCTGTATTTCGCCGCCGAGCGCGAGGTGATCGAGAAGAACGGCACGTTGATCATGATCGACGACGACCGCATCCTCGAGCACCTGTCCGACGAAGACAAAGCCCGTATCGTCAAAAAGAAAGTACGTTTCCGCACCCTTGGCTGCTACCCGTTGACGGGCGCGGTGGAGTCCGAAGCCGAGACGCTGACGGACATCATTCAGGAAATGCTCCTGACGCGAACTTCCGAGCGCCAGGGCCGTGTCATCGACCACGATGGTGCAGGCTCGATGGAAGATAAAAAACGTCAAGGCTATTTCTAAGGGGCTGTCATGTCGCATCAATCTGATTTGATCAGCGAGGACATCCTCGCCTACCTGGGCCAGCACGAGCGCAAAGAGATGTTGCGCTTCCTGACCTGCGGCAACGTCGACGACGGCAAGAGCACCCTGATCGGGCGCCTGCTGCACGACTCCAAGATGATCTACGAGGATCACCTGGAAGCCATTACCCGCGACTCGAAAAAGTCCGGCACCACCGGTGACGATATCGACCTGGCGTTGCTGGTCGATGGCCTGCAGGCCGAGCGTGAGCAGGGCATCACCATTGATGTTGCCTACCGCTATTTCTCCACCGCCAAGCGCAAATTCATCATCGCCGACACCCCCGGCCATGAGCAGTACACCCGCAACATGGCCACCGGTGCGTCCACCTGTGACTTGGCGATCATCCTGATCGACGCTCGCTACGGCGTGCAGACTCAGACCCGTCGTCACAGCTACATCGCCTCGTTGCTGGGCATCAAACACATCGTGGTGGCCATCAACAAGATGGACATCAACGGCTTTGACCAAAGCGTATTCGAGTCGATCAAGGCCGATTACCTGAAGTTCGCCGAAGGTATCGCATTCAAGCCGAGCACCCTGGCCTTCGTGCCGATGTCGGCGCTCAAGGGCGACAACGTGGTGAACAAGAGCGAGCGTTCGCCCTGGTACACCGGCCAGTCGCTGATGGAGATCTTGGAGACTGTCGAGATCGCCAACGACCGCAACTACACCGACCTGCGTTTCCCGGTGCAATACGTCAACCGCCCGAACCTGAACTTCCGTGGGTTTGCCGGCACTCTGGCGAGCGGCATCGTGCACAAGGGCGACGAAGTGGTGGTGTTGCCGTCGGGCAAGAGCAGCCGCGTCAAATCCATCGTCACCTTTGAAGGTGAGCTGGAACACGCAGGCCCAGGCCAGGCCGTGACCTTGACCATGGAAGACGAGATCGACATCTCCCGTGGCGACCTGTTGGTGCATGCCGACAACGTGCCGCAAGTGACCGACGCCTTCGACGCCATGCTGGTGTGGATGGCCGAAGAACCGATGCTGCCGGGCAAGAAATACGACATCAAACGCGCCACCAGCTACGTGCCGGGTTCCATCACCAGCATCGTGCACCGCGTGGATGTGAACACCCTGGCTGAAGGCCCGGCGAGTTCGCTGCAGCTCAACGAGATTGGCCGGGTCAAGGTCAGCCTGGACGCCGCCATCGCCCTGGACGGTTACGACAGCAACCGCACCACCGGCGCGTTCATCGTGATCGACCGCTTGACCAACGGCACGGTGGCCGCGGGCATGATCATCGCACCGCCAGTGGGTCATGGCGGCGCAGCGCAGCACGGCAGCCTGGCGCATGTGGCCACCGAAGAGCGCGCCCTGCGTTTCGGCCAGCAGCCGGCCACGGTGTTGTTCAGCGGTTTGTCGGGCGCTGGCAAGAGCACCCTGGCCTATGCGGTTGAGCGCAAGCTGTTCGACATGGGCCGTGCGGTGTTCGTACTGGACGGCCAGAACCTGCGCCACGACCTGAACAAAGGGTTGCCGCAGGACCGTGCCGGGCGTACCGAGAACTGGCGCCGTGCCGCTCATGTGGCGCGCCAGTTCAACGAAGCCGGCCTGCTGACCCTGGCGGCCTTCGTTGCCCCGGATGCCGAAGGCCGTGAACAGGCCAAGGCGCTGATTGGTGCGGACCGACTGCTGACCGTCTACGTGCAGGCATCGCCGTTGGTGTGCGCCGAGCGTGACCCGCAAGGGTTGTACGCGGCCGGTGGGGATAACATCCCTGGCGAATCCTTCCCGTATGACGTGCCGTTGAATGCCGACCTGGTAATCGACACTCAGGCGTTGTCGCTGGAAGACAGCGTCAAGCAAGTGCTGGAGCTGTTGCGTCAGCGCGGCGCGATCTAAACCTCGCAGCCATCAAAAAGCCCGCCATCGATCACTCGGTGGCGGGCTTTTTACATATTCTCAAAGGTGGACTCGGTCAATGTGGGGCTTGCCTGCGATAGCCATAGGTATCTACACAATTTTGTAGGTTGTAGCAGCCAGTGGTAACTACGATGCGAAGCGAGCCGCTCTTGATCTGCTTTTGATCTTGATCTTAGGCGCCCCGTTAAACCACGCTGGCCGGAATTCGACAGGGATTTGGGGGGTAAACCGGCAGGGATGCCGGTTTAGCCGCCCCGCGCCATGGATGGCGCGTGGCGGCGGCCCCCCAAATCCCTGGCGGATTACGGGCACACCGAGCCTAGGCGAGGTGCCGAGTGGTGGGGCAAAAGCGTTTTGCTTACTTTTGCGCTTTTCAAAAGTGAGCCGCTGTCAGAGCGGAACCCTAGGTGGCCGTAACCTAAATAACGGATATGTACCCGGTCCAACTGTGCTGACTGTCAGGCCGTCTTCGCAGGCAAGCCAGCTCCCACATTAAAATGCATTCACATGTTGATCAGCGGCTGGTTGGAAAGTCTTTGTGCAGTTGCTCCAGCAACGCATCCTTGTCTTGCCACAACCGGTTGATCCAGCCCTGGAACGCCAACCGATAGTCCCCATCCTGCTCATAATTCTTGCCGATGAACTCAGCGGGGATCTGCACCTCTTCAAAGTGCACCACCACCTCCTGCACATTGCCGCACAGCAAATCCCAATAGCCTGGGCGCCCGCCGGGGTAGTGGATGGTCACATTCACCAGTGATTTGAGCTGCTCGCCCATGGCATCCAGCACAAACGCAATACCGCCCGCCTTGGGTTTAAGCAGGTAGCGAAACGGTGACTGCTGCTGCGCATGCTTGCCCGGGGTAAAGCGTGTGCCTTCGGCAAAGTTGAAAATCCCCACGGGGTTGTTGCGAAACTTCGCGCAGGTCTTGCGCGTGGTTTCCAGGTCTTTGCCTTTCTTCTCCGGGTGCTTCTCCAAATAAGCCTTGCTGTAGCGCTTCATGAAGGGAAAGCCCAGTGCCCACCACGCCAGGCCAATCACGGGTACCCAGATCAGCTCTTGCTTGAGGAAGAACTTCAGCGGGCGAATGCGCCGATTGAGCACGTACTGCAACACCATGATGTCGACCCAGCTCTGATGGTTGCTGGTCACCAGGTACGAGTGCTGGTAGTCAAGGCCCTCAAGGCCGGTCAGGTGCCAGCGCGTACGCCGCACCAGGTTCATCCAGCCCTTGTTGTTGGTGACCCAGGCTTCGTGGGTGTGGTTCATCAGCCATTCGCTCAGGCGCTTGGCAAACGGCAGCGCCTTGAACAGCGCGACGATAAACAGGAACGAACACAGCAGGATCGTGTTCAGCGCCAGCAACAGCGAAGCGATCACCCCGCGCACGGCGGCAGGTAGAAAATCCAGCATTTAGATATCCATGGGTCGATTGGCGGCTTGGATCGCCGTCAGGGCGATGGTGTACACGATGTCGTCCACCTGGGCGCCACGTGGCAGGTCATTGACCGGTTTGCGCAGGCCCTGGAGCATCGGCCCCAGGCTCACGCAATCGGCGCTGCGTTGTACGGCTTTGTGGGTGGTGTTGCCGGTGTTCAGGTCTGGGAACACAAAGACGGTGGCCTTGCCTGCCACCTGGCTGTTGGGGGCCAGTTGCCGGGCGACGTTTTCGTTGGCGGCGGCGTCGTACTGCAACGGGCCGTCGATCAGCAGCGAGCTTTGTTGCTCGTGGGCGAGCAGGGTGGCTTCGCGGACTTTTTCCACTTCCTCGCCGCTGGCCGAGTCACCGCTGGAATAGCTGATCATCGCCACCCGTGGTGTGATGCCGAACGCGGCTGCCGAGTCAGCGCTTTGCAGGGCGATTTCCGCCAGTTCCGCAGCGCTTGGGTGCGGGTTCATCACGCAGTCGCCGTACACCAGCACCTGCTCGGGGAACAGCATGAAGAACACCGACGACACCAAGGTGCAGCCCGGCGCGGTCTTGATCAACTGTAACGCGGGGCGAATGGTGTTGGCGGTGGAGTGAATCACGCCGGAGACCAGGCCATCCACTTCGTCGAGGGCGAGCATCATGGTGGCGATCACCACGGTGTCTTCCAGCTGTTGCTCGGCCATGGGCGCGTTGAGGCTTTTGCTCTTGCGCAGGGCGACCATCGGCTCCACGTAGCGTTGGCGAATCAGGTCGGGGTCGAGAATCTCCAGGCCTTCGGGCAGGTCGATGCCCTGGGCACGGGCAACGGCTTCCACATCCGCAGGCTTGGCCAGCAGCACGCAACGGGCAATGCCGCGGGCCTGGCAGATCGCGGCGGCCTGTACGGTCAGCGGCTCGCTGCCTTCGGGCAACACGATGCGTTTGTTGGCGGCCTGGGCGCGTTGGATCAGTTGGTAACGGAACACCGCCGGCGACAGGCGCATCTCCCGTGGTGTGCCACACCGCTGGTGCAGCCAGCGTGCATCGAGGTGGCTGGCGACGAAGTCGGTAATGATTTCCGCACGCTCGCGGTCATCGATGGGGATTTCCTTGTTGAGGCTATTGAGCTGGTTGGCGGTGTCATAGGAGCCGGTGCTCACCGACAACACCGGCAACCCGGCCTGGAAGGCGCCTCGGCACAGATCCATGATGCGCGGGTCGGGCAGGGTGTCGCTGGTCAGCAGCAGCCCGGCCAGCGGCACGCCATTGATGGCGGCCAGGCTGACGGCGAGGATGATGTCGTCGCGATCGCCCGGGGTCACCACCAACACACCGGGCTTGAGCAGCTCGACGGTGTTACGCATGGTGCGCGCGCAAATGATGATCTTGGTCATGCGCCGGCTTTCGTAGTCGCCGGCGTTGAGGATCTGCGCGCCCATCAGGTCCGCCACATCGCGGGTGCGCGGGGCGTTGAGCTCGGGTTGGTAGGGGATGCAGCCGAGCAGCCGGAAATCACCGCTGCGCAACAGCGGCGAATGCTCTTTGAGGCGCGCCGAGAAGGCCTCCATGCTTTCGTCGGTGCGTACCTTGTTGAGGATCACGCCCAGCACTTTCGGGTCTTTGGGACCGCCAAACAGTTGGGCCTGCAATTCCACGCGGCCAGACAACTCGGTGAGCACTTCGTTTTCCGGTGCCGAGACCAGGATCACTTCCGCGTCCAGGCTCTTGGCCAGGTGCAGGTTGACCCGTGCCGCGTAGCTGGCGCTGCGGGTCGGCACCATGCCTTCGACGATCAGCACGTCTTTGCCTACGGCCGCCTGCTGGTACAGGGTGATGATTTCTTCGAGCAGCTCATCGAGCTGGCCGTCGCCGAGCATGCGCTCTACGTGAGCCAGGCCAAGCGGCTGCGGCGGTTTCAGGCCGTGGGTGCGTGCCACCAGCTCGGTGGAGCGTTCCGGCCCGGTATCGCCCGGGTGTGGCTGAGCGATGGGTTTGAAAAAGCCGACTTTCAGGCCGGCCCGTTCCAGGGTACGCACCAGCCCAAGGCTGATGGAGGTCAGACCCACACCAAAATCGGTGGGCGCGATAAAAAAAGTCTGCATGCGAATTCTCTGGAGGTGCATGGCTTGGGTGGCGCTCTATGGGTGAGTGCCTACCGCGAATCAGGCGCCAAGGTTATCGTTATTCGTGCCCTTGCGCACACCAGCCGCACGCAAAGGCCTGGCCTATTTTTTCAAGGCGTTGCGCGGGGTCGAGCACCCAGGCGCGTGACTGCCAGGGCGGCTGGTGGCGCAGGTGCTGGGTGTGGCCGCAAGACAGCTCGGCCACCCAGTGCCCATCGTCGCCTTGATGAAAACCTGTGATCGTGACCGTTGATCGGCCCCGTCCGTCCGGGTTCCGTTCGCTTTCGGGCAAATCCTTGTTTAGACTTGTCCGTTCTTCATTCTTTTGCAAAAGGTCTCGCCCCATGACGATCGCCGCTAACAAGGCTGTCTCCATCGACTATACCCTGACCAACGACGCTGGTGAGGTCATCGACAGCTCCGCCGGCGGCGCGCCGCTGGTTTACCTGCAAGGCGCAGGTAACATCATCCCGGGCCTGGAAAAGGCTCTGGAAGGCAAGAGCGTCGGTGACGAACTGACCGTCGCCGTAGAACCTGAAGATGCCTACGGCGAATACTCCGCCGAACTGGTCAGCACCCTGAGCCGCAGCATGTTCGAAGGTGTCGATGAGCTGGAAGTGGGCATGCAGTTCCACGCTTCCGCGCCGGACGGCCAAATGCAGATCGTCACCATCCGCGACCTGGACGGCGACGACGTCACCGTTGACGGCAACCACCCTCTGGCTGGCCAGCGCCTGAACTTCCAAGTGAAGATCGTGGCCATTCGCGACGCTTCCCAGGAAGAAGTGGCTCACGGCCACGTCCACGGTGAAGGCGGTCATCACCATTGATTGATGTTTTGATCAAGTGGTAGCAAAAACGCCCCGACTGGTTCGGGGCGTTTTTTTTTGCCCTGAGAATATCCCCGGTCAACTCTCTGTAGGAGCGAGCTTGCTCGCGAAAAACCTGAGAGCCCCGCTGGGCGCCAGGCTTCCCGCGTCATCGTTAACGATCTTCGCGAGCAAGCTCGCTCCTGCAGTTGTTGGGCGTGTTTTCCGGCACACACAAAAATGCCCCGGACCTTTCGGTACGGGGCATTTCTTAACTGTTACGCAACCTGAGCTGCGTTGCAGTTGTTACCACTTAGGCTGCAGCAGGAACGCTCAGAGCCTTGATGTGGCCATTCAGGCGGCTCTTATGGCGAGCGGCCTTGTTCTTGTGGATGATGCCTTTATCGGCCATACGGTCGATAACAGGCACAGCCAGAACGTAAGCTGCTTGAGCTTTTTCAGCGTCTTTGGTGTCGATGGCTTTGACTACATTCTTGATGTAGGTGCGAACCATGGAACGCAGGCTGGCGTTGTGGCTGCGACGCTTCTCAGCCTGTTTTGCACGTTTTTTGGCGGAAGGTGTGTTGGCCACCGTCGAGCTCCTCGAAAGACTTTTTAGGAAATAGCAAACAAAATAGGCCGCGAATCATGCCGATGACTTGACGGGTTGTCAAGGGCGGCTGATGCGAACTGCTGAGTGGTCGATCTGAAGAGGCGGGTGATTTATTTCCGGCGCTTGACCTGTAAACTCGCGAGCTTTGGCTCTGTGCTGTTGCAGGCGCGCAGTATCGCATAAGTGGGCGCGTAGTTCGCCTGCTCTTTATCTATAGGCGCAAACTCTTTCAATGAATCTGCTCAAATCGTTGGCTGCCGTCAGCTCTATCACGATGATTTCCCGGGTTTTGGGGTTCGTGCGTGACACCCTGCTGGCCCGCATCTTTGGCGCCAGCATGGCCACGGATGCGTTCTTTATTGCCTTTAAACTGCCCAACCTGTTGCGGCGGATCTTCGCCGAAGGCGCATTTTCCCAGGCGTTCGTGCCGATCCTGGCCGAATACAAGACCCAGCATGGCGAGGAGGCGACTCGTACGTTCATCGCCTACGTCTCGGGTTTGCTGACGCTGGTGCTGATGCTGGTAACCATCGTCGGCATGCTCGCCGCGCCCTGGGTGATCTGGGCCACCGCCCCCGGCTTTGCCAATACCCCGGAAAAATTCGCACTGACCACTGATCTGCTGCGCGTGACCTTTCCTTATATATTGCTGATCTCCCTGTCGTCCCTGGCCGGTGCGATCCTCAATACCTGGAACCGGTTCTCGGTGCCGGCGTTCGTGCCGACCTTGCTGAACGTCAGCATGATTATTTTTGCGCTGTTCCTCACACCGTACTTCGACCCGCCCGTCATGGCCCTGGGCTGGGCGGTGCTGGCCGGCGGCCTGGCACAGTTGCTGTACCAACTGCCCCACCTGAAAAAAATCGGCATGCTCGTACTGCCGCGCCTGAACCTCAAGGACACTGGCGTGTGGCGCGTCATGCGCAACATGCTGCCGGCGATCCTCGGGGTGTCGGTCAGTCAGATCTCTCTGATCATCAACACCGCGTTCGCCTCGTTGCTGGTGTCCGGCTCGGTGTCGTGGATGTACTACGCCGACCGTCTGATGGAATTGCCCTCCGGTGTGCTGGGCGTGGCGTTGGGCACGATCCTGCTGCCGACCCTGGCGCGTACCTACGCCAGCAAGGATCGCCAGGAATATTCGCGCATCCTCGATTGGGGCCTGCGCCTGTGCTTTTTGCTGGTGCTGCCGTGCGCCCTGGCCCTGGGCATCCTCGCCGAACCGTTGACGGTCTCGCTGTTTCAATATGGGCAGTTCGACGCCCATGACGCATTGATGACCCAGCATGCGCTGGTCGCCTACTCTGTCGGCCTGCTCGGCATTATTGTGATCAAAGTGCTGGCGCCGGGCTTCTACGCTCAGCAGAACATCCGCACCCCGGTGAAAATCGCGATTTTCACCCTGGTCGTTACGCAATTGCTCAACCTGGTGTTTATCGGCCCGCTGGCCCACGCCGGCCTGGCTTTGGCGATCAGCGCCGGTGCGTGCATAAACGCAGGCCTGCTGTTTTACCAATTGCGTAAACAACAGATGTACCAACCGCAGCCAGGCTGGGGCGTGTTTGCGCTCAAGCTGCTGGTGGCGGTTGCCGCGATGTCGGTTGTGCTGTTTGGCCTGATGCACATCATGCCGGCCTGGGGCCAAGGCAATATGCTGGAGCGCTTCATGCGCCTGGGTGTATTGGTGGTCGCGGGCGTGGCGGTGTACTTCGGGATGTTGCTATTGCAGGGTTTCCGCCTGCGTGACTTCAATCGCAAGTCGCTGGGATAGAGACTTTGCCGCGATAAAACGGTTGTTTTATCGATTCGACCCATTTGGCCTGCGCTGTTGCCTGTCGTCCGGGGCTGGGTGTGGTTATAATCGACCACTTTATGAGCAAGAAGCGCGTTATGCAGCTGGTTCGAGGTCTCCACAACCTGCGCCCCGAGCATCGGGGCTGCGTCGCCACTATTGGCAACTTTGACGGTGTTCACCGTGGCCACCAGGCTATCCTGGCTCGGCTGCGCGAGCGTGCGGTCGAGTTGGGCGTGCCCAGCTGCGTGGTGATTTTTGAGCCGCAACCGCGGGAGTTCTTTACCCCGGAAACGGCGCCGGCCCGCTTGGCGCGCTTGCGGGACAAGCTGCAGCTGTTGGCGGAGGAGGGCGTGGACCGTGTCCTCTGCCTGGCATTCAACCAGCGTTTGCGCAGCCTCAGCGCCGCCGAGTTCGTCGACCGCATCCTGGTGGACGGCTTGGGTGTGCAGCACCTGGAGGTCGGCGACGACTTCCATTTCGGTTGTGACCGGGTCGGGGATTTCGATTTTCTGCAACATGCCGGCGTCAATCAGGGTTTCACTGTCGAGGCCGCGCAAACCGTCGAACTGGACGGCTTGCGCGTGAGCAGCACCCAGGTGCGTAACGCCCTGGCCGCCGCCGACTTCGACCTGGCCGAGCGTTTGCTCGGTCGCCCGTTCCGCATTGCCGGGCGGGTACTGCACGGCCAGAAGCTGGCGCGCCAACTGGGCACGCCAACCGCCAACGTGCAACTCAAGCGCCGTCGTGTGCCGTTGACCGGGGTTTACCTGGTGAGCGTCGACATCGACGGCCAATCGTGGCCAGGAGTCGCCAATATAGGCGTCAGGCCCACGGTTGCAGGTGATGGCAAGGCCCACCTGGAAGTTCACCTTTTGGATTTTGCCGGTGATTTATACGACCGGCGTTTGACGGTGGTTTTCCACCAGAAGCTGCGTGAAGAGCAGCGTTTCGCCTCCCTTGAGGCGTTGAAAACGGCGATCAATGCGGATGTCGCCGCCGCCCGTGCACTAGCCGCACCTAGCGCCCATCGCTAACCGAAGAGCCTTAAATGACCGACTATAAAGCCACGCTAAACCTTCCGGACACCGCCTTCCCAATGAAGGCCGGCCTGCCACAGCGCGAACCGCAGATCCTGCAGCGCTGGGACAGTATTGGCCTGTACGGAAAGTTGCGCGAAATTGGCAAGGATCGTCCGAAATTCGTCCTGCACGACGGCCCTCCTTATGCCAACGGCACGATTCACATCGGTCATGCGCTGAACAAGATTCTCAAGGACATGATCCTGCGCTCCAAGACCCTGTCGGGCTTCGACGCGCCGTATGTCCCAGGTTGGGACTGCCACGGCCTGCCGATCGAACACAAAGTCGAAGTGACTTACGGCAAGAACCTGGGCGCGGACAAGACCCGCGAACTGTGCCGTGCCTACGCCGCCGAACAGATCGAAGGGCAGAAGTCCGAGTTCATTCGCCTGGGTGTGCTGGGCGAGTGGGACAACCCCTACAAAACCATGAGTTTCAAGAACGAGGCCGGTGAAATCCGCGCCTTGGCCGAAATCGTCAAGGGCGGTTTCGTGTTCAAGGGCCTCAAGCCCGTGAACTGGTGCTTCGACTGCGGTTCGGCCCTGGCCGAAGCGGAAGTGGAGTACGAAGACAAGAAGTCCTCGACCATCGACGTGGCCTTCCCGGTCGCCGACGACGCCAAGCTGGCCGAGGCGTTCGGCCTGGCAAGCCTGGCCAAGCCGGCCGCCATCGTGATCTGGACCACCACCCCGTGGACCATCCCGGCCAACCAGGCGCTGAACGTGCACCCGGAATTCACCTACGCCCTGGTGGACGTTGGTGATCGCCTGCTGGTGCTGGCCGAGGAAATGGTCGAGTCGTGCCTGGCGCGTTACGAGCTGCAAGGTTCGGTAATCGCCACCACCACCGGTTCTGCGCTGGAGCTGATCAACTTCCGTCACCCGTTCTATGACCGTCTGTCGCCGGTGTACCTGGCTGACTACGTCGAGCTGGGTTCGGGTACTGGCATTGTTCACTGCTCGCCTGCCTATGGCGTGGACGACTTCGTGATCTGCAAGAAGTACGGCATGGTCAACGATGACATCATCAACCCGGTGCAGAGCAACGGCGTATACGTGCCTTCGCTTGAGTTCTTCGGTGGCCAGTTCATCTTCAAGGCCGACCAACCGATCATCGAAAAGCTGCGTGAAGTCGGTGCGCTGATGCAAACCGCCACCATCCAGCACAGCTACATGCATTGCTGGCGTCATAAGACCCCGCTGATCTACCGCGCTACGGCGCAGTGGTTTATCGGCATGGACAAAGAGCCGACCAGCGGCGACACCCTGCGTGTACGTTCGCTCAAAGCCATCGAAGACACCACGTTCGTCCCGGCGTGGGGCCAGGCGCGCCTGCACTCGATGATCGCCAACCGTCCGGACTGGTGCATCTCCCGCCAACGTAACTGGGGCGTTCCGATCCCGTTCTTCCTGAACAAGGAAAGCGGTGAACTGCACCCGCGCACCGTCGAGTTGATGGAAGTCGTGGCCCAGCGTGTCGAGCAGGAAGGCATCGAAGCCTGGTTCAAACTGGACGCCGCCGAGCTGCTGGGCGACGAAGCGCCGCTGTACGACAAGATCAGCGACACCCTCGACGTGTGGTTCGATTCGGGCACCACTCACTGGCACGTGCTGCGTGGCTCGCACCCGATGGGTCACGAGACCGGCCCGCGCGCCGACCTGTACCTGGAAGGTTCGGACCAACACCGTGGCTGGTTCCACTCGTCATTGCTGACCGGTTGCGCCATCGACAACCACGCGCCGTATCGCGAGCTGCTGACTCACGGTTTCACCGTCGACGAGACGGGCCGCAAGATGTCCAAATCGCTGAAGAACGTGATCGAACCGAAAAAGATCAACGACACCTTGGGCGCCGACATCATGCGTCTGTGGGTGGCCTCCACCGATTACTCGGGTGAAATCGCCGTGTCGGACCAGATCCTGGCCCGCAGCGCCGACGCCTACCGCCGTATCCGCAATACCGCGCGCTTCCTGCTGTCGAACCTGACCGGTTTCAACCCGGCCACCGACCTGCTGCCGGCCGAGGACATGCTCGCCCTGGACCGTTGGGCCGTGGACCGTACCCTGTTGCTGCAGCGTGAGCTGCAAGAGCACTACGGCGAATACCGCTTCTGGAACGTCTACTCCAAGATCCACAATTTCTGCGTGCAGGAGCTGGGTGGTTTCTACCTCGACATCATCAAGGACCGCCAGTACACCACCGGCGCCAACAGCAAGGCGCGCCGTTCGGCGCAGACCGCGCTGTACCACATCAGCGAAGCGCTGGTGCGCTGGATCGCGCCGATCCTGGCGTTCACCGCCGACGAGCTGTGGGAATACCTGCCGGGCGAGCGTAACGAGTCCGTCATGCTCAACACCTGGTACGAAGGCTTGACCGAACTGCCGGCCGACTTCGAACTGGGCCGCGAGTACTGGGCAGGCGTCATGGCCGTCAAGGTTGCAGTGAACAAGGAGCTGGAAGTCCAACGTGCGGCCAAGGCCGTGGGTGGCAACCTGCAAGCCGAAGTCACTCTGTTTGCCGAAGATGGCCTGACCGCCGACCTGGCCAAGCTGAGCAACGAACTGCGCTTCGTGCTGATCACCTCCACCGCGAGCCTGGCACCTTTCGCCCAGGCCCCGGCAGATGCCGTGGTCACCGAAGTGCCGGGCCTGAAGCTCAAAGTGGTGAAGTCGGCCTTCCCTAAATGCGCCCGTTGCTGGCACTGCCGTGAAGATGTGGGTGTGAACCCTGAGCACCCTGAAATCTGTGGTCGTTGTGTCGACAACATCAGCGGTGAAGGCGAGGTTCGCCACTATGCCTAATGCAGCCAGTCGTTTCGGACGTCTGAGCTGGCTCGTACTGAGCCTGCTGGTGCTGGTCATCGACCAGGTCAGCAAGGCTCACTTCGAGGGCTCCCTGGAAATGTTCCAGCAAATCGTGGTGATCCCGGATTACTTCAGCTGGACCCTGGCCTACAACACCGGCGCCGCTTTCAGCTTCCTGGCTGACGGCGGTGGCTGGCAGCGCTGGCTGTTCGCGGTGATCGCCGTGGTGGTCAGTGCCGTGCTGGTGGTGTGGCTAAAGCGCCTGGGCCGCGACGACACCTGGCTGGCCATCGCGCTGGCCCTGGTGTTGGGCGGCGCGCTGGGTAACCTGTATGACCGCATCGCCCTGGGCCATGTGATCGACTTCATCCTGGTGCATTGGCAGAACCGCTACTACTTCCCGGCGTTCAACTTTGCCGACAGCGCCATCACCGTTGGTGCAATCATGCTGGCGCTGGATATGTTCAAGAGCAAGAAAACCGGAGAAACCGTCAATGACTGATCAGGTATTGGCTGAGCAACGCATCGGCCAGAACACGGAAGTCACTTTGCATTTCGCATTGCGCCTGGAGAATGGCGACACGGTAGACAGCACTTTCGATAAGGCCCCGGCGACCTTCAAGGTTGGCGACGGTAACCTGCTGCCTGGTTTTGAAGCGGCATTGTTCGGGTTCAAGGCGGGCGACAAGCGCAACCTGCAGATCCTGCCGGAAAACGCCTTCGGCCAGCCCAACCCGCAAAACGTGCAGATCATCCCGCGTTCGCAGTTCGAAGGCATGGACCTGTCGGAAGGCTTGCTGGTGATCTTCAATGATGCGGCCAATACCGAATTGCCCGGAGTGGTTAAAGCGTTCGATGATGCGCAAGTGACCATCGACTTCAACCATCCGTTGGCTGGCAAGACGCTGACCTTTGACGTCGAGATTATCGGCGTCAAAGCGCTGTAACTGACCGTACACGGTCTAAAATGTGGGAGCGGGCTTGCTCGCGAATGCGCAGTGTCAGCCACCGAGTTATTAGGCTGACCCACCGCATTCGCGAGCAAGCCCGCTCCCACCTTTGATCCCATTGCTCATACGGTCAGCGTCAAACCTGACCCAAGTGGCTGCAAGGCACGAGGCACAGCATGCAAATCAAACTCGCCAACCCCCGTGGCTTCTGCGCTGGCGTGGACCGGGCGATCGAAATCGTCAACCGCGCCTTGGAAGTCTTCGGGCCGCCGATTTATGTGCGCCACGAAGTCGTCCATAACAAGTTCGTGGTCGAAGACCTGCGCGCACGCGGTGCGATCTTTGTCGAAGAACTCGACCAGGTCCCCGACGACGTTATCGTCATCTTCAGTGCCCATGGCGTGTCCCAGGCCGTGCGTACCGAAGCGGCCGGCCGTGGCCTTAAAGTGTTCGATGCCACCTGCCCGCTGGTGACCAAGGTGCACATCGAGGTAGCGCGCTATAGCCGCGACGGCCGCGAATGCATCCTGATCGGCCATGCCGGTCACCCGGAAGTCGAAGGCACCATGGGCCAGTACGACGCCAGCAACGGCGGCGCCATCTACCTGGTGGAAGACGAAAAAGACGTTGCCAACTTGCAGGTGCACAATCCCGACCGCCTGGCTTTCGTCACCCAGACTACCTTGTCCATGGACGATACCAGCCGCGTCATCGACGCCCTGCGCACGCGATTCCCGGCCATTGGCGGCCCCCGCAAGGATGACATCTGCTACGCCACGCAAAACCGCCAGGATGCGGTCAAGCAGCTGGCGAATGAATGCGATGTGGTACTGGTGGTCGGCAGCCCTAACAGTTCCAACTCCAACCGCTTGCGCGAACTGGCCGAACGCATGGCCACACCGGCATACCTGATCGACGGTGCCGAAGACATGCAGCGCAGCTGGTTCGACGGTGTCGAGCGTATCGGCATCACGGCGGGTGCCTCCGCTCCGGAAGTGCTGGTGCGCGGCGTGATCCAACAGTTGCAGGCCTGGGGTGCCACCGGCGCCGATGAGCTGGCGGGTCGTGAAGAAAACATCACGTTCTCGATGCCCAAGGAGCTGCGGGTCCGCTCGCTGCTCTGACGGCCAGGGTGCTGGAATAACCTCGGCATAATGCCTGTTCGGTCTTGTCACTGCGCAGGCTGACGCGCCCGCTGGGGGCCAGCACGATCTGATACAGGCTCTGTGCATGGGCCTTGTCACACACATGCACGGTGCCGGCACGAAATCCCCCGCCGGCGAACACCGGCTCCCCCAGGCCGCTGAAGCGCACTTGGCTCGTCACCGGGCCATTACCGGCGACCGGCACGCGCCCACTGCCCTCACGCTCCAGCAATACTGGATTGTCGTCATCCAGGTGGCCGCGCCCACTCACATCCAGTATCACGCGCCATCCCAGGCTCCAGTCCTCACTCTTTGCATGAATCACCACCGCCCGGTTGCGCGCGATGGCCTCGGTACGTGCGTAGCGCAGCCCGGAGGCAAGTGATTGGGCAACGTTTTGTCGTTGCTGTGATTCAAGTAAACCCTTGAAACCAGGTACGGCCAGTTGTGCGAGAAAACTGGTGACGATCAGCCCCAGCAGCATTTCAATCAGGGTGAATCCTCGTTGTTTCATGTGCGTTCCCTCCTTGGGCACGAGTGGGTTTTCTAGGTATAGCGCTTGGTCCTTGGCCCTGGATGATGGCCTTTATGTCCAAAGTATTTCCCTTTGTTCCGGGAGCAGCGCCGCTCGAAAACCGACGCTAGTCTTGGGTCGCACAGCAGGCTTTGCCTGCTTTTTTCACCGGCCTTCGACATGGATGACGACGCAAATGCCAGCCTGCCCGAACCGATTTTTCCTGCGCCTTGCGCACTCGCGCCAGTCCGGCATGACGCTGGTCGAAGTGCTGGTAGCGCTGTTGATTTTGGCGATTGGCCTGATGGGCGCTGCGGTGCTGCAACTCAACGCGCTCAAGTACACCAACAGCGCCAGGATGACCAGCCAGGCCAGTTTTATTGCCTACGACATGCTCGACCGTATTCGCACCAATGCTGGCGCTGATTACACATGGGCCAGGGCGGAGCGGGCGCCACCCAACACTGCCACCGCCAGTGTGCGTGACCTGGACCTGCACGATTTCGAGGCCAATATCATCGGTTTTGCCGGCGAGGATGCCAAAGGTTCAGTGGTGGTGAACGGGCACGAGGTCACCATCAGCATCAGTTGGGCGGATGCCCGGGCAGCAAACCGGCCAGGGGCGCGGGAAACCTTCACCCTGACCAGTCGCATCAGTAATGAACAAGGAGTGTCGCAATGAAGCGTCTTGCGCGAGGTTTCAGCCTGGTGGAAGTCTTGCTGGCGCTCGCCCTCGGGTTGGTTTTGATACTGGGGGCAAGCCAGATACTGATCAGTGCGCGGTTGACCCATGCCAGCCAGCAGGCCGCCATGCTGCTGCAGGATGATGCGCGGTTTGTGCTGAGCAAGATCACCCAGGATATTCGCCAGGCAGGCATGCTGGGGTGTTTGGCCGTGGCCGCTATCGATAATGCTCCGGCTGCCTTTGATCGGCCGATAAGCTGGGAAGCGGCGGGGAGTGCGAAGTCGCTGACGCTGGTGACCGCGAATGTCGGCGATGGCATCGGCAAGCCTGACTGGACAGTGTTGTCCGACTGCAAGGAGGCGGCCAGGGCTTATGCCGGCACACCACCTGCTGTCGAACCCGGCCAGCTTCGCTTTGGTATACGTCAACTTACCTACACCTACGAATCGGGCCAGTTGAAGATCAGTACTCCGACAGCACCCGCCAGGGCGGTATTGATGGATAACGTGCGGGCATTCGACGTCAGCTTCGGCATGGCGGCCACCTCGGCATCAACGGTCGTGGTGCGATATGACAGCCATCCGACCGATGAGTCGCTGATACGTAGCGTGCGTATTCTCATGACCCTTCAAGACCCCGCCGGGCGGGTGAAGGACCAGACCTACAGCGTCGTGGCGGCACTGCGGAACCGGCTGGGGTAGGGGCAATGACCATGCAGGGTAGCATTCGTGTACGGCAGACCGGGATGGTGCTGCTGATCAGTCTGGTGTTCCTGTTGGTGCTGTCGCAGGTGGGGCTGTCCTCGATACAGGCTGCGGTCTCCCAGCAAAAAGTCGCGAGCAGCCTGTGGCATCGCAATCAATCGTTTCAAGCTGCCGAAAGCGGCCTGAGGTTGGGGGAATCGGCCGTGCAAAAGGTTGGTCATGCGATGCCTGTCTGCCACTCCATCACCCGCTGTGCGCCGCCCGCTGAGGCTTTTTCGTTGACGGCGGCCGGGACGAATCCTGCCTCGGCAGTCACCTGGCTCGCCTTGAAGGATGGTTTTTATGGCATTCAATCCCTCGGGGAGGGTGAAGGGCTGGCTCATTTACCGCCCCGTTCCCCTGCCTCGCTTTTTCGTGTCACCTCGGTCGGGCTCGCGGGGCAATCGCGCACGGTGCTGGAGACGGTCTATGCACGGGTGGAGGAGGGCGGCCGTGTCAGGTTTCGACGGGTCTTATGGCGGCAACTTCAATAAGGAGCAATCGGATGGGCAAGGAGAGCCAGGGTTTTACCCTGATGGAGTTATTGATCGTGGTGGCGATCATCGCGTTGCTGGCGGGAATTGCGTACCCCGGGTACCTCGGCCAGGTAAAAAAGGTGTACCGGGCGCAGATCGTCGCGTTGTTGAGCGAACAGGCCCAGCATCTGGAGCGTTCGTATACGAGAAATGGCACTTTTATTGATGCAGACGACGTCAGCGCGGGCAATGATCACTATAGAATCAGTGTCGTCCTGAACCCCCAGGATTTTGACCTGCTCGCCACACCTGCTGCGGACTCGGTCATGGCGAACGACGCGTGCGCAGCCTTCAGCTTGACCAGCACCGGTATGCGCAGCAACCCGGGAGCGGTGCCTGAAATGTCGCCCAAGGTCTGCTGGGGGCAAGGATGAGCGTACTTGAAGCGTGGGCGCCGGGCGCGCCTTTCCCTGTTTATCGGCTGGATCAAATGATGGCTAAGCAACAGCAAGTGGTGATTGTCGGCGGCGGAGTAATCGGGCTGTTGACGGCGTACAACCTCGCCAGTGAGGGCCAGGCAGTCACGCTGCTGGAGCGCGGGGGGCTCGGGCAGGAGTCTTCCTGGGCGGGCGGTGGGATTGTTTCGCCGTTGTATCCGTGGCGCTATAGCCAGGCGGTCACTGCCTTGGCCCATTGGTCCCAGGATTTCTACCCGCAACTGGCACAACGGCTGTTTGCAGCCACCGGCGTCGATCCAGAGGTTCACACCACGGGTTTGTATTGGCTCGACCTGGATGACGAGGCGGATGCACTGGCCTGGGCTGCGCGTGAAGGGCGGCCCTTGAGCAAAGTGGACGTGTCGGCGGCCCATGACGCCGTGCCGGTGCTGGGGGGCGGCTACGCCCAGGCGATCTACATGGCCGACGTGGCCAATGTTCGCAACCCGCGCCTGGTCAAATCACTGAAGGCGGCGTTGCTGGCGTTGCCGAACGTGACGATTTACGAGCAATGCGATGTGTCGGGCTTTGTGCTCGGCGACGGCAGGGTGGTGGGTGTGAATACCGCTACGGCCCTGGTTTTGGGAGATCAGGTGGTGCTTGCGGCCGGCGCCTGGAGCGGGCAGTTGCTGGGTACTCTGGGCCTGGCGCTGCCCGTGGAGCCGGTCAAAGGCCAAATGATCCTGTACAAATGCGCGTCCGACTTTTTATCCAGCATGGTCCTGGCCAAGGGGCGCTATGCGATCCCGCGGCGGGATGGGCACATCCTGATCGGCAGCACGTTGGAGCATGAAGGATTCGACAAGACGCCAACCGGCACCGCGCTGGAAAGCCTCAAGGCGTCTGCGGTGGAATTGATTCCCGCCTTGGCGGACGCCGAGGTAGTCGGGCATTGGGCCGGTTTGCGGCCTGGCTCACCCGAAGGTATACCGTTTATCGGTGAGGTCCCTGGCTTCAAGGGGTTGTGGCTCAATTGCGGGCATTACCGCAATGGCCTGGTACTCGCACCGGCCTCTTGCCAGTTGTTCACCGACTTGCTGCTGGCGCGGGCTCCGATCATCGATCCAGCGCCTTACGCCCCCGCAGGTCGCCTCAACGCTGGATAGACTTTGGCCCTTGCTCCAGGTGCGCCTGGGTGCAGTACCATTGCTGGCGTGAACTCAGTGCGCGGTCCTGCGGCAGGTGCACGCCACAGTGGGCGCAACGCACCATCAGGGCCGCATCCGGCTCAGCAGGCCGTTGCTGACGGGCGGCAGGGTTTTTGAATTTGCGCCAGAACCATACCGCGGCGGCAATGACGGCAATCCAGAACAGTAGACGAAGCATGATGGGCATTTCTCGACAAGGAATGCGCCAGTTTAGCCAAGGTGATCACGGCCGCACAGGGCAATAAATACTCGCTCATAAAAAAGGGAGCTCCTTGAGAGCTCCCTTTTTGCGTTGCGTCGAACAATCAGTCGAACACACCGAAGGTCATGTAGCTGAACCACGAGCGGTCCTGGTTATCGCCCAGGGCTTGCGGCTCTTCTTCTTCGAGCACATCGCCGTTCTCGTCGTGCGGCTTGAGCTCGGAAGGAATGGCGTCCTTGGCGTCCTGGTACATCTTGATCACGTCCTGGTTGGCGCGGGTTTCACCCGGCGGCAGCGGTGGACGGGACTCGATCAGGCCCAGGGTGTACTTGCTCAGCCACGAACGGTTGTCCGCTTCGGCAACCTGAGGCACGAACTGGCCGTCTTTCAGGCTCGGGTGGTCAGGGTAGTTGAGCTTCAGGGTTTCCAGGCTGGTCGTCGCCAGTGTGTCCAGGTGCAGACGCTGGTAAGCCTCGGTCATCACGGCCAGGCCGTCACCCACGGACGGGGTTTCCTGGAAGTTTTCCACCACGTAGCGGCCACGGTTGGCGGCGGCCACATAAGCCTGACGGGTCAGGTAGTAGTGGGCCACGTGGATCTCGTACGAAGCCAGCAGGTTGCGCAGGTAGATCATGCGCTGCTTGGCGTCCGGCGCGTAGCGGCTGTTGGGATAGCGGCTTGTCAGCTGGGCGAACTCGTTATAGGAGTCGCGGGCAGCACCCGGGTCGCGCTTGGTCATGTCCAGCGGCAGGAAGCGCGCCAGCAGGCCAACGTCCTGGTCGAACGAGGTCAGGCCCTTCATGTAGTAGGCGTAGTCCACGTTCGGGTGCTGCGGGTGCAGGCGGATGAAACGCTCGGCAGCGGACTTGGCAGCTTCCGGCTCGGCGTTCTTGTAGTTGGCGTAGATCAGCTCAAGCTGGGCCTGGTCGGCATAGCGGCCGAACGGGTAACGCGACTCCAATGCCTTCAGCTTCGCTGTGGCGCTGGTGAAGCTATTATTGTCCAAGTCTGTCTGAGCTTGCTGGTACAGCTCGACTTCGCTCAGGTTTTCGTCGACGACGTCCTTTGTTGACGAGCAAGCAGCAGTCATGGCGAGGATGGCGATCAGCAGCAGGTGTTTCACTTGCATGGCGGCTTGCGTCCCTATGACGGCCGCTGTCTTGGGCGGGGCCGTCCTGTTATGATGAGCGCCCCGTTGAAAGCCTCGGGGCAAAAGACGCCGTATTTAACCACAAGCGCGCAGCCGAAACCAAAGGCTACGCCACGCCTAGTCTGAGCATGTCCGATAAAATTGAACTTCGCGCAGAGGTGCCGTCCGAATTGGGCGGCCAACGCCTCGATCAAGTCGCCGCACAATTATTCGCTGAGCACTCGCGCTCGCGCCTTTCCGCCTGGATCAAAGACGGCCGCCTGACTGTGGATGGAGCGGTTATCCGCCCGCGAGACATAGTCCATGGCGGTGCGATTCTTGAGCTGACTGCCGAGCAGGAAGCCCAGGGAGAATGGGTCGCCCAGGACATCGAGCTGGATATCGTCTATGAAGACGACGACATCCTGGTCATCAACAAACCCGCAGGCCTGGTGGTTCACCCGGCCGCCGGGCACGCTGATGGCACCTTGCTCAATGCCTTGTTGCACCACGTGCCGGACATCATCAATGTGCCGCGCTGCGGCATCGTGCACCGTCTGGACAAGGACACCACCGGCCTTATGGTGGTAGCCAAGACCATTCAGGCGCAGACGCAACTGGTTACGCAATTGCAGAGCCGTAGCGTCAGCCGCATCTATGAGTGCATTGTGATCGGCGTTGTTGTGGCCGGTGGCAAGATCAACGCACCCATTGGTCGTCACGGCCAGCAGCGCCAGCGTATGGCGGTGATGGAGGGCGGCAAGCAAGCCGTCAGCCACTACCGTGTGCTGGAGCGTTTCCGTTCCCACACCCATGTGCGGGTCAAGCTGGAAACCGGGCGTACCCACCAGATTCGCGTGCACATGGCGCACATCAACTTCCCGTTGGTCGGCGACCCGGCCTACGGTGGCCGCTTCCGTATTCCGCCGGCGGCCAGCCAGACCATGGTTGAGTCGCTCAAGACGTTCCCGCGCCAGGCATTGCATGCACGCTTCCTGGAACTGGATCATCCGACGAGCGGTAAGCGCATGAGCTGGGAATCGCCACTGCCAGACGATCTGGTCTGGCTGTTGTCGCTGCTCAAGCAGGATCGCGAGGCGTTTGTCGGATGAATGACTGGCTGATACCTGACTGGCCCGCGCCGGCTCGGGTAAAAGCCTGCGTCACCACCCGTGCGGGCGGCGTCAGCCTGGCGCCGTTCGACAGCCTCAACCTGGGCGATCATGTCGAGGACAGCCTTGAGGCCGTCCTTGAAAATCGCCGTCGCCTGAGTGACGCCTTCGATATCCAGCCTGCCTGGTTGCGCCAAGTCCACGGTACTCAGGTGGTTGAGGCCGATCCGCGCCGTACTGTCGAGGCAGATGGCAGTTGGACCAGCACCCCTGGCATCGCCTGCGCATCCATGACCGCCGATTGCCTGCCGGCGCTGTTCTGTAATCGGGCGGGCACTCGGGTCGCCGCAGCCCATGCCGGTTGGCGTGGCTTGGCGGCTGGTGTGCTGGAAGCCGCGTTCGAACGCCTGGATACCGCCCCTGAAGACGTTCTGGTCTGGCTCGGCCCTGCCATTGGCTCACAAGCCTTTGAGGTCGGCCCGGAAGTACGTGAAGCATTCATGCAGCAACTGCCGGCCAGCGCTCAAGCCTTTGTTCCCAGCCACAACCCTGGCAAGTTCATGGCCGACATCTACCAGCTGGCGCGCCTGCGCCTGGCCGCGCGTGGTGTCACCGCTGTGTATGGTGGCGGTTTGTGCACTGTGACCGACCCGCGTTTCTTTTCTTATCGCCGCAGCCCGCGTACGGGCCGATTCGCCTCCCTTATCTGGCTTGAACGCTAGACTGTCCTGATCTGTATCAACCGTCCGCCGCTTGAAACGCCCAGAATCCACCCCATCTATAAGGGTATCTGGCAGGTTTCTTCATTCAGGATGTGTTTGTTCATAGCTCCGGCCTGCTCAAAAGGAAGGTGACTAATGCGTATTGATCGTTTAACCAGCAAATTGCAGTTGGCCTTGTCTGACTCTCAATCCTTGGCGGTGGGCCTCGACCACCCGGCCATTGAGCCTGCGCACTTGATGCAGGCGCTCCTGGAACAGCAAGGTGGCTCTATCAAACCCTTGCTGATGCAGGTGGGCTTTGACGTTAACAGCCTGCGCAAGGAGTTGAGCAAAGAGCTCGACCAACTGCCGAAAATCCAGAACCCCACCGGCGACGTGAATATGTCCCAGGATCTGGCGCGCCTGCTCAACCAGGCCGACCGCCTGGCCCAGCAGAAAGGTGACCAGTTCATCTCCAGCGAACTGGTGCTGCTCGCCGCCATGGACGACAACAGCAAACTCGGCAAATTGTTGCTGGGGCAGGGCGTGAGCAAGAAAGCCCTGGAAAACGCCATCAACAACCTGCGTGGCGGCGAAGCGGTCAACGACCCCAACCACGAGGAGTCGCGCCAGGCCCTGGACAAATACACCGTCGACCTGACCAAGCGTGCCGAAGAAGGCAAGCTGGACCCGGTGATCGGTCGTGACGATGAAATTCGTCGCACCATCCAGGTGTTGCAACGTCGCACCAAGAACAACCCGGTGCTGATCGGTGAACCTGGCGTGGGTAAGACCGCGATTGCCGAGGGCTTGGCCCAGCGCATCATTAATGGCGAGGTACCAGACGGCCTAAAAGGCAAGCGCCTGCTGTCTCTGGACATGGGCTCGCTGATTGCCGGTGCCAAGTTCCGGGGTGAGTTCGAAGAGCGCCTCAAATCCCTGCTTAACGAATTGTCGAAGCAGGAAGGGCAGATCATTCTGTTTATCGACGAACTGCACACCATGGTCGGCGCCGGTAAAGGCGAAGGCTCCATGGATGCCGGCAATATGCTCAAACCCGCCTTGGCGCGGGGGGAATTGCACTGCGTCGGTGCGACCACGCTCAACGAATACCGTCAGTACATCGAAAAGGACGCAGCCCTTGAGCGTCGCTTCCAGAAAGTCCTGGTGGAAGAGCCGAGCGAAGAAGACACCATCGCGATCCTGCGTGGCCTGAAAGAGCGCTATGAGGTCCACCATAAGGTGGCGATCACCGACGGTGCGATCATTGCGGCGGCCAAGTTGAGCCACCGCTATATCACTGATCGTCAGTTGCCGGACAAGGCTATCGACCTGATCGACGAAGCGGCCAGCCGCATCCGCATGGAGATCGACTCCAAGCCGGAAGTGCTGGATCGTTTGGATCGACGCCTGATTCAACTGAAAGTCGAATCCCAGGCGCTGAAGAAAGAAGAGGACGAAGCGGCCAAGAAGCGCCTGGAAAAACTCCAGGAAGAAATTGTCCGCCTGGAACGTGAGTATTCGGACCTCGAAGAAATCTGGACCTCGGAAAAAGCCGAAGTACAGGGCTCGGCGCAGATCCAGCAAAAGATCGAGCAGTCCCGCCAGGAACTGGAAGCCGCGCGCCGTAAAGGCGACCTGAACCGCATGGCCGAGTTGCAGTACGGGGTGATCCCGGACCTGGAGCGCAGCCTGCAGATGGTCGACCAGCACGGTAAGCCTGAAAACCAGTTGCTGCGCAGCAAGGTGACCGAGGAAGAAATTGCCGAAGTGGTCTCCAAGTGGACCGGTATTCCGGTGTCGAAGATGCTCGAAGGCGAGCGCGACAAGCTGCTGAAGATGGAAAGCCTGTTGCATCAGCGCGTCATCGGCCAGGAAGAGGCGGTGGTGGCGGTGTCCAACGCGGTACGGCGTTCGCGGGCAGGTTTGTCCGACCCGAACCGTCCAAGCGGCTCGTTCATGTTTCTGGGCCCGACCGGTGTGGGTAAGACCGAGTTGTGCAAGGCGTTGGCCGAGTTCCTCTTTGATACGGAAGAGGCCATGGTGCGGATCGATATGTCCGAATTCATGGAGAAACACTCGGTGGCTCGCCTGATCGGTGCTCCACCAGGCTATGTGGGCTATGAAGAGGGCGGTTATCTGACCGAAGCCGTGCGGCGCAAGCCTTACTCGGTGATCCTGCTGGATGAGGTCGAGAAGGCGCACCCGGATGTGTTCAACATCTTGCTGCAGGTGCTCGAAGATGGTCGCTTGACGGACAGCCACGGGCGCACGGTGGACTTCCGCAATACGGTGATCGTGATGACCTCCAACCTGGGCTCTGCGCAGATCCAGGAATTGGTGGGTGATCGTGAAGCCCAGCGTGCGGCGGTGATGGACGCGTTGACCACGCACTTCCGTCCGGAATTCATCAACCGGGTCGACGAAGTGGTGATCTTCGAGCCTCTGGCGCGGGATCAGATCGCGGGCATCACCGAGATCCAGTTGGGCCGCCTGCGTAGCCGCCTGGCTGAGCGCGAGCTGGACCTGGAGCTGAGCGGCGAAGCGTTGGATAAGCTGATCGCGGTCGGTTACGACCCAGTGTATGGCGCACGGCCACTTAAACGTGCGATCCAGCGCTGGATCGAGAACCCACTGGCGCAGTTGATCCTGTCGGGCAGCTTTATGCCTGGCACTCGCGTTACGGCGACGGTGAAAGACGACGAAATCGTCTTCCATTAAGCCCAGCGCTTGGCGTAAACAGAGAAGGCCCCGCATCGCGGGGCCTTTTTTTTCGATAGGGCGTTGAACTGTAAGGCAAAGGCTTGTAAAGTGCGCCCCGCAGCAACGTCAGCCCACGGGTTTCTTCTCCCCAAGAAGAAATCAGAAAGAAGCGCAAATCATTGTCTTAAAAGCAATTTAAAGGGTTGACAGGGGTTTTTAAGATTGTAGAATAGCGCGCCTCAGAGACGCTAACGTAGCGATACGGACAGGGTCGAAGAGGAAGCAACACAGCAGTAACTTTGAAATATGTAGTTCCGTGATAGCTCAGTCGGTAGAGCAAATGACTGTTAATCATTGGGTCCCAGGTTCGAGTCCTGGTCACGGAGCCAATTTCAAACCGGGGTATAGCGCAGTCCGGTAGCGCGCCTGCTTTGGGAGCAGGATGTCGGGAGTTCGAATCCCCCTACCCCGACCATATTTGGGTCGTTAGCTCAGTTGGTAGAGCAGTTGGCTTTTAACCAATTGGTCGTAGGTTCGAATCCCACACGACCCACCATTTTTGAGACCAGTTGACGCTGGAATCAAATCTTAGAATCAGAGGTTCTAGCTCTGATAGAGGCGGTTTTACGGTTTTGGAAAGTGTTACAGCACTTAGATATCGCCGTAGACATGCAGCCGTCTGAGGCGAACAGTAGTTTCGGTTCGTCATGATGTCAATGTGCATAGGCTTTGCGATGCGCATTCCGGGGTATAGCGCAGTCCGGTAGCGCGCCTGCTTTGGGAGCAGGATGTCGGGAGTTCGAATCCCCCTACCCCGACCATATTTAATGAAAAAGGCGTCTTTATGACGCCTTTTTTTGTGCCTTGAGCAAAGTCGTACCGTTCGTCTGGAAAAAATCCGGATTTCGACCTGGTTCTTTATTCCGGGCATGCGAAAGCCTCTGGCCAACCAGAATTCCCTATAGCCAGTGCGCTTTGATTATGAGCGTACTAGGGCGATGCTCTGGAAAATGATGAGCTTCGCATTGAATGCTCAGTTGAGGTGCGTTTCCTGAATGTGCCGACACCAAGCCCGCTCGCCATTAGCGTCAATAGTAGACTCTGCTCTACTTGATCTACTGGTGGGTCCATAGAGCATGTCATTGACTCGCGATGCAGTTGCGCAGATGCGAGCTCGAGAGCCTTCTGTAGCGCGCTTCGGCCAGTCGACTTGGTCCGCCGATCAATACTGACCTCTGTGCTGCTAGATTGTTGTGGAGCTGGCAGCTTCTTGGGCTCTGGTTGAGCGGTTTCCTGTGAATGCACACCTATTTTGGCGGGTAAGGGGGCAGAGGGTTTGCCACTTGGATCAACCCGTGTCACTCGGCTCAGAGCGCCCTGAGCCCGACTCCGCTCATGTAGAACAGCACGCATATGGTCGTAGTCCGCCTCTATGTAATTCATCGTTGTCGCTAGATTCGAATGATTCAGCAGGCTTTTCGTGAGATGAATGTTTCGCTCAGGCTGCTTCATCAAGTCTGTTGCTAATGTGTGCCTGAAGCGGTGAGGGGTCATGCGCACGCCGATCTTATCGGTGAGCTTGCCGTACATTGACTCCACCTGGTCGATGTTCATTTCCTTGCCATGGAAGTGACGAGAGAATCTGTTGACGTTGAACAGCTGATCGTCTGGTGAAAAACCGATTTTCTCGGCCTCCCCCAAGATCCTGGATAAGTGTGGAGCGAGTCCTTCCATAATGGGGAGGAAAAACTCCCGATGGGTCTTCTCTGTTTCACCGCGGACCAAGATCATCTGGCTGTCCCAGTCGATATCTTTGTAACGCAGGCACAGCAGGGCATTCAGACGTATGCCTGTGTAATAAAACATCTCGAAGACGCTGAGCCAGAACCAGGCAGGTGTGATCTGGCTACGTTCATGCGTACAACGTTCTTGGCCTACAAGGGATATGAGCCAGTTGCGTGCTCGTTGGATGGCGTCTCCATTGATTGTCTTGCTGGCTCGCTTTGGTGGGATAACGCTGGTTTTCTTGAATGGGTTGATCGTGGTATGGGTCATCAGGCCGTGTTCTATGGCGTAGCCCCAAACAGTTCGAAGGTGATTTGAATAGGTGTTCCAGCTGCGTTTGGATAATCCGTTCTCAAGGACTTTTTTTCGCCATGTCAGAACCGCACGATGATCGATCTCCTCAACTGAGGCCGTTCGGAAATGCTTGAGTAGTGCTTTGGTCGAGGCGCGATAGATCTTTGCACTGGCAGGCCGCAGATCATGGGCAAAGATGTATTCCTCCGTCAGATTCGAGGGCGTCGTCATTGTGGCGGCTCCGTTGCTTCTGACTTCAAGGACAGGCTGATATTGTCGAAAGGGACCTCAGAGAAGATTGTTCGCGGGTCTAGTAGTAAGTACCCCTTGAGCTGCTTGGATTTTCGAGGTCCAACAACGTCACAGGTCCAAATATTCAAACTCTTATGCGTTTTTCGATGAAGTTTCTGTTTCTCGAAACTACGTTGAACCAGCTGCCAGGCGCTGACTTGCTGTACTTTGGCTTGCTGTTCGATATGGGGGAATTCAAGGACGTAGCGTTTGAAAATTCCAGGCGTTACCAGCATAGCGGTCCCTGCTACGGTATGAACCAGCGCTTTGGTATCGTTGATAATGATGGTCCGGGATGCGATGCCTTTCTTAAGCCATTCAACAAATCCCTGACCGATCTCGGTGTTATTGCTAGGCATCGGAGTGACTTCTTCGATTATTGCTAAAGGCGCACCTCCTTGATTGGAGGTTTGGGAAGGCTGGATTTCATCCAGTTTCGGAGGCGCGGTATGTGCCGCTGAGACCGCTTTGTTTTTGGTGTCTTCTGATGGCTCATTGATGTTACCAAGGAGCGCCAGTAGCTCGTCAAATTCATCTGTACTGCTCGAGGAATGCTGAGGTAGTTCGAACGGTGATGGCTGTGCCGGTGCTAAAGGCGCCGGCACAGGGCTGGATTGAATTTCCGAAGGCAACTTTTTGGCCGGTGTGGCGACGGTATTTTCAGCTGCAGAGTCTTCTACCGGGTTGCCAGCTTCTACCTCAAGAGTCCCAGCGTAAGCTGTGGGCCGATCACTTGGATCATTCCAGATCAGTGCCGGTGAGAGCTTCAGCAGGGTGAAGGTGTTTCGCCAGCCACGACCATTGTCTATCGTGGCTTTCCAGATTGCCTTGTCTTGGGCATTGGTTTGGATTACCCCCTGATCTTGCAGCATGTTGAAGAAAGGCGCATTCGTACTGGGTACACCTTCAACGCCTTTGGTCAGCAAATAGGCTCGCAATTGATCAGCAATAGGCTTGCTAACCAGCCAAAGAGCATCCTGTGTCAGCCATCCATCTGACTGTCCATCGGGTTGATTCAGTTTGAATGTATCTCGGACCAGGTGACGCAACCCATCTGCTAATTGACGCTGCAAAGACTGTTTGGGCGCGGACAGCGCGCGGGCTGGATTTCCACCGAGCTCCTGTGCGACGGACGCCTGATCGGCCTTGACCACGATCTCTCCCAAAATGCCGGCATGTTCGTACTGACCAGCCAAAATGAAGATTAACTGCGACCACACTTCGGGGAAATTACTGAGCCAATCTAAGATTTCTGAGGAGAGGATCTGCGCGTAGATCAGTGCGGCAGCGGCTCCGTGAAGTTGGTAGTTGCGTCCTTTCACGTAACGGAATCGATAGGGACGATCGATTGGGCCGTGCCACGGGTGCCAGGTTTTACCTCCTGCCAGCTCGACGTGCACGTCGACGGCGATCTTGCCGAGGTCGTGTATCAGAGCGCCGTAAGCCGCGGCGGCAGTCCAGGCCTCAGCCTGTGCTGATTGAGACTCCGGCGGTGCGCCTATAGGAAGCAGGTAGCTCTGTCGAATTTTCAAGGCATAGGCGACGATTTCAAGCCCGTGATCCAGCATGCCGCCAGGGTGTGCATGATGGTGGTTTTGCGAAGCAGGGAGCTGCTGGACCAACTCCGCGTAGCGCTCAAGTGGACGCCTATAGAGCTCGACAAACTGTGAGCGAGATAACGATGCGCGCTGCCAAATGTTCTCCAGTAGTTTCTGACGGCGCGGCGATGCCAGTAGTGCTTGGCTAGAGGCCGGCTGTATAAAACCGTTAGGGGAGGGGCTTTGGGCGGGTAGCGCTTTATTGCGGCGGAAAATAGAGAACATCGCCTGCTCCGTAAATGATTCATGGGGCAGGCTTTTCTCCTATCAAAGGGGGGGCGAGCAAGGGGAAAGGATCACTGGTTGCCTCGGGTATTTCTTTTGGCGAAGAGCCATCTTTCTATGGTGGTGACGGAGAAAGGAATGCAGAATTATCGTCGTTTCGGTCTAAGGGCACGGGGCCGCAGATCGACTATGTGAGGAAAAAATGATGGTTTCACTTCGCTACGCTACGAAATCAACCTCAGATAATGTTTGGGCACTTTGTGATTTGATACGTGACAATAAGTGTGATGAGATCATTCTTTTTGCTAGTGTAGGGAATGATCTTGATGATGAGGAAGCAAGGTGGGACAACAACCTTCCTCTGGTTGTCGCCTTAGCTAAATATATTATTCCTCACGTTGATAGCGTCTTGGTCATTTTTGATGGAGTGTTTCTAACCGCTGCGCGTTCCGCTCGTTATGGTGAAGTACGTGAACTGCTGGATGTAGCTATTGCGTCTGACAAGGTTTATTACTCTGGGCAGAGAGCCCCACTTACTAGCGAAATGACTCCTGACGAGGCTGTTTCAACTCTTATTAATTTAGGTTCTATCCAACCGTTGACGGTTGAGTCCAGAGCTGAATACTTTTCTTTGCTTAGTAATTTTACAGAAGACGAGTTAGTTGAAGTTTATTCGACTCGCGAGATGCGTTGATGAGATTGGACCTTTTTCCCGCTGAAAGCGGCCCTTTCGGGTAAGGCTTTTACCCTTGTGAACCATTCCATTCGCTTCTACAAAACCTTTTACCTTTTGGGCCATTTTTGTTGTGAAAGGGGGGCATCTGGTGCTGAAGGCAAAGGCCGTTTGTCTCATGATCTTGCAGCATAGAAAAATCGGTATTATAAGTAATGTCAAATCGCCCCTAGACCGGGTAAGAAGGAGACGCACCATGACCGCACAGACCTCTCAGGGAGTAGCAAGTCGCTTAGGCTATGGCCTGGGTCAGGCTGCGCGCCTCGTTTGGTGCAGTCAGAACCGTACCCTGCGTTGGGTCAAGCGTCTGGTTGTGGCTGCCGTACTCCTATATTTTTCTGCAGACATTTTCAGCGGGATTATCAGCGTTGCAGTATTTACCTTGGTTTTGGGTGGAGGGCTCTGGGCGTTGAATCACAGACCTACGCCTCGCAGAAACCAGATAGAGTATGGTCAATGCTATGGCCCCGATGGCTATGGGTACTATGTTGCTGGTCAACGTGTAGACGACGATGATTAAGGGTCTCATATCAATGATATGAGACCCTTACGTTACATAACGCTACGTTTGACAGTATTCACCCCTTCCTGACCTGCCTTTTGAACATCTTTTGTTCCGCTGGTAAGGCCTTCCAATGCTTTTCCTGCGCTCACCCCTGCCCATCCCAGCGCGCCCATCCAAAACACTGGCAGGATGATGAACATCGAGCCCATCACGAAGTTTAAGATTGCGTCCTGGGTGGCAGTGTTCAAACCCATCACAGGATCAAATGATAAATGCGGAGAACCGGCTCCATATAAAGCGTCCAATATCGTGGTATCGACCCATCTAGCCAGTTGAAACCAAAAGTCCACGAATATCAGAGCGAAAAAAACAACGGACATAGTCATGGCCACTTTTAGTTGGTAAGCCCCGACGATTAGCACCAAGGGAATGCAAATCACCATCGCCATTTTCAAGAACGCCATGACCATCGGTAGCGCCTGGCGAACCATGTCCATCGCTGGAAAATAGGCCATAGATCCTAATGCAACCCCGAGAGTCCCCGCTGCCCGGGCTGCACCATTCCACACAGTTCCGTCGATTTGTCCCCCGTAGTCCGTATAAACATCCCCTTTCACCTGGTTCGACGGCGAGACCAGTTGCCGGACAAGCGAGTCAGTGACTTCGTCCGGGGACAACCACTTTGCCCAGCCGAGCATTTTGGTCATGAGGTCCGGCGACACTTGAGCCTTGATACGGTCCCGCAGTCCCACTCCGCTATCTGACCACCATTGTTTGCAAGTTGGATAGCCCCCACCTCCACCCACTTGTGGTAAACCCACATCACGAGATGCGTTATAGGGCCATGATGCCCTTGGAGTTTTGGAGTAGTCCGTGTCGTAATAACCCGAGGTGTTCAATAAATAGTGCGAACCAATCCAGCTGAGTTCCTGCGCAAAACGAGGGTCATTCCCTTGCGCTCCCAATTCGGGTTGGCGCATGAATAATCTGGCACGGGAGGGTCCATAGCAATCGTGCGTAAAGTCGCCAATTTCCTGAGCCAATAGCGGGTTGTTGATCTTGGTGTTGCTAACTTCCATGCGTACTTGCCGTAAATCAGTCCCGCAGGGAATTGCTGCTACAGCGCCATTGGTTAATCCCTTTGATAATGCATGCATTAATGCCCACCACATGGGCATCTGGGCACTCTTTCCTGCCAGTGAGCTGAATGTTGTGTTCCAGCCTGTGTCTGTGGGTTTAGGTAAGTTGTATTGACATTGCTGAGCTCTACTCTGGTCAAATGCCAAGGTATCAAAACTCACATTGACGGCTGGTACAGCGAAGAATGCGACTACGATGTAGCCAACGTAGATATTGGTTTCGATACGTGCCAGTGAGAGAACGCCTTTGTTGCCCTCATCGGCCCCCTCACCACGGACTTTCAGCCACTCTCGAATAACGATGATGCAGAAGGGGAGGGCGAATAGACCGGTATCTGAAATCATCGCCCAGATACCATTGTTGATGATCCAACCGACCAACGTCAGGTAGTACTCTAAATAGTCATTGGTGTAGAGCGTCACAGAACACCCCCTGCCTGATACAGCACCTTGCTCAGTTCAACCATCAGAAATAATAAGATCACCATTATCTCGATCTTCAACAGGCCTTTGCGCCGTTTCGAGCGTTCTGAGTTCGATAACCGTACCTTGAATTTGAACCAGGCAACGGTCAGTGCGATATAAAGCATTAGGCGCCAGGTAAAGAGCGGCCAATAGTGGTCGGTGCGCCAGGCTTGCCATTGCTCGGCGCTGTCGAACATGTTCATCAGGACAGCGCTGAGTAGGACTACGAGGGCGGCAGTCGCGAGCAAAACACCCAGAACAAGCAGAATGCTCCTCCCGGTTCGTCGAACCAGCGAACGGTTGGGAGCGGCGACAGGCTCCTGTATTTCGGTCATGGCCTTTCTCACTGTTTGTTCTGGGCGGGTGACTGCAACTGGTCCAATCGATTCGTTTCTGGGGCTCCCGGGGACACGCCACGAGAGTCTTCTGCCCGTGCTTTGCTGCGTTCAATGATGGTCAGAGGCGAGTTCTTCGCGAGCTGCTGACGCATGTCCAGTTCCATTTTGAGGTTGCCGATCTCCTGTTGCAGCGAGGAGCTCTGCTGGCCGACTGCCTGGACGGCGAGGTCATTAGCCGCGACGTTCGGTTCCCGACTGCCTGCCATCAAGGTGCGCTGTAGGGTCAGAGCTTTCTCCAACACATCGGACAACGCGACTTCGGAGGCAAGCCGGCGAGCGAGTACGTCCTGGTCGCGCTCATCCTTGAGTGCTGCTACAACGCCTCGGGTGATGGGTAACGAGTTGCTGCTCGCTGCTTCCAGGTTTTCTAGCGACAGCGTTTTGCTTCCGCTCAGCAGTTCCTGCAGGGCCTTCAGCTTGGTGTCGTACGTTTCCTGGATCAGCGGCGTGAGGCCGACGCCTGCGGCTGTCACCGTTTTAGGGCAACTGTCACAGGTCTGCTGTTGTTGTTCACCCAGGACACGATTGGCAAAGGTGGTGGCTTCCTGGGGCGATGACCAGACATTGCACACCATGCCGTTGTTGCAGTTCGCTTTACTGATGGATGCGGTGTCGCCGGCCGCGCGCTTGTTCAGAAGGTTGTAGCCCGCCTTGGTGACGTCGCCTACGATACGAATTGGCTTCTGACCGGAACCACCTGCTCTATCACCACCAACCCAAGTGACGCCATCGTTTCCACCTTTCTTTTCGACTTGTTCCACCGCCGACACTGCGTCTGTGTTGGATGTTAGCGCCTGACTCATAGCCTGACCTTCAGCAAGCTTGCCCCAGCCCATTTGGTTACCGGCGATATCCGCCATCTTTTCGCCAATGGCGCGGCAGGTGCCTTTGGAGCGGTCGAAGTCCAGGCGGGCCTGCAAAATGCCGTTGGTGATGAGGTTGTATAGCGCCGGGTTCGCACGTTGAAGAATCAGTGCCGGCAGCGAAGCCACGGCGCTGGTGGCGCTCTGTACCACCGAGCTCATGATGTTTTTGAAGCCGGAAGTGGCACCATTCAATTGGTTTTCAAGGGTTGTGCTCAGGCTCATGTTTCCGCAGATTAGATTGGTATTCCAACCGCCTCCCACAGAAATACTATCCATGTTGCCTGCGCTCCCCATGGTGACTGCGTTGCCGCCGCCAATGCTATACAGCACGTTGTCCCCAATGACGCTTCCGGAGGAGGAGACGTTGATTGGATCAGCAGAGAGCGCTATTGCACTGCTGAGGCTGCAGGCGAGCCCTATCGCCAAGGTAGTGAGTTTCATGCTTTGCTCCGATCGCTGTTTCATTGGAAGTCCGTACTGCCGAGGAAGGTCTGTCCTCGACGCTGGCAACACGAATAAGGGCGCCAGAGTGCCCAGGCGTAGCCGCCATCCTGCGCATCGATGTTCGGATCGATGGTGGGAAAGGTTGCGCAAGTCGGGTTGAGGACTGGGGTGAGCTCTTGCCACTTACCAGTGGAGGCGTCACCTTCGCGTAGCGGCCCTGCGGGCCAGTAACCGGGGTAGGGAAGGGCGAGCATCGGCAAGTAGACATGGACCTGGCCTGGGCGGGTAACCACGTCGCCGGCACGCTGCGCAATAACTGCGCCCGTTTTGTAGTCGTCAGTCTGGTTAAGGAAGCCGCTACGCGGGTAGACGTTCCCCCAGCTGCTTGCTGAGAGCAGGCTACCGACTTCGCGCATGCCCGGAATGAGTGCTTCGGGGTATACGGATTCCGGGACGCCGTATCGCCAAGCAATGGGGTCAAGGGTGCTCAGAAAGTAAGGCACAAGCGGTAAGGTTGCGCCTTTGCATACATAGCCCGAGGCGCTGGCAAACTGACTCAACGCCGCACCACCTGGATGGCCGATGACATCGGCTTCCTTAAATTTGATGATGTTGTTCTCTGCAACGTGATTGGTAGTGCCGTCGTTGCCCGCTTGGGCCATCGGATTCGGGGTGCCAAGAGGTGACATCTCTATCCAAGGGTTCATCCCGGTATTCGCATATGCAGACACCACAGCGTCCGGTACGTAGTGACGAACCTTGGTCGAGGTTTTGACTTTGCATCCGAATGGCGTGCAGAGCAGCCAATAGCAGATGCCGACCACTTTGTACTCCAGGCAGGTTGGTGACAGGGTCGAGGCAATAATCGCTGCCGAGTTGATCGCAGCCGATGCACTGAATGACAGGCTGAAAGTGATAGCCAGCGACAAAGGCCGGATCGCAAAACGTGAGCGTCTCATCGTGACAGGCTCCGTGCTCGTTCAATCAACGCGACGGCTTTAGCTGCGTCAGGCTCGCCGTACACGACGTAGCGACGATCTACGACCACGGCTGGGAGTTTTTCGACTCGCAGGCTCCAGGCGTCTATGACGCCCTGCTGGGCTTGGGCCAACTCGTTTTGCAGATGCTTCCCTGCAGGGCTGACAAGGTAGCGTTGAATGGCCGCTTCTGCCTGGCGTGGATCGGCGGGTAGTTGGTTGGAAAGTTGTTCTTCAAGGCGCTGCTGATCATCCAGGAAGATGACGCGAGCGCCAGAAGGTGCGGATACTGGATGTGCTCGGTTTGTAATGACCCACGTCTCCGCGTGGGACGCAGTTGACAAGAACAGTAGCAGTGAAAACAGCCAGCGCCGCGTTTCGCTAATGTGGGTAAGGATCTGGAGCATGGCACCGTACCTGATATGGATTCAGGTACAGAAGACCGGATGGCTGTCTTGAGCGCAGTAAGAAATAGGAATTTGGAAGCTTTGGGTATTTGAGAGCGACGAATTCGTGTGGGTTGGATTAGAGATGGCACTTGGTCGGCTCAAATTGACGACGCAGTGAGTACGCAGTTAACTGGCTATCCACACAGCAAGAGTTCAAGCCAAGTTTATGAGGCGACCCTTCTTGGCCCCATCGCCGCCGATGGTCCACAGTACGCCAGTCGGACGAGTCTCGCCACCGCCCCACGACATAACGAAAAATCACTTCTATTGAAGCTTCGGGCGACATCAACGGCAAAATGCTCGCCCTGCCGATATCGTCAGCGGGTTTGGTCGTGCTGGAGAAAACAACCTCAAGATTCGAAGGCTTTATCTTTATCCTTGGGCAGGCAGTAGTTTGTGCTGTCCTGCTTGAGATCCTTCACGATCAAATGTTGCAAACGGAGCGCCTGCTGCACAGCTTCAATGTCATCTTCGATGACGTTAAGGATAAGATAAAAACCTATCCTCCGAGACCGTATTGCTGTTAAAGACCATCCTGCCGATTGCGTTTTCGGTGCTCTACGTAGTGCCTAATTTCCGCAGCCCATGAGGCTTTTGTGACACGTTCGTAGTCTCATTTAGCTACGCCCAAACGATTCATCCGCCTGTAGCGGTCAAAGCCGCTTTTCATAATAGGAAGATATGCATTTTTATAAAAAATCTCTAGATGCTCCAGGTGGGATACGAGTTGATTTCTGATGGTCGTATGATGCATTCAGCGTGCTCTGCCAATAAAGCTAAACTTTAAATAGTTGAACTCACGAGCTCTACGAGAGGCCTTACAGATATGTAATATTCGCGGCAGCTTCCTGAAAGGCATCACTGGTTATCCTCTAGTCAGAAGTAAGTGAGCACTAGGAGAAAATCATGAAATTATTAAAAGTTGTTTTTGCCGCTTCCATCTTGACCATGTCTTCTTTGGCCATGGCTGAAGGAGGTGGTGACCGTGTTTATGGTCGAATGATGCAAGAGAACCAGAAGGCGATGGAGCAGTACGCCTTAGAAAACGGAAAGGCGACACCTGAAGTTGTTCATTATGAATACGGAATGAACCTCGATGTCCAGAAGGTAATCAGTACCACTCAAGCCAATAAAACCTGTGGCGTAGCCCCTTCGCGCATGACCTATGAAGATTCGGCGGGCAAGCTCAACACCTTGGAATACAAGGTTATGGGTACTAACTGCCCTCACGGAAGTTAATTAGCGTTAGCCCTGACTGCGCAAGGTTGTTCGGTATGTTTTGAGCCTGCTTGCTGTTCGCTGACACAGAAGTAATTTTCAGGTCACGCTGGAGTTATCTATTGTATGAAATTATGTCTGCCGGCACGTAGGAGAAATCCTCACGTGCTGGTGGCTTTTATAATTATAAAAAATATTTCATAAAGAAACTCTGCCAAGCTAAAGCCTGGAGTGTTAAATGAACAATAAAAGCATTTATGGTCTTTCTCTCATTTCCCTTGGCATGAGCATGGGGCAAGTTGCAGTAGCTGTGGAGCAAAAGCCTGAAGGGTTCATTGAGGGGAGCACCTTTAGTATTCTCAATCGGAATCTCTATCTCAATCGTGATTATCGAAAGGGTCAATCAAGCCCCACGGGCAATGGTTACTCAGCCGAATGGGCTCATGGCATCATTGGCCGATTCGAATCAGGCTTTACTCAAGGTACCGTAGGCTTCGGCATTGATGCGTTTGCAATGGAAGGCCTCAAGCTCGATTCAGGTGATGGTCGCTCGGGAGCCCGTAGCTCAGTCGATGTCTTGCCGCACAATAGCAAAGGCCAACCTGAAGACTCCTACTCAAAAGTAGGCGGGGCCGCAAAAGTGCGTTTCCTGGATACAGTCGTCAAGGTAGGCGACGTATTTCCATCGACGCCTGTCGTTGCCTATGGGGATTCCCGACTTCTCCCGGAGAGTTTCCGGGGTGCAACGTTCACTAATACCAGCATCAAAGGCCTGACCCTTCAGGGGGGCCGGCTGCATGCGATGAGCCAACCCAATTCCAGTAGCATGCGTGACGGCTTTTCAACTTTTTACGCCGGTGTAGTAGATGCTCCATGGATCGCTTATCTAGGGGGCGATTACACGGTCAATGAACACGTAGGTGTGAGTCTTTACACCAGCCAATTCAAGGATGTGTGGAACCAATACTACGCGGGCACCACATTGAGCTATCCACTCTCAGAAAGCGTATCGCTAATTGGCGGCTTTAATTACTACCGAGCGGTTGATGAGGGTGAAAAACTTCTGGGAAGCTTCGATAACAAGATCTGGAGCGGCAAGACCGGGGTCAAATTCGGAGCGCACGCCGTGACCGTTGGTTACCAGCGCAATAATGGTAACGACGACTTTGACTACCTTCGCCAGTCCGACTCAATTTTTTTGGATAACTCCATTCAGTACAGCGATTTCAACTCACCGAAAGAGCAATCCTTGCAGCTGCGCTACGATCTAGATATGCAGGCTTTCGGCATCCCCGGTCTGAGCTTCATGACCCGCTACGCTAAGGGTTGGGATGCGGACTATTCCAACGCAAACAGCGTGTACATGCGTCGCGGAGCGGACGGTGCCCCATTGCAGGACCAAAAGCGTTGGGAGCGAGACATCGAGGCTAAGTATGTCATCCAGTCAGGCTCACTGAAGGACATGTCTTTACGTGTCCGCCAAGCAACGACACGAGCTACCGATTTCGAATCTGATTTGGACGAGGTCAGACTGATTGTTGAATATCCACTGCAACTCCTTTAACGGGCATTAGCCATCGGCATCAACTGTCCGGTATCCCCGATACACCCCGTCTCCTTGTTTCTCCTTTGGTTTGGAGACGGCTTAGGCGCCCTAGTGGCGCCTTTTTTTGTGGATTGAAGAAACTGTTGGTATATCCATCCCGGCGGCGAGCGTCCCTGGGGTTGTATGGCTGATTGGAACGTGTGAACATACTCTCAATATAGGTAGGGGGGGTATGGTATGGGTCATATGAGATCAAGCAAAGACAATCTTCTTAAGCGTGTAAAGCGAATCGCTGGGCAAGTCCAGGCGATTGAGCGAGCACTCGACTCTGATGATGACTGCTCGAAAACCCTGCTTTTGGTCGCTTCTGCCCGTGGCGCTATCAATGGGCTGATGGATGAAATTATCGAAGACCACGCTCGTGAACACGTTGCGAATCCGACACTCAGCAACGAAGAAAGAGCGAAAGGCGTCGATGAGCTTCTCGAAGCCATTCGCCGCTATTCCAAATAGGATTTGCCCAGATGAGTAATTCGTACACCGACTATTCCCACGACCATATGTTCCTGGGGAAATCACATGAAGAAAACGCCAAGCGAACCTTGTGGGTAGTGGCTCTGACCGTCGTAATGATGGTTGCTGAAATCACCGCAGGTTATCTCACTGGCTCAATGGCGTTGCTTGCTGATGGATTTCACATGGCAACACACGCTGGAGCACTTGGCATAGCCGCAGCTGCTTACGGTTACGCAAAAAGACATGCCTCAAATGCTCGCTACAGTTTTGGAACTGGCAAGGTTGGAGACTTGGGTGGCTTCGCATCTGCTCTGATTTTGGGACTGGTCTCTTTGGGAATTGCCGGAGAGTCGCTATTTCGTCTCTTTCAACCGACTCAAGTGCAATTCGGGACAGCGACTCTTATCGCAATTGTCGGATTAGCAGTGAATGTGGTGAGCGCGCTTTTGCTGTCTGGCGGTCATAATCATCACCATGGGCATGACCACGGCCAAGATGAATCTCACCATGCACATGGTCATGACAATAATCTGCGCTCTGCTTATATTCACGTCATTGCAGATGCACTGACTTCGGTTCTGGCCATCGCAGCACTGCTTGCTGGTCGTTACCTTGGTTGGGTCTGGCTCGACCCTGCAATGGGGATTGTGGGTGCAGTTGTCATCGCACGCTGGGCTTGGTCGTTGATGCGGGTGACTGCGAGTGTATTGCTAGACCAGACAGATGATCATGTCGCTGAAGAGATTCGTGAACTGGTTGAGCGACAGGGAGATGCTTCGATCATAGATCTTCATGTCTGGCAGGTAGGGCCGCAAGCCCGCGCCGCTATTGTGAGTGTTCTAGGCAGCCCAGCAGTGAATGCACAAAACATACGAGAACGGCTTGCGACAGTTCATGAGATCACTCATCTGACAGTTGAGTACCGCACGAAGCCGGGCGCTGTTTCACCCGATCAGGTCGCCGTTCAGGCGTATCCGTCCGGCCAACACACCTTCCTGGCCCCGACGCCAAAGGCGATGGTGTCCACCTGATTTAAGTGGACACCATTTCTAGCCTTTTAAGCGGGTCTTTCATGCAGCCACAACGCCGTTCCTACTCCAAATCCTTCAAGGCCCAGATTATTCAAGAGTGCGCCCAGCCCGGGGCCTCGATTGCCAGCGTTGCGCTGAGCCACAGCCTCAACGCAAACCTCGTCCATAAATGGATCCGAGTGCACACGCAGAAAGCCATGGCGCTGCAACCTGCTTTCATTCCTCTGTCCTTGCAGGCTATTGGGACAAAGTCGGATTCCGCGTCATCGACTATCTGTCTGGAAATCCCACACCCGAGCGGTACCATCAAAGTGAACTGGCCGACCGAAAGCGCCGCTGCCTGGTAGCCGACCGCGCAACACGGTGCAATATCACCATATCTACCAGGAACTGCTCTCTGTGGGTCGGCGCTGGCGCGCACCACCAACGTGCCTACAGACGAGGCGTTAGCCTTACCCTTGGTCAGGTCGCCTCCCAATACCCCGGCATCAGCCGGTCTTCGATCTCCGGCGGACGCACATGAATGCTGACCATCTCAGGGATCAGGCCGCGCCGATCCACACCGCCATAGCGCGGTCTGCGCGTCGTCTTGCTTTGGCGCAGGCAGATGATAAGCTCCTTGCGCAGTTCACCGACCGGCAGGGCATAGATCGCGTTATAGATCGTCTTGCGACAGACGTAGGCCTCTCTGAGGTTGGGAGTCTTCATGCTGCGCATGCTTGCGGGCAATCTGATCGGGAGACAAACGCTCACGCAGCAGATGGGCCACCAACTCGAAGCGCTCGCTACCCAGCAACAGCTTTCGCATCGGTCGACAAACCTAGCGGCGGGCCTGCATCTGCTGCCGGGCCGCACGGGCCGAGTAACAACCGCAGGCACCTCGATTGCGGCGCAGCTCCCGGCTGATGGTCGAAGGGGATCGGGTGATCAAGCAGGTAATCCTACGCAGGCTGAAACCTTGGGCATGACCGATTTAAATGACGCGCTCTTCAACGCTGAGTTCGGAGTAAGACATAGGGGCAGCACCGTACCGGAAAGGCCAGGTGCTGCACTCAACTTTTGCCGCCGCAGGTCGACAACTGTTTGCCAGCCCTAATACCTATCAAGGGGGAGCACTCTTCGACAGTTGTGACTAGCAGGCTGTTCACCTGTCTTTTAGCCCCCCCCTCTATGGGGGGAGCATCAAGAGGGGTGCCTGCTAATGTGAAAAAGTTTGACTAAACGATCAGCTTACAGAGCCGACTAGACCCACTGCCTCCCAGGCTATCGATGTGCCTATCATTCAGGTGAGCCCTCCCCATGCGAATCAATCAACCACTCAGCGGCCGCGAACGCAGTTTCCCAGCAGAACAGCACCTCATTTCCGCCACCGATACCCGCGGGATCATCACGTACTGCAACGACGAGTTCGCCGAGATCAGCGGATTTACCCGCGAGGAATTGGTCGGCAGCCCGCACAACCTAGTGCGTCACCCGGATATGCCGCCTGCCGTGTTCGCTCATATGTGGGACTACCTAAAATCCGGACGCAGCTGGATGGGCATCGTCAAGAACCGCTGCAAGAACGGCGATCACTATTGGGTCAGCGCCTATGTCACGCCCATCCAGGAAAACGGCCGGGTCGTCGGCTACGAGTCGGTGCGCAGCAAACCCAACAGCGAGCAGGTGCGCCGTGCCGAAGCGCTCTACGCGCGCCTGAACCAGGGGCGCCCGGCCATCGGCCGTGGCGAGGCATTCGCGCAACTGGCACGCTTCTTCGTGCTGCCGCTGCTCGGTGTAGTGAGCGGCGCGGCGTTCTGGAGCCTGGAATTGCCCGGCACGGCGTTGCTGCTGACCTTGGTCCTGCTTGGGCTGCAGGGTTTTGCCAGCCTGCACAACTCCAGCCAGCTGCTCGGCCGGGCTCGTGCAGTAGCGCCAAAAACATTCGACAGCCCGCTGGTGGCCCGCACCTACAGCGATGCCTCCGGGCCACTGGCGCTGCTGCACCTGGCACTGATCAGCGAGGATGCACGGATTCGCACGGCGCTTTGCCGCCTGGGAGATTTCGCCGACCAGACCGCCGCCCTGGCCAAGGAAAACGGCCGCCTCAACGAGCAGGCCGAACGTGCCCTGCAGGCCCAGCGCAATGAAGCTGACCAGGCCGCCACGGCGATGCACGAGATGGCCGCGTCGATCAATCAGGTCTCCAGCCACGTCCAGCAAACCGCTCAGGAAGCACGTCAGGCCAGTGAACTGGCTATGGCCGGCGCCCAGCAGTCGCAGCAAAGCCGCCAGGTCATCGAGCAACTGGCGCAGACTGTCGATGGCATCGGCCAATCGGTGCAGTCACTGGCCGATGAAACCGCTTCCATCCAGCAAGCCGCCAGCATGATCCACGCGATTGCCGAGCAGACCAACCTGCTGGCCCTGAATGCCGCCATCGAAGCAGCCCGCGCCGGTGAGCAGGGCCGTGGCTTTGCCGTAGTGGCCGACGAAGTGCGCGCCCTGGCCTCCAAGACCCGCCAGTCTACCGACGTCATCCAGGGCATCATCACGGGCCTGCATAAGGAAACCGAACGTGCCTTGAGCGTCGCTCGCGCCGGCAGCGAGGAAGCGCGTAACGGCGTGGCGCGGGTAGCGCAAACCGAACAATCGCTGCAAGGCATCAGCCAGACCGTCGACAATATCCACCAGATGGCCGAGCAAATGGCCGCTGCTGCCGAACAGCAGAGCCTGGTCGCCGAGGATATTGCCCGGCAGATCAACTCGATTTCCCAGGCCACCAACGACAATGCCGAAGTCACCGGCAATAGCGCGCGCCTAGGCAGCCAGCTACAGTCCACTGCAGGCTCCCTGCACGCGCTGGTCGAGCGTTTCAACAGTTAATAATCCTGCACAACGGGCGCTAGCAGCGCCCCCGGATAACGCCTTGCAGCCTCTCTATCTGAACCACCGCAGTCTGGCTCTGAGCACCTGCGCCCTGGCCTTGGTACTGATGGCCCTGGCCCTGAGCCTGCCTCCGATTGCCATCTTCACTGCCCGTCCGGCCGACTACCTCTCGGTGCATATCCTGCTGGAAATGTTCGCCATCAGCGTCTCGCTGATGATTGTGACTATTGCTTGGAATACCCCTGATCATGACGCCGAGCCAATAGCCCAGACCTTGGTCTTCGGCTTCGCCAGCGTGGCCGGCCTGGACATGTTGCATACCCTGTATTTCGCCGGCATGCCGGGGCTGGTGGTGGATGGCAGTACCAACACGGCGATCTTTTTCTGGCTCAGCAGCCGTGCGGTCGAGGTGGCCGTTCTCTGCCTGGCAGCCCTGTCGTTGCGCCTACCCGGCAGCCGCAATGCCTGGCTGATAGCAGGCATTGTCCTGGTCGCCGCCCTGTTCCTGATCGCCACTCAGCGCCCACAATGGCTGCCGCTGAGCTATATCCCCGGCAGCGGCCTGACGCCACTGAAGAACACCTGCGAACTCATCCTGTGCGTCGCCAACCTGGGCCTGGCCCTGTGGTTCTTCCTGCGTAGCCGCAAGACTCAGAGCAGCCGCGATCTATGGCTGGGCGCAGCCTGTTTCATTACTGCGATGGGCGGCCTGGCGTTTACTCATTATCAGAATACCTCGGAATTCATCAATCTATTCGGTCATCTGTACAAAGTGGCCGCTTACTGCTTCTTCTATCTGGCTGCTTTCCAGATCGCCGTGCGCAAACCCTATCGTTTGCTGGTCGAGCGTGAGCAGCGTATCCGCGAAAAGGAAACTGAATTACACAATCTGCTGCATAACTTGCCAATCGGCGTCGCCCGACTGGATGAGCACCTGCACTTGCGCTACGCCAACCCGACGCTGATCCGCAGCCTGGATCGCCATCCGGAAAACTTGATCGGTGAAACCATCAGCGACCTGCTACTCAGCGACGTCGCTGAGCAGATCAAACCGCATCTGTTTAAAGCCCTGGAAGGCGTGCGCAGTGACCTGGATCTGGAATACGTCCGCCCGGACGGCAACAGCGCCTATGCCTCCTGCCTGGTGGTGCCGGAACGCCAGGTCAGCGGCCGCGAAGCCGGGGTGCTGGCGATTTTCACCGACACCAGCGAACGCGAGCACAATCGCCGACAGTTGATTGACTCACTGCGTGAAATCGCCGAGATCAAGGCCGCCCTGGATGCCCACGCCATCGTCGCCATCACCGATGCCCGCGGAGTAATCACCCAGGTTAACGACAAGTTCTGCTCCATCTCCCAGTACGCCCGCAGCGAGCTGGTCGGCCGCACCCACAAAATGATCAACTCCGGCCATCATCCACGCGAATTCTTCCAGGACCTGTGGCGCACCATCAGCCATGGCGAGGTGTGGAGTGGCGAGGTGTGCAACCGCGCCAAGGACGGCTCGCTGTACTGGGTGCAGAGCACCATCATGCCCTTCATCGGCAAGGATGGCCTGCCCGAGCAGTACATCGCCATCCGCGCCGACATCACCAAGCGCAAGCGCATCGAAGAAGCCGCCCAGCGCATGGCCCTGCACGACGCCCTCACCGGCCTGGCCAACCGCCGCCTGATGAGCGAACGCCTGATCCGCGCCCTGCACAACAGCCAACGGCATAATCAGCACGGCGCCCTGTTGCTGATGGACCTGGACCACTTCAAGGAAATCAACGACACCCTCGGCCACCCGATCGGCGACCAGCTGCTCAAGGAAGTGGCCGTGCGCCTGCAGGGCACCCTGCGCCAGAGCGACACGGTGGCGCGCCTGGGCGGCGACGAGTTCGTGGTGATCATCGAAGAGCTGGGCAACAGCCAGGAAAGCGCCATGCACCATGCCAGCGATACTGGCGAGAAGATCCGCCAGGTGCTGTCCGCGCCCTATCAGCTCCACGACCATATGGCGCAGATCACCCCGAGCATTGGCGTGGTGTTGTTCGATGGCACGCTGCAGAACGCCGACGAACTGATCAAGCAGGCCGACATGGCGCTGTACAAAGCCAAGGATGCCGGGCGCGACCAGCTGTGCTTCTTCGATAACGCCCTGCAGAGCGAAATCAACCAGCGCGCCCTGCTGCAGCGGGACCTGCGCCTGGCCCTGGAGCAGGATGAGCTGCGCCTGTTCTACCAATCGGTAGTCGACGCCGACGAGCAGATCCTCGGCTTTGAGGCCCTGCTGCGTTGGCAAAACCCGCAGCGCGGCCTGGTTTCCCCGGCGCAGTTCATTCCCCTGGCCGAGGAAAGCGGCCTGATTATTCCGATCGGCCAATGGGTACTGGCCACCGCCTGCCGCCAGCTGGCCGAGTGGCAGCACGACCCCATGCGCCAGGTCTGGACCATTGCCGTGAATATCAGCGCCCGCCAGCTCAGCCAGGCCGATTTCGTCCAGCAGGTGCTGCAGGTGCTGGCCAGCAGCGGCGCACCGGCCAACCGCCTGCGCCTGGAAATCACCGAATCCATGCTGCAACACGACCTGACGGTAACCATCGGCAAGATGCAGGCACTGCGCCAGGTCGGCGTGCGCTTCTCGCTGGACGACTTCGGCACCGGCTATTCGTCCATGAGCTACCTCAAGCACATGCCGCTGGATCAGCTGAAGATCGACAAGTCCTTCGTCGACGAAATCCTCACCGACAACACCGACAGCGCCATCGCTCACACCGTGGTGACCCTGGCGCAAAACCTCGGCCTGGAGGTGGTAGCCGAAGGCGTGGAGCAGCGCGAACAACTGGAGTTGCTGATTGCTATCGGCTGCCGAGCGTTCCAAGGTTACCTGTTTGGTAAGCCGGAACCGATCACCCGAACATAAGGGGAAATTAGCGTGTAAGGCTGAGCTGAAAATGAAGTTGTCAGCGAAGGTTATAAAGCCGTCGCTGAATGAGATCGAACTCAGACTGGAGATCTGTTTTAGTCGCTCATTCGACAAGCGTCTGCGTGAGTTAGCCCGTGTCCAGGAGACCGTTCACGCACCCCATTGAAATCCTAGGGCACAGCCTAGTCGTGTCAGCCAGCCTGGGGGTCGCCATCGCGCCCAAAGATGGGCAATGCACGAACGATCTCATCATGCATGCAGATCTGGCCATGTACCGCGCCAATGAAAGCCTTCCGCGAATACTTCCGTAACTCTTTTTTGGCACAGCAGCTCGTCAGCACTAGGCGATAAATTGCCGGCGGCGAATCGCCATGACACAGAGAAGCAACCCGATGTTTGCTAACGCCGGACTTGGTGAGCACCATGAGCGCCATCAACGGTCGCTGGGGGCGCGGAACTGTAAGCGTCTGCCGAACTCACCTTGCGTAATTCAGGCGGGTGCCCATTGATGCGGCAGTAGTTGGCCAATCTCGCTGGCCCGCTGTGTCGGCAGCCGCATCAGCACATCCTTCAGGTAGGCGTACGGATCATGCCCATTCATCCGCGCCGACTGGATCAGGCTCATGATCGCCGCCGCCCGTTTGCCGCTGCGCAGCGACCCGGCAAACAGCCAGTTCGAGCGTCCAAGGGCCCATGGTCGAATCTGGTTCTCGACCTGATTGTTGTCGATAGGCACGGCGCCGTCGTCCAGATAGCGCGTCAGCGCTAACCAGCGTTTTAGGCTGTAATCCAGGGCTTTTGCCGTGGCTGATCCGTTGGGCACCCGATCACGCTGGGCCAGCATCCAGTTATGCAGCGCATCGAGGATTGGTGAAGACTTTTCCTGCCGTATTCGCCAGCGTTCTTCATCGCTCATGTGCCGTGCTTGCCGCTCGATTTCATACAGCCCGGCAATGGAGTGCAGCGCCTGTTCGGCTAACTGGCTTTTGTTCGCTGCGTGCAGATCGAAAAATTTGCGGCGGGCGTGGGCCATGCAGCCAATTTCGGTGATGCCCTGCTCGAAGCTGGCCTTGTAGCCGGCGAAGTCGTCGCAGACCAGCTTGCCACTCCACTGACCCAGAAAATTGCGCGCATGCTCACCAGCCCGGCTGGGGCTGAAGTCATACACCACGGCCTTCAGGTCGGCGAAGGGTGTGGTGCAGTATGCCCAGACGTAAGCCCGGTGGGTTTTCTTCTCGCCAGGGGCCAGCATTTGCACGGGGGTTTCGTCGGCGTGGATCACGCCTTGCGCCAGTACCGCCTCGCGCAGGGCGTCGACCAATGGTTGGAGCTGTACGCCGGTGTGTCCGACCCACTGCGCCAGCGTCGAGCGGGCGATGGCCAGGCCAGCGCGCCCAAAAATCTTTTCTTGCCTATACAGCGGCAGGTGGTCGGCAAATTTGGCCACCATCACGTGAGCCAGCAGGCCGGCAGTGGGGATGCCCTTGTCGATCACCTGGGCTGGTACCGGCGCCTGGATCAGTGTTTCGCACTGACGGCAGGCCCATTTGCCACGCACGTGCTGTTCGACGGTGAACACGCCCGGCGTGTAATCCAGCTTTTCGCTGATGTCTTCGCCGATGCGTTGCAGCTGGCAGCCGCAGGTGCATTGAGTGTTCTGCGGCTCGTGACGGATCACAGTACGCGGAAACTGGGCTGGCAGCGGTGCGCGCTTGGGCTGTTGGCGGGGTTCAGCCGGAGCCGCCGGAGGATTGAGGGTGTTCAGTTCCGCCTCGATAGCGGCAATGTCCGTGTCGAGCAAATCATCCAGCAGGCTGCCCTGGTCAGGGCTTAGTTGCTCGCTACGCTTGGCGAACTTGTGTCGCTTGAACCAGGCGATTTCATGGGTGAGCTGCTCGATGACGGTTTGATCGCGGTCGATCTTCTTGCCCATCGTTTCAACCGTCTTACCCAACGTGTCGACTTGCGACAGCAACTGCGCAGCGAGTGCGCGCAGTTGCTCAGGTGTCAGTTGGTCGAGATTGGGCGAGGAAGTCATGCCGCTGATTGTGCCAGAGCAGGCGATCAGCGCAGATAAAGCGATGGGCTAATGGCCGGCGCTACAGCACTGTGATCGCACCGGCTGCACCAACCCGCTGCCAAGGTAAACCGAGCACCAAAGCCTGAAGCTGCTCGGTGTCGAGTTCAACTTCCGAGCCGCGGTGGATGCCTGGCCAGTGAAACTTGCCCTGGTTCAATCGCCGCGCGGCCAGCCAGATCCCTACACCGTCATGCACCAACACTTTCATGCGGTTGGCGCGGCGGTTGGCGAACAGATAAGCACAGTGCGGCTTCGCCGCACCGAATACCTCCACTACACGGGCCAATGCGGTCTCGGTGCCGGCGCGCATGTCCATCGGCTCAGTGGCAAGCCAGATGCTATCGATGCGGATCACGGGGCAAGCCCCCGGACAAAGCGGGCGCAGCCGTCAGGATCGGACACTGGCCATTTCACTGTGACTGACTGCTCGCCAAGCGATAGCTCAATAATCACCGATGCTGCAGTCGGCCGTTTGGGCGTAGCCCTCAATGGAACGAACGCCGACAACACCGCGGGTAGCTGATCTCGGTAAAGCGGTAGCCATTTTCGAATGACGTTGGCGTTGATGCCATGGCGGATGGCAACGCTGGAGACGGTCGCACCCGGTTGTAGGCATTCCTGAACGACCTGGACCTTGAACGGTTTGGGGTAAGAGCTTCGTTGGCGCATGGAAATCCTAACGTTAAGGACGATCGCGTCCGCTTAAAATACGCGGACACCATCGCCCTTAATGCTGGAGTTCGGAAGGTGACTTGGCTGGACGCTTACGTTCAGGCTTAGCAATGAGCCCGTAGTTCGCATAAGTTCGCCGAGGAATTGACCAATGGCCAAGGACATCGAGAATCCGTGTACTTCTGTCTGCCAGTTGAACAGCGAACTGTGCGTCAGCTGCGGTCGCACCAAGGAAGACATCAGAAAATGGAAACGAATGAAGCGTCCAGAAAAAATGGCCGCTGTACAACGCGCGACCCTGCGTCTGAAAAGCCTGCAAAAAAAGAACTCTCAAACCACTGTAATTTAACTTTTCTACGCTTTCAGCCGAGACAGATGTCCAGATTCGGAAAGGCAAGCTGAGTGGCAACGCCACCCGAACTTAGCACTATCGTGGTCAGATGCGCAGTGCTTGTCAGCAGACGGAGCATGGCGTCATCTCAAATTGTTATTGAGGACAGCGGTACGGGGTTATCCGATTCGGCGCAGGCGCGCCTTTACAGCTTGTTGCTGATCGTCCTTTGCGTATTGCTTGAGAATGAAATCAACATAGCATGTCCCGCTGCATGGCCATGAGCTGGGACCATGCTGTGGCCGAATGGATGAGGTGGGATTAGTTTGCGGGGTATTCAGCAATGACCTGATCTACGCCGGCTTTGGTCAGGCCGATTATTTGGTAGGTCTCATGTACTCCGTCGACTTCCATTCCTGGAGAACCTGCTGGCATTCCAGGAGCAGCGATCCCGAGAAGGTCGTCACGCTTACTCATCGCAATTATTTGCTCAACTGGCACATGACCTTCAACAAACTTCCCGTTGATCATCGCAGTGTGACAAGACGAGAGTCGTGGAGCGACACCTAGATCTTGTTTGACAGCACTCATGTTGGTTTCTACATGATCAATGACGGTGAAGCCATTGGCCTCAAGATGCTGAATCCATTTTTTGCAGCATCCGCAGTTTGCATCTCGATGCACATCGATGGTCAGGGCCTGCGCCGCTTGAGCCGTTGAGCCGATGAACAGCGCAGCGAATGTTGCAATACGCAGAAATCGACTTGAAAGTCGGAAGCTACCTGTCATGAATATTTCCTTTTCCCTTGGAGACGGCGAGATGTTCTACGAAGCAATAGAACCCCACTCAAGCGTTCATGCCGCTGCAAAGGTTACATTGAAGGATCTACTTTAGAGTCGGGGAGCCAACTCCCCGATCATTTGAATTCGTAGGGCTAGTGCTCAAATCGCTCAGAACCACATCCGAATACCAGCTACAAACCGGGCCTCGTTTGTCTTTTCCCCTTCATCGCTGGCTAGGTCAGCCGTCTTACCATATGAGCGATTCCAGCTAACACCAATGTAGGGTGCGAATTGACGAGTAATTTCGTAGCGCAACCGCAGGCCTAGTTCGGTGTTGGCCAATCCAGATCCTATGCCGCGCTGAGGATCATTTTTCCCGTACAAGTTTACTTCGGCGGTCGGCTGCAAGATCAGGCGATTGGTCAACAGGATGTCGTAATCGCCTTCAAACCGAGCTGCGGTTTGACCGTTCTCACCAATATAAGCAGTCGCTTCAGCTTCAAAGTTATAGAGGGCCATGCCCTGAATACCGAGCGCTCCCCATGTTTGAGGTGACCCAGGTTTGAAGTCTTGTCGAATGCCGGTGACGACATCCCACCAAGGACCGATGGCGTGTCCCCACAGAGCCTGAAGTTCAGCGTTCTCGGTTACGCCATTGGTACGTTCGCCTTCCGAACGCAACCATAGGCGATCGACGTCACCGCCGATCCACCCTTTTGCATCCCAAGCCAGCGCACTACCGTTGTCAGCGTCTTGGTACTCAAATTTATCCAGGAGGATGAACGAGTTAATTTTTTTATCGTGCACACCATGGCCTGGTAAGTCTGGAAAAGCGGCGGCCCGGTCAGCGTCGGTAAGTACGGGGATTGGGGTTCGGCTTGTGGTAGTCGCCCCTCCATCCATGCTTTCCATACCGTCCATTTGCCCGTTATCGCTGTGATCCATAGCCCCCATCTTGCTATGGTCCATGGCTCCCATTGAGCCGTGGTCCATCTTGGAGTGATCCATCGCGGCATCTTTCGGTTTGGCGGGTTTGGATTTTTGTGCAGTTGAAGACTTTGCGTCCGCACTTGATGGCATCGCCATCGACGGATCCATCTCTTCAGCGGCTTGAGCCATGAAAAAGAATGCTGGACCGGTAGAGACTGCAAGTGCCATCAGCGTTGGGCGTAAAAACTTACTGGTCATGATCTCAATCTGCCTTTTTGGTTTTTTGGTCATGATCCATCGACTCATGGCTCATCTGGCTATGGTCCATCGCCCCGTGATCTAGCTTCGAATCGTTTGCCGTTGCTGGCTTGTCCGTTGCTGTAACAGGAACAGTGGTTGAATGGTCGCTGCCATTTTCCTCTGCCAGCACCGTGGACGAGAGTCCACCCAGCAGGACAGCGGCAAAGAGGCAACCCACGAGGGAATTACGATTTCGGTATGTGCTCACAGATCGTCTCCTTTACTCATCAACCCGTACTTCACGGAACATGCCCATTTCCATATGGAAAAGCAGGTGACAGTGATATGCCCAACGGCCTAAGGCATCAGCGGTGACTCGATAGCTGCGTTTGGTACCTGGTGGCATATCGATCGTGTGCTTGCGCACCATGAACTTGCCGTTCTCGTCCTCAAGGTCACTCCACATGCCGTGAAGGTGGATGGGGTGTGTCATCATGGTGTCGTTCACCAAGGTGATGCGCAGACGCTCGCCATACTTCAGGCGCAGCGGTTCGGCGTCAGAGAATTTGATGCCGTTGAACGACCACGAAAACTTCTCCATGTGACCGGTCAAATGAAGCTCGATGGTACGATTTGGCTCGCGGCCGTCAGGGTCTTGGAAAGTGCTTTTCAAGTCGGAGTAAGTGAGCACTCGACGACCATTGTTCCGCAAGCCTATGCCCGGATCACTTAGCTTTGGCGTTGGATTCATGGCTTGCATATCAACCAGGGGATTGTTGGTTTCAGAGGCAGGGTGTGTCTGCATTTCTCCACCCATACCACCCATGCCAGCCATCCCTGACATATCACCATTGCCCATCCCAGCCATCTTGCTGTGATCCATGCCCGCCATGTTAGTCATGTCACCGCTGTCCATGCCGGTCATCCCGGTCATGTCACTTTGGTCCATACCGGTCATCTTGCTGTGGTCCATGCCCGCCATGCCCGCCATGCCGGACATGTCACCTGGTGTCTTCTCTGCGCCGCCCATACCAGCCATGCTGCCATGGTCCATACCAGCCATACCGCCCATCCCCATGTCATCCATAGTGACGATTGGACGTGGATCTATAGCAGGTACCTGAGCAACTAGCCCTTCACGAAGAGCGAGGGTTCCGCGTGCATAACCCGTCCGATCCATAGACTGGGCGAAGATGGTGTAAGCCTCTTCACTGGCAGGCTCTACGATCACGTCATACGTTTCAGCTACGGCGATGCGGAATTCGTCAACACTCACTGGGTTGACGTGTTGGCCGTCGGCGGCCACAACGGTCATTTTCAAACCAGGAATGCGGACGTCGAAATAGCTCATCGCCGAGCCGTTGATAAAGCGTAGTCGTAGCTTCTCACCCGGCTTGAAAATACCGGTCCAGTTACCGTTTGGCGCCTGGCCATTCATGAGATAGGTGTAAGTATCTGCGCTGACGTCTCCAAGGTCGGTTGGGCTCATGTTCATTTCAGCCCACATCTTCCTGTCAGCTACTGTAGCTGACCAACCTTGCTTACTGACATCGTCGATAAAATCACCAACGGTGCGTTTATGGTGGTTGTAGTAGCCCGACTGTTTCTTAAGCTTGGCCATGACGCGACTAGGATCTTCATCGGTCCAATCAGTCAACATCACCACATAGTCGCGGTTGTATTGAAAAGGTTCAGGCTCTTTCGAGTCGATAACGATTGGCCCGTAAACCCCTGCCTGCTCCTGTAAGCCCGAGTGGCTGTGGTACCAGTACGTACCATTCTGATGAACCTTGAACTTGTACTCGTACATGCCGTCGGGTGCGATGCCATGGAAACTCAAGCCAGGTACACCGTCCATATTGGCCGGCAGAATGATCCCGTGCCAATGGATTGAGGTGTCTTGGTCCAGGCGGTTTTTTACACGCAGGGTGACTGTCTCTCCTTCGCGCCAACGCAGCAAAGGTCCTGGCAATGATCCATTGATGGTCATGGCTGTTCGCGGCGAGCCGGTAATGTTTACAGGTGTTTCACCAATAAACAGATCAAATTCATTGCCGGTGAGTACGCTCGGCAGACCTGGACTTGTCACCGCCCATACTGGAGTGCGCCAAAGGCCAAAGCCGCCGAGAATGCCACCAGCGGCCAAGCCTTTTACGAATGTCCGTCTAGAGGTTTTGGAATGCATGCCGTTTATTTCCAATCAGTCAAAAGGGAAGCCGTGCGAAACAACCGATCATGAGTTGCCCGGATCAGCTTTGCCCACCGTCACAAAAGACAAACTCTTACGGCAAGCGAGCTCAGAAATTGCCACATTTAAACCACCGCAGTGATTACATTTCTGTCAGCTTGGAGGGCTAGCTATTTAGCAATTCTTGTGATCCATCGCCTTGGCTTTGCTTTCAGCGACGGGATGTTGGGCATTTTGCGTTTGAGCTACTCGGTACGATTCCATCGAATTATTCCTGGCCACTTCCATGCGTGCGAAAGTCCGGTCACCACCCCCTTCAGCCATAGCCAAAGAAGAGACGGTCAGAGCCGCGATGACGAACAAGGTTTTGATAGGGTTCATTTGGGGGGCCTCGGATGATTATTGGTGACCCCTGAATCCACATCAGTCGTTGACTCTAGGGGGTGAGCTTGAGGCTCAATAGGACTATAAGACTCATCCCCTGTCAGGAAGCTTAGGCCAATATTACAGTTGTGTCAGGTTGCGATATTTCTCTTGAGATGCAGAGTGATTAGTCCGTAAGGTCTAAGCTATCCAACGACACATAACCTCCATCCACCATCTAAAATTTACCTGTGCGGCGTTGTAAGTTTCCGGTCACTGCACGATGGCGTGGCGTTTTTTGAGTTTTTCGCTGAAATCATACATCGGCTCGGACGCACTACGTTAAGCACTTGAGTGTTCGATAGGTGGGAATTAAATGGCAGCGTAACTAAAGGTGGCCACCGGTGAGTATTAATTTTGACAAAGCGCTTGGCTCCGCAGAAAGAGCATTACGTTTTCGCAGCCAACGAGCTGAGGTACTTAGCAATAATATCGCTAATGCCGACACTCCTAACTTTAAGGCCAGGGACTTGGACTTTTCTGCTGTACTGGCTAGCCAAACAAAAGGAGGTTTGGCTACTCCGTTCTCTTTAAAAACAACAAACCCAAAACATATTGCCGTAAACGAATTAGTAAGTGATATTCACGGCGGTGCTTTGCTTTACAGTACGCCGAACCAACCTTCCATTGATCAAAATACTGTGGATCAACAGGTCGAGGTCGCAAAGTATACGGAAAATGAAATTCATTTCGAAACCGCCTTTACTAGATTAAATGGAGCATTTAAGGGGCTACTTAAAGCTCTGCGAGGTGAATAATAAACTTTACCCAGCGAGGGAATCAGCGCCTCAGGCGCTGATTTGGGAAGGGAAACCGAGTGCTTCGACAGTTTTACGGACTTGCTCTGGGTTTTCACTGCTTTCAACGCTTACCTTACCTGCTGCGCGATCCACGGAAATCATAGCCTCGCTGTCCAGTGACTGAATTGCTTTGGTGATTTTGCTGACGCAGCTACCGCAACCAATGCCTGATACGTTTAAGACGAACATGGTTATTCCTCTTGTGCTGAGCAGTCTATTTTCACCGCAACAACAAGATCAACGTTGACACCACGGTAAGGTCAAGAGTTATGTATAGCGGGCTGTGAGCATCGGTTACGCTCATTCAATTCGGGTATTCCTCAGCCTCAAAGCATTGAAAACTACAGACGCAGAACTGACGCTCATGGCTAACGCAGCAATCATTGGAGACAGAAGGTGCCCCGTCAGTGGATAGAGCAGGCCTGCGGCGAGGGGAATACCCATTGAGTTGTAAAGGAAGGCGAACCCCAAGTTTTGCCGCATGTTTTTTACCGTTGCAACCGAAAGTGCCCGTGCCCGTAAAATCCCCATCAGGTCGCCTTTTACCAGCGTGAGCTGCGCGCTATTCATCGCGACGTCAGTCCCTGTACCCATGGCAATGCCCACATCTGCTCGCGCCAAGGCCGGTGCGTCGTTGATACCGTCGCCGGCCATGGCAACCTTTCGACCGGATTGCTGGAGGTCCGCCACCAGGCGCTCCTTGTCCTGAGGTTTCACTTCACCATGAACCTCTTCAATACCCATCTCCTTGGCGACAGCACGTGCGGTGGTGAGCCCGTCTCCCGTGGCCATGATGATTTTTACGTTATCAGCCTTAAGCTTGGTGACTGCTTCTTTAGAGGTCGGTTTTATCGGGTCTGAGACCGCTAGTAATCCTGCCAAGACCCCGTCAACTGCTAGATAGATGATGCTGATGCCTTCAAGGCGCAACAACTCTGCACGTTCTTGTAAGACCTTTGTGCTCACGCCGGCAGCTTCCATCAGTGCAGTGTTGCCCAGCTGTACTTTCTTGCCATCAACGAGACCACTCACCCCAATCCCTGAGCCGGACTCAAACGATTCAGGCTTGGTGAGCGCAATATTTTCAGTTCGGGCGTGATCGACGATGGCGTGTGCCAAAGGATGTTCGCTGCCTTGATCAAGGCTAGCGGCCAGTTGAAGCACATCGCGTGGGTTGAAATCTGGTGTGGCCTCCACACTGTGAAATACCGGCCGTCCCTCTGTCAGGGTTCCCGTTTTATCGACAATCAGTGTGTCGATCTTGCAAAGGTTTTCGATGGCACTGGCATCTCTGAACAGCACACCCATACTGGCGGCTTTACCCGTCGAAACCATGATCGACATGGGCGTTGCCAGACCCAGAGCACAGGGACAAGCGATGATAAGCACGGCGACAGCGTTGATCAGGCCGAAGACCCAGCTGGGTTCCGGGCCGAACAGTCCCCAACCTATGAGGGTCAGCAACGCAATCGCGATAACCGCCATCACAAAGTAGCCGGCGATCGAGTCGGCCATTCGTTGCATGGGCGCTTTGGAGCGTTGGGCTAGTGCGACCATTTGTACTATCTGCGACAGCATGGTGTCAGCGCCGACCTTTCGCGCCTCCATCACCAAGCTTCCATGAGTATTAAGCGTGGCACCGATCAGACTATCCCCTGCTCTTTTCATGACCGGCACAGGTTCACCAGTGAGCATGGATTCATCCACCGCACTTTCTCCCTCGAGTACAGAGCCATCAACTGGCACTTTTTCACCAGGTCTGACCCGCAAATGGTCTCCCAAGTGAACATGGGTAAGAGGAATGTCTTCCTCCTGACCATCGGCGTTGATCCTGCGTGCAGTCTTGGGAGATAGGCCAAGAAGGGACTTAATGGCGGCGGAGGTTTGTGACCGTGCTTTGAGCTCAAGAATCTGCCCAAGCAAGGTGAGCGAGATGATGACCGCAGCGGCTTCGAAGTAGACGCCGATGCGTCCATCTTGCATGAAGGTGGTGGGAAAACTTTGGGGAAATAGGGTTGCCGCGACGCTGTAAAGATAGGCTGCGGCAGTACCTAAACCAATCAGAGTCCACATGTTTGGACTGCGATTTCTAACGGATGCTATGCCTCTTACAAAAAAGGGCCAACCTGCCCATAAGGTGACCGGAGTGGCAAGAGCGAACTCGATCCAGTTTTGAACCGAACCATGGAAGATTTGTAATGAGTGACCCGCCATGGCTAGAAGGGCCACCATTACGGTTAAAGGCAGCGACCACCAAAAGCGGCGGGTGAAATCCAGGAGCTCGGGTTTGTCATCGTCATCAAGCGCGGGCATGACGGGCTCTAATGTCATGCCACATTTAGGGCAATTGCCGGGCCCTGGCTGTCTTATTTCCGGGTGCATAGGACAGGTAAACTCAGTGGCTACCTGTAGCGTGGGCTCTATAGCGGCGCTGCTGGGTTCAGCGCTGGGATGATTACCAATGTAGCGTTCTGGATCTGCCCGAAATTTCTCTTGGCATTTCTGGCTACAAAATTGATACGTCTGTCCTTGGTAAGACTCGCCAAATTTACTTGGAGGTATAACCGCCATACCGCACACCGGGTCGCGTAGACCACCGTCATTGGGTGAGGCAGCGTGGGCGGGACCGTGATCGTGGTGGCTCGGTGGAGTGGGCATAGCTATTTCTCTTCCTTGTTGGTTCCTGCCTGATCGCCATGGTCATGTCCGCCATGTCCATGTCCAAAAAAATGCATCAATGGACAGATCAACAGGATGAGGTAGGGCAAATACGGATAAACGTGGGTGAAATGTTCCCGCACCCCGTAAAAGGCACCGATCGCAATGAGCATGATCAGTACAACGCCTGTTTTGCGCCTCCAAAATGGTGGGGAGGTGCTTCCAGCCGGATGCTGATGCTTATCCATGATCTAGACCCCGTGTGTGAGCGTGTTGCTCTGATCTCTGCCTCAGAGCATAGCGAACTCTTGCGTCGACGCGGTTTTAGCGGTCGGTTCAGGCTTACTTCAAGTCAAATTGACCGACCATCCCCGACTGGTAATGACCTGGCACGTTGCAGGCAAATTGAAGTCCAGTTGTGTTGTTGAAGGTCCAGATCAACTCCTTGGTTGCCCCTGGCTCGATCAGCACGCTATTCGGGTCGTTGTGTTCCATTCCAACCATCTTCATGCCTCCCATGCTATGGCCCATGTTGCCCCACATTTTTCCAGTTCCGGTGGGTGTAAGCGTTCCATTCTGGAACATGCTCGCCATTTCTTTTTGGTGCGCCGCGTGAGCAGCGGCTTGGCCGATATTGAACTCGTGCAGCAACGCCCCTTTGTTGTGAAGTACAAAGCGAACCGTTTCACCGGGCTTTACGTCGATGCTTTTAGTTTTGAAGAAAATATCACCCATCTCTACATCAACCGTGCGAGTGACCTCTGAGGCGACTCCAGGCTGACCGATATCCTCTTTCCCATGACCTACGCTGGCCATCGCCGTAGCGCCGAGGAGTAGGGTGATTGCCGCAATAACTGGAGTAATGAGCTTAGTTTTCATGGTGACCTCGAGAGCCAGTGGAAAATACTAGCTATGCTAAAGGGATAGAGCTGAGCGTTAACTGACTTGAACACTACATTTCTGTCAGTTTTCCTGAGAAAACACGGCGCCCAGATGACGCCGTGTCTAGTGGGCGGTTCAGAGAGCCCCGTAGGAGTTATTCGGTTACTGATGGTTCTCAGAAAGCATCAGTTTGTGCTCGCGCTGCATTTGGTTCAAAACGTCATCAACCATGGCGTCGTGTTTTTCCATCCAGGCGAGATGTTCCTGAGGTGACATTGATGCTTTTGGATGATCTAGATGAAGCTGGCCCATGATCTCGCCCAGTATTTTCATATGCTCGGCCATGTGAACATGGCGCTGCCCTTCAGGAGCTTTTTCAGCTTGTACCAAGGTCGCTTCGGCTTTATCGCGCAGGCTTTCCATGCGCTCCATAATCCGATCTGCACCACCTTCAGCCAACGCAGATGCTGAGATGAGTATCGAACTAGCAAAGAATAGGACTTTTAAACGGTTCATGAGGAAGCTCCTTTTTGATTTGTTTTCCGGCTCCTCTAGCTTTCATGGTTAAGAGTCGGTCGAGCACCAGAAAGTACTCATGCTCGAACCCTAGACAGCACTCGCTGACATCTACCTGAAGCCAATATTACTTTTCTGTCAGTTGCTGGTTGGCAGAGGCATTTCATTGCAGACTCAGCCTCACAATTATTCGAGAGCCATCCCCATGAGACTTCTGGTTGCGGAAGACGAACCCAAAATAGGTATTTATTTGCAGCAAGGACTCACCGAGGCGGGGTTCAATGTTGATCGTTTTACCAATGGCAAAGACGCGCTTCAGCACGCCTTGAGCGAGGCGTATGACCTGCTGATTCTCGATGTGATGATGCCTGGGCTGGATGGCTGGGAAGTACTTCAGAAAGTGAGAGCATCCGGAAAAAATGTCCCTGTGCTTTTCCTCACGGCGCGAGACCGAGTTGAGGATCGGGTAAAAGGACTTGAGCTGGGGGCTGACGATTACCTGATCAAACCCTTCGCATTTTCTGAATTGCTGGCTCGCGTCAGAACGCTGCTGCGTAGAGGTACCACTGCCCCCTCCCAAACCCATATGAAATTGGCTGATTTGGAGGTGGACCTCCTCAAACGCAGGGTTATCCGCGCAGGCAAACGTATAGATCTAACGGCCAAAGAGTTTGCGTTGCTCGAATTGCTGCTCCGTCGTCGAGGTGAGGTTCTGCCCAAGTCGCTTATTGCTTCCCAGGTCTGGGACATGAACTTTGACAGCGATACTAACGTCATCGAGGTTGCTGTCAGGAGGCTCAGAGCAAAGATTGATGATGATTTTGAGGTCAAGCTTATCCACACCTCTCGAGGCATGGGGTACATGCTGGATGCGCCGGATTCGGGGACGGGGTCGGAATGAAGCGAATGTCCCTGACTACGCGCATGAGCCTGATGTTCATGCTAGCTGTAACGGCTGTGCTCACCGTCGCTGGACTCAGTTTTAACAACCTCAGCCGGCATCATTTCAAGATGCTGGATCAGCAGGCGCTGAACGAAAAGCTTCACTCGACGCAAAGAATTTTGACTGGGTTGAACAGCATTGATCAATTCAGTGATGTTAAGCCTGAGCTGGAGGCACTGCTTGGTGCTCATCGTGATTTGACAGCTCTTATCATCGATGGTGACGGTAAGCTCCTGTTTGCTGACCCAGGTCCGATCGTAGTTCCTGAAGACTTCCGAACGGTCACAAACAGCAATGTCTGGGAGTGGCGAGACCAGGAGCAGATATTTCGAGGCGTGACGGCGCAAGCCATAGTGACGGGGCAGGACAAGCCATTGACAGTGATGTTGATCTTTGATGTTACTCAACATATGGCCTTCTTCGAGACGCTTGAACGATGGTTTTGGATAGGACTGGTGATAAGCGCGCTGGTCAGTGCTGCACTGGGCTGGATGGTAGCGCGTAGTGGACTACGACCTATTCGCCTAGTCACTCAGGTAGCAGCTTCGATGTCAGCTAAATCGCTCAAAGAGCGTATTCCATTAGGTCCCGTTCCCCAAGAGCTCCAGCAGATGGTGCTCTCGTTCAACGCAATGTTATCTAGACTGGACGATGCGTTTGTTCGTTTATCGAACTTCTCTGCGGACATTGCTCACGAATTACGGACACCCGTTAGCAATTTGATGACTCACACTGAAGTGATTTTATCTAGAAAAAGAAATATTGAGGACTACGAGGACAATCTGTACTCAAATCTTGATGACTTGAAACGTATGGGACGTATGATTGATGACATGCTTTTTCTAGCGAAATCAGATAACGGTCTAATTACACATGAAAACAAACCGATTGACCTGGTAGCAGTAGTAGAGAAATTACTCGAGTACTACCGTTTGCTGGCTGATGAGCGAGGGATCGACCTGAAGGTCACAGGCAGGGGTAGCGTCCGAGGTGACGTACTCATGCTCGACAGGGCCATCTCTAATCTGCTCTCAAATGCGCTCCGGTACACCCCCGAAGGAAAGTGTATTACTGTCGATATTCGGCAGAAAGGAACTTCAATATCAGTCTCTGTGGAGAACCCGGGAGAGCCCATTGCGTCCGAGCATCTTGAAAAGCTGTTTGATCGATTTTATCGCGTGGACCCAGCTCGCAGAGAAGGAAGTCCAAGTAATGCAGGGCTAGGTTTATCGATTACTCGATCTATCATTGAAGCGCATGACGGAAAAATATGGTGTACGTCGTTAAACGGAATAACAGCCTTTCATATTGAACTCCCATGTGCTGATGCAAGAAAGGTCTAAGACACCTTGTTCATATGTATGCAGGCAACATGTGGTTAGCTCAATAGGATCGTTTTTGGATGAGAGAAAACTCTTGGAGCGTTCCAAAGAAAGTCGCGTATTTGGCGCCGTATCCGGGCAGATCAGTGCCAAAAACCCGCCCCAAGCTGACTGAAATGTAATCGAACAGTTTGCGTTCATGTGGCATCGTGTACTCGCACTGTGACGTTGGAAATCTTGTGATTCCTCCCTGTCCAGCCGGCCCTAGAACACGGAATTTGCTAGGTATTCGTCAGTGGTTTTAACGAGCGTCAAAAAGTAAAAAACTAGATATTCCCTAAAAACCTAGAACCAACAGCTTTTGCTGTCAGGAGTCTTGCATGTCATTCCTTAAAACTACCACCGTAGCTGTTGCGCTGACTGCGGGTTTGCTTCTGAGTGCAGTTGCTCAGGCGCATCCAAAGCTGGTTTCTTCTACTCCCGCTGAAGGATCGGATGCGGCGGCTCCGTCTAAAATCGAACTGCACTTTTCTGAGAATCTAACGACTCAGTTCTCTGGTGCAAAGCTGATTATGACCGATATGCCTGGTATGCCGAATTCACCTATGGGCGTAAAAGCTAACGTGGCAGGTGGCGGTGATCCGAAGACGATGGTTATTACACCCGCATCGCCATTGACCACGGGTACTTACAAAGTCGAATGGCGTGCCGTTTCCTCGGACACTCACCCGATTACCGGCAACTTTTCTTTCAAAGTGAAATGATTCATGAGCGACTCATTAAATATCGTTGTTCGCTTTGCTCTTTATTTCGACCTGATGCTGTTATTTGGACTGGCAATTTTTGGTCTTTATAGCCTCAGGGGAAAAGAAAGAATATCGGGAACAGTTTTGAATTTTGAGTCGCTTCTTTACAGTACTTCTGCTGTAGGTGTAGCTCTGTCCCTTGCCGCCATGTTGTTACTTGCGAAAGCAATGAGTGGCGTGTCGGGTTTCATGGAGCTACATCACCATATCTTTCAAATGGTTCTCATGGGGACTGACGTCGGTTTGACCTGGATGGTCCGAATAGGGGCGTTGGTGACGGCCATTATTGGCGTTTCCCTGAACAAGCGCTTTCCAACACTGAGTCTTTGGATTGTCACTGTCTGTGGCGCGATTGCGCTAGCGACGCTGGCATGGACAGGGCACGGAGCAATGGACGAGGGGAGCCGTCGCTACTGGCACTTTATTAGCGATATCTTCCATCTTTTGGCCGCAGGCGGTTGGTTGGGTGCGCTAGCGGCATTTGCCCTGCTGCTGCGTTTGAAATCACTGAAAGGTGAGCGAGAAGCACGAATTCTTGCTCGGGTACTGACAGGGTTTGAATCGGCCGGCGCGGTGATTGTAGTGATCATCAGCATTACGGGAGTGGCGAACTACCTATTTATCGTTGGGCCAAATCTCGATGAGGTGATGCTCAGCACTTATGGCGAGTTGCTATTTTTGAAGGTCCTGCTCTTTGCCGGGATGATCGTATTAGCGACGCTCAACCGTTTTCACCTAAGCCCGCTCTTGGAACGTTCTGTTCGAAATGGAGACTATGCTGTCGCGGTCAATGCCTTGCGCCGTAGCATGAAGCTCGAATTTTCAATGGCAGTCATCATTATTTGTCTAGTCGCATGGTTAGGTACTTTAAGCCCGGTCATGGAAATGAGCGCGGCATAGCGGTTGGTGATGGCCGACTAAGGAGTCTCAAGGGTGAATTGTAAGGGCCATTTGCACCGTCTACACTCCAGCTCATGAAACGCTACCTGCGGTTTTGCCTAATTTTCCTGATTAGCTTGGCGCTTCCCCTCAGCGGGATGGCGGGTGTTCAGACATCGATTGAACCATGCCCGATGAAAACCATGGGCATGGCGATGATGGATGGTATGGGGCAAGACTGCTGCCACGACATGAAAAGTCCCACCGAGCATGGCAAACCTTGTAAGCCCGGTCAGGAATGCAAAACTGGCGGCATGTTGCAAGTATCGATCATCAAGCCTCCTATCACCCTGTCCAGTCCTCTCATTCTATCATTCTCCAGCCATTTCCCGCTCGTACAAACCTCTTCAGGGGTATGGCGACCCCCACGTACTTGATTCCTGTACCACACTGAGCCTCATTCCGCGTTAGCGGGATGGCATATCTGCGCGCATGTCTTATGAAGCGCGCGGTGGATCATCACAGGAATCGTGAACATGAACTCCAAGTGCTGTTGCACAGGTTGGTCCTTCCTGGCCGGCCTGGCGGCAAGCGTACTTGCATTGCCGAGCTTCGCTAGCGCATTGACATTCGATGAAGCGCTGCGTCTGGCCGAAAACAATGCACCATCGTTGACCGCACAAGACGCCAAAATTCAAGCAGCCACTAGCGCGGCCATTCCCGCCGGCGAACTACCCGATCCCAAGCTACTGCTGGGCGTGCAGAACTACCCCATTGGTGGACCCGACAGATGGAGCATCGACCAGGACTTCATGACCATGCAAGTGGTCGGGATTAGGCAGGAGATGCCCAACAGCGACAAGCGCAAAGCACGTATCGAGGTCGCGGATGCGGCTGTTGATCGAGCGTCAGCCGAGCGTCGAGTGGCGCGTCTGAACGTCCGACAGTCCACGGCATTAGCCTGGATCAGAAGCTACTCGGTTGAGCGTAAAGATGCGTTGTTCCAGGACTTCTACAAAGAAAACCGTCTTCTGACCGATACCGTCAGAGCTCAGATTGCGGGTGGCCGAGCCCAACCCGCCGATGCGGTGACACCTAAACAGGAAGCTGCTCAACTGGCTGAGCAGCAGGATGATTTAGTTCGTCAACGTGCACAGGCCCGGGCCGCCCTCAAGCGCTGGATTGGCCCTGCCGCCGATGACAAACCGGTAGGCGGTTTGCCTGATTGGCCTATTGAGACCTCAGGTTACTCCCATAAGCTGCAACATCACCCCGAATTAGCGGCTTTTGTGCCGATGACCCGTGAAGCACAAGCCAAGATCCGTGAAGCTGAGGCGGAAAAGCAGTCTGACTGGAGCTGGGAATTCGATTATCAGCACCGAGGCCAACAATTCGGTGACATGGTCAGCGTGCAGTTTTCATGGGATCTCCCGCTGTTCCCTAACTCTCGGCAAAACCCCAAGATTGCGGCCAAGCACGCCGAACTAAACCAGCTTGAGGCTGAGCGCGAAGCCCTGTCACGCGAGCATACCCAGCAACTGGAGGATGAGTTGGCTGACTACGAGCGCCTCAATCGTGCAGTCAGCCGTAATCAGGAAAGCTTGTTGCCGTTGGCTAAAGAAAAGGTCGAACTCACGATGGCCAGCTACCGCTCCGGCAAGGGTGATTTGAACTCGGTTGTTGCCGCCCGACGCGAACTCATCGAAGCCCGTCTCAAGCAGGTTGACGTTGAAGAGCAACGTGCCCTGACCAGCGCTCGCCTGTATTTCTCTTACGGGGAGTCCGCTCAATGATTTTTAAATTATGGAAAGGGACTTTAATCATCGGCATCTCGATTGCCTTGGGTGTTGCCGGGGGTTACTGGTTAGCCCAACCGCGAATGAGCGGAGTAGCTGGTGTCGTACCGGATCATGAACCCAAAGCCTCTGCCGATCGAAAAGTTCTGTATTGGTATGATCCCATGTACCCACAACAGAAATTCGATAAACCGGGTAAGTCACCCTTCATGGACATGCAGATGATCCCTCAATACGCAGATACCAAGGGGGACAGCGCTGCCATTCGAATTGATCCAAGCCTGACTCAGAACCTTGGTGTGCGACTGGCTAGTGTCAGTCGAGGCGTATTTGCCTCGACACTGAACGTGGTAGGTGTGCTGGCCTTCAACGAACGGGACGTTGCAGTCATTCAGGCCCGTACAGCGGGTTTTGTCGAGCGTGTGTATGCCCACGCACCTGGTGATGTGCTGAAAGCGAATGCCGCCTTGGCAGATATCTTGGTGCCGGAGTGGGCAGCTGCTCAGGAGGAATTTCTCGCCCTCAAGCGTAGTGGCGATGCTGGCTTGCTGACAGCGGCCCGGCAGCGACTGCGGCTAACCGGAATGCCACTTACGTTAATTGCTCAAGTTGAGCGCACTGGCAAAGTTCAATCGAACCTGACGCTGACCAGCCCTATTGGTGGTGTGCTTCAAGAGCTGAGTGTGCGTGAAGGTATGACGGTGGCCGCAGGCGAGACGTTGGCTCGTGTTAATGGTTTGAGCAGTGTCTGGCTGGCCGTGGCTGTACCAGAGGCGGAAGCTGGGTCAATCGTAGTAGGGCAAGCAGCTGAAGCGCGTTTATCCGCATTCCCTGGAGTTGTGCTCAAGGGCGTCGTCAGTGCGATTCTTCCGGAAACCAGTTCGGACAGTCGCACACTTCGCGTTCGAGTTGAGTTACCCAATCCAGATGGCCGACTCAGACCAGGTTTGACCGCACAGGTAAGCCTCAATCGTTCAACGGAGCAAAGTGTTCTGTGGGTGCCGAGCGAGGCCGTCATTCGTACCGGTCGACGTGCGTTGGTCATGCTCTCTGAAGACGCTGGTCGATATCGCCCGGTGGAGGTGCAGCTAGGCCAGGATAACGATGGCAAGACGGCGATATTGAAAGGCTTGGAAGAGGGGCAGAAAGTGGTGACCTCTGGCCAGTTCCTGCTCGACTCGGAGGCCAGTCTCAAGGGCGTTGTCGCAAGCTCATTGGACGTTTCGCCATCTACTATGCCCGTTGGCGCTTTGCATGAGGCCGATGGTCAGATCGTTGAGATCAACGACAAAGAAGTCACGCTCGCCCACGGTCCCTTCAAGACATTGGGTATGCCAGGCATGACGATGACTTTCCCTCTCGCCACTCCTGCTCTGATGAAGGGCCTAAAAACGGGCGACAAGGTTCGGATCGCTGTTAGCCAGACGGACGATGGTCTGCGTGTTGAACGTCTGGAACGCTCTGGGGGCCAGCCATGATTGCGGCCCTTATTCGCTGGTCGGTGGCCAACCGCTTTCTTGTGTTGCTGGCGACGCTGTTCGTCACGGCATGGGGGATCTGGGCGGTTCAAAGTACGCCCATCGATGCATTGCCAGACCTGTCGGATGTTCAGGTAATTATCCGTACACCTTACCCAGGCCAAGCCCCACAGATCGTCGAAAACCAGGTGACCTATCCACTGGCAACCACCATGCTCTCGGTACCTGGGGCCAAGACTGTGCGCGGTTACTCCTTCTTTGGCGACAGCTTCGTTTATGTGCTGTTCGAAGACGGAACTGACTTGTACTGGGCCCGCTCGCGGGTGTTGGAATACCTGAGCCAGATACAAAGCCGCCTACCAGCCAGTGCTAAGCCAGCCTTAGGACCTGATGCCACTGGCGTTGGCTGGATTTTCCAGTACGCGTTGGTTGATCGCAGCGGTGGGCACGATCTGGCGCAACTGCGAGCCCTACAGGACTGGTTTCTCAAATTCGAGCTCAAGACGCTGCCGAACGTTGCGGAAGTTGCCACCGTAGGTGGCATGGTCAAACAGTATCAGGTCCAGCTCGATCCGCTAAAGTTGGCGAACTTGGGTATCACGCAGTCTGAGGTGACCGAGGCGATCGGCAAAGCCAATCAGGAAACCGGTGGAGCCGTGCTGGAAATGGCGGAGACAGAGTTCATCGTACGAGCTTCCGGCTACCTAAAGACGCTCAATGACTTTCGCGCCATCCCGCTCAAACTGGGCGCGGGCAGTGTGCCGGTCACGTTGGGCGATGTTGCCACGATTCAGTTAGGGCCTGAGATGCGTCGAGGCATTACCGAACTCGACGGTGAAGGTGAGACCGTCGGCGGCGTGGTGATTCTGCGCAGCGGGAAGAATGCTCGTGAAACCATTGCGGCGGTCAAAACCAAACTCGACGAGCTGAAAAGCAGTCTGCCGGCGGGGGTTGAAATCGTCACCACCTACGACCGCAGCAAGTTGATTGATCGTGCCGTGGAAAACCTCAGCCACAAGCTGATCGAAGAGTTCATCGTCGTCGCGTTGGTCTGCGGAATCTTTCTCTGGCACCTGCGTTCATCTCTGGTGGCAATCATTTCCCTGCCGGTTGGGGTGCTGATCGCCTTCATCGTGATGCGCTATCAGGGTATCAACGCCAACATCATGTCCCTTGGCGGGATTGCCATCGCCATCGGCGCTATGGTCGACGCTGCCGTGGTGATGATTGAAAATGCCCACAAGAAGGTCGAGGCTTGGCACGTGGCCAATCCTGGGGAGGAACTGAAAGGTGAACGTCATTGGCACGTGATGACTGAAGCGGCTGCCGAGGTAGGACCTGCATTGTTCTTCTGTCTGCTGATCATCACCCTGTCGTTCATTCCGGTGTTCACGCTGGAGGCTCAGGAAGGACGTCTATTCGGTCCATTGGCGTTCACCAAAACCTACGCTATGGCCGCAGCGGCTGGACTGTCGGTAACTCTCGTACCGGTGTTGATGGGGTATTGGATTCGTGGACGAATTCCCAATGAGCAGCAGAATCCGCTAAATCGCTGGTTGATCCGGATCTACGAACCCGCTCTGGACGCCGTATTACATCGACCTAAAATAACGCTGCTGGTTGCGTTGCTAGTCTTTGTCAGCGCGTTGTGGCCGATCTCTCGTCTGGGTGGTGAGTTTCTTCCCCCGCTGGACGAAGGGGACCTGCTCTATATGCCATCAGCTCTGCCTGGATTATCGGCGCAGAAGGCCGCGCAACTGCTTCAACAGACTGACCGTCTGATAAAGACAGTTCCAGAGGTCGAACACGTTTTCGGCAAAGCCGGCCGCGCTGAAACCGCGACTGACCCAGCACCTTTGGAAATGTTCGAAACCACCATCCAATTCAAACCACACGAACAGTGGCGCCCAGGCATGACCCAGGAAAAGCTCGTTGAGGAGCTAGACCAAGCGGTGCGTGTCCCAGGATTGACCAACATCTGGATACCGCCGATTCGTAACCGCATCGACATGCTGGCCACTGGCATAAAAAGCCCTATTGGTGTGAAGGTTGCCGGTACCAACCTGACGGAGATCGATGCCGTCACCCAAGCCATCGAACGTGTTGCCAAGGATGTCTCAGGTGTGAGTTCAGCGTTGGCCGAACGACTGACCGGTGGCCGCTATATTGATGTGGATATCGATCGTAAAGCTGCGGCCCGCTATGGGTTAAATATTGCCGATGTGCAATCGATCGTGGCCGGCGCAATCGGCGGTGAAAACGTCGGGGAGACGATTGAAGGGTTGGCTCGTTTCCCAATTAACGTACGTTACCCTCGTGAGTGGCGGGATTCACTCGGCGCTCTGGAGCAGTTACCTATCTATACCCCTCTAGGCAGCCAGATCACTCTTGGCACCGTTGCGAAGATCAAGGTCAGCGATGGTCCGCCGATGCTTAAGAGTGAGAACGCCCGACCTTCAGGCTGGGTGTATATCGACGTGCGGGGACGGGATATTGCTTCGGTAGTCGCCGATCTACGACGGGTCGTCAGCGAGCAGGTTAAGTTGCAGCCTGGTATGAGCCTGAGCTACGCAGGACAGTTCGAATTTCTCGAAAGGGCCAACGCACGACTCAAGCTGGTGGTGCCTGCCACGCTGTTGATCATCTTCGTGCTGCTTTATTTAACCTTTGCTCGCTTCGATGAGGCCTTGCTGATCATGGCCACTCTGCCATTCGCACTGACTGGTGGGGTATGGTTTCTCTATCTATTGGGATTCAACCTGTCGGTCGCCACTGGTGTCGGCTTTATCGCTTTGGCCGGTGTTTCTGCCGAATTTGGCGTAATTATGCTGCTTTATCTGAAGAACGCCTGGGCTGAGCGTGAAGACCTCGGCGATAGGACCGAGCACGGGCTGATGGCCGCGATTCGTGAAGGCGCTGTCCAGCGCGTTCGGCCCAAAGCCATGACTGTGGCTGTCATCATTGCTGGCTTGTTACCCATTTTGCTGGGCAGCGGGACCGGCAGCGAGGTGATGAGCCGAATTGCGGCACCCATGGTTGGAGGCATGATTACCGCGCCCTTGCTGTCGCTGTTTGTCATTCCGGCAGCCTATCGACTGATGCGTCGCCGGCACCTCTCAGTTGAGCCCATCAATCCTCAAGAAAAAGTCGTATGAAACTGACCCTGATTGCAGTTGCAAACACCGTATTTGCGCTGTCTCTTTCGGCCCACGCGTAGGACATGCCGGGCATGAAAATGTATGAATGGAATGCAAGCTCATTTAATGACAATGGCTAAGTGATTTAACGTTCGACTTTTGCAGAGCGTCGCAGCTCTTTTTTTGAGCCAGCCAATCACGAGCTGATAATAACAATACCCCGTCAGCTGGTCCCTCAAGCTTTACGGAGCTGCCAGTCGTGTTGTCTTTAATTATCACAGTAGGAGTTGCCGTAATGCCCGCTTTGAGGGCCTCCTCGACCTGTTGGCCAACATGCCGGGCGATCACTTTGTCGGTAGCTGCACAGGACAATAAGTCCTGGTAAGTAACATCAACGACGTTCAGATGCCCATTGAAACCCTCACCGTTGCTACGGGTCCGGTCAAAAATCTGGTCAATGGCTTGCCAGAAGGCAGGTGCGCCACCAAGCGCCCCCGCACATTCAGCGAGCTTGGCTTCGTGTAATGCGGTCGGACCGTGCACATCCAGTGGCAGATGATGCCACTGCAGGTTTACATCCTTCTGCTGCTGTATCCAGGTTTTCAACGCAGGTGTGTACGTCTTGCAGTAGGGGCACTCCAGATCCGCGAACTCAGTCACAGTCCAGCGTGCTTTGGAAGGACCAAACAACCACGGGCCTGTGTTGTGCGGGGATGGTATCTCACTTCGAGTGAGGGCTAAGCAGGCCATCGATGTGCCTGCCAAAACGCACCCCAGCATCAACCAATATTTGCGAAGGCCTATCATGCCCGAGCCTCTGCTGGCTTCGATGAAAGCAGCGCTTGTTTACGAAGGGCCTCAAGAAGAGCGTTCTCAGCATTCTCGGGTTGTGGGTGCTGTAGCAGCCAATTGGCTAACACCGCGTGAAGTTGGGACTCGATGTCACGACGATCCACCGCACGAACCAAAACCTGTTGCAGTTGCTCTATCAAAACGGGGGCACACACCTCAAGGGTTTGAAGGGCGTCTTCACCCGGTTGTTCAAGCAGCTGGGTCAGACTTTCTATAAGGTTCTGGGTCAGGGAATTCAATGCTCTCATGCTTGGCGCTCCAAGGCCGTGACTTGCTCGGGGAAAGTAATGATGTGAGGTTCGATACCGCGATAGCGGTCAAGCGTTGCAGCAACTTCAATGGCCGCATCCAGCTCGCTGCAGCCTTTGGCTTGCATGATGTCGAAGCGTTGCTTTTTCTCTTCCGGCTCGGTCATGGCCAGGGCCAGATACAAACTCGGTGGTACCGCCCGGAATAACATTTCCATGCTTTTGGACAACACGACGCCCTCGGTGAATTTGCCGCTTTCTTTACGCGCTGACAGCATCATCGACTTCTGTGCAGGAGTCAGTTCACGAAACCGCGCGATCTTCTCCACCTCATCAGGCGGCATGTTTAAGCACATCCACCACTCGATCATGTTGAGCAGGGCTGAGGCCTCTGGCGGCACGTCGTCAACGTTCTGGGTGGCCATCCAGAACCAGGCGCCGAGCTTTCGCCACATTTTGGTAATCTTGACGGAGTAGGGGGATAGGAGTGGGACCTTCAACTGGATGTGGCCTTCGTCGGTGAAGCAGATCAGCGGACGGCCTTTAAACTGGTCACGCTCGGCAATGTTGTTGACCGTGTTGAGCAGGGAAATATAAGCGATGGCCATCTGTGCGCTATAGCCTTCTCGCGCATAGGTGGCAAGGTCGACAATGGTAATGTCCGCTTCTGGCCATGGGGTGCCAGGACGGTTGAACATGTCGCCTTCGGTGCCCATACAGAACATGGACAAGGCTTCCGCCATCTCCAAGAATCGTGAGCTTCGGGCGTCTGGAATACCGGGCTCGAGTCCCATTTCTCGCAGCGCTTCACGGATATCTTCCGGCAGAACGATACGTTGCTCCGTCACGCATTTTTTCGCTGCATTCAGTATGCATTGGCGGATGGCGCTACGGTCGGCACGAGTAAGACGGGCATCCTCTTTTTCTTCACCACCGGTGATCATCAGCCTGGCCGCAATTTCCATCTCGCCCAGGATGTCGCGTTGTTCATCCTCGGTCTGGCTAGTCAGATGTTCGTCCGACGCCTCAAGATCATCAGCTTGGATAATCTTCACGTTTTGGCTGGGTTCGATGAGCTTTACGGCATCAGCGAATGGCGCGAGGCTGACACCCGATCCAGGTGCAAGTCGAACCCGGTTTACCGTCAAACCCAACTTTTTGGCGAAATCACCGAGTAAGCCGAAGCTGTTGCCAGCCTCCACAATGAATAGACGTGGCCGATAGATGGCGATGATTTGGCTAAGGATGTTTGTCGCGCTGGCCGATTTACCTGAACCCGTAGGCCCGAAAATGAACAAATGCGCGTTCATCTGCCGGTCCAGCTTGTTCAGCGGGTCGAAGGTTATCGGCGCTCCCCCACGGTTAAACAGGGTAATACCCGGGTGCCCGGTTCCGGTCGACCTACCCCAGACGGGGGCCAGGTTCGCAATGTGTTGGGCGAACATCAGTTGTGCGTACCACTCCAGTGCTTTGCGCGCATTGGGGTCGAAGTTGCCGGGTAGCCATCTAAGGTAGGAGTTCAGCGGTGCCACTTCATCCCGAGGTTCCACCGGCTCCATGCCCGCACCCAGCAATGCGCTGCTGAGTTGCAAACTGCGTTCGTGCAGCTGGGCATCATCTTTACCCCGCAGGTAAAACGCTACGCTACCTCTGTACAGCTTGTGCTTGCGCCCGAGCAACTGACGGGCGGTGGCGACGTCTTCGCGTGTCAGGATCGAGGCCTGAGTGTCTCCAACTGCCTTGCGTGAAAGCTGTTCCAGATGCCCTTCGAGAATGTCCTGCGGGGTGATCACGAGAGTGATACAGAGAATGGTGTCCTCTGGCATTTTGTCGAACAGTGCGTTGAGCGCATCACCGCCCTTTCGGGTTTCACCGGTTAAGTGCCCGGTCTTGGGAGCATCCCTCAAGCGGTCAAGCATCACCACCTGATGGGGAAGGCCGTCGAAATACCACAGACCTTTCTCTATATCTGACAGTGGTTCGCGATAAAACAGGTTTTGCGAGAAGTCAGTGCCGCTGGCGAGCGGCAGCTCGCCCTCTGCAGCACCAGGTGCTTGCTTGCACACCAATTCGTAGAAGCGGCGAATATCTGCATCGGCAGGGCCAAGATGATCGGGACGTGGATTGAACCAATGAATCAGCCAATGGCGAATGGCGTGGCCATCCATGCGATGGGTTTTAATGCCGGCGTTCGCCAAGCCGCCCACCAAGCGATCGCAGATGATTTTCAGGTAAGGACCTGGTGCCTGGCCTCGCACATCCGCTTGCGCGCCTTGGGTACGGCGGTAGACAACAACACGGACGCGGCGCTGTTGGCCCCTCCAGGGCAGTTGGCTGACCTTGGTGTCTTCAAACAGCCCGCCTGGTTTGGAGATGGATTCCAGGTGTTGCTTCATCAGCTTCAAATAAAGCTCGGTGAATGCACTGCCTTGTGCGCGTGGTTGAACGTAGTCATGCAGTTGCTGAAGGTAATCGTCCCAGCTGGTTTCGTCCTGGGCATAGAGCTGAACCACCCAGGGTGAGGTTTCAAGCTCGTCGAAGGAGTCCTGGAGGGCGTTTTCCAGGGCGTCGCGGGCCTTGCGTAACCATTCGGGATCCCGACCTTCAGTACCAATCGGTGTCAGCTCAAAAAAGGCAGCACGAGACACGCCGTCTTCCAATAGCATGGCTTTTTCTGCAGGCAGGTAATCTACCCACGGCAGTAGGTCTACGAAGGAGGGGTTGACGTGGTATAGACGGTCAGCATCAGCGGTTGTGGCTGGCTTTTTCTTTGGGTTACGCCAATCGCTCGGCGAGGGAATACCCATGGCAGCAAGGCGTTCGTAGTAACGCTCTGTAGCAGCCTCAAACGTCTCGGTTGCTGGTCCCTGCACATCGTCAGATAACGGCGAACCTGGTGTTACGCCAGGTTCCACACGCTCTGTCGCCCGTCGCGTTTTGAATCGTTCAAAAAAACCCATCAATATGCCTCCGTGCGTTCGCCAGGCATGGCGTATTGCACCCGCTGATACAGCGGAAACACCGTGGTGTAGCCTGGGATCGGTGCCGGGTCTGAACCCGCTAAATGAGGAAAGACGTACATCACCAGGTCGGGATTGGGTAGGCGTTTAAATTGGCTGTAGATCTCGTTTTGTGCGGTACGTGTGAACATGGTGTTGTCTGTTTCCCTCGTCTCCAGAGGCCGACGAAGATCTTGGCGTGCATCGAGCAATTGGCGGCTGCTCGAGCTGCTTGAGCCGCTGGAGCCTTGATCCCAAACGTCCATCATTGTGCGGTCCCCATGGGGGAGCAATTCGTCTTTGTTGGTGGAACAGGCCGAGGCGAGTAGGGCGATGGCCAGGTATGCACCTAGTTTTAAGCCATGATTAGTCAAGCGCAGTCGAAACATGACGGGCTCCTGAGCGATAGTTGACCTTGCGGCCATTGAGTTCGTAATCGATGGTCAGTTGCTGGTCCAGGTGCACAGCTATCTTTGCCCCGGGTTGTACATACACCGCTGCGAAGGCTTGCCCGTAGAGTTTGTTGACCCAGCTGGAGACGTCATTGACGCCCTGGCCAATAATTTTGCCCATGGCTTCACTGCCCGAGCCGCCGACAGAACCGATGGTCCCGGACTGAGGGTTTATAAAAGAGCCGCTGTTTCCATCTGACTTGATGAGGGAGGCAGCACCTGCGCCGGCGGCGGTAATCAGTACCTGCGAGCCAATGTATTGCGAGGCGTTGCTTTTGCGGTCGCCACTGATACAAGGAATGCCATAGGCATCGCTTATCCAGCCCAGGCCACCCTGAATGGTGGTTTGGTTGCCATTGTTCTGATTGTTACTATTTTGACTGCTATTCGTTTCTTCCTGAGGTTGTGGCAGCGTGCGCACAGTGCCGTCATTGAAGACGAACGTCAGGCTTTTGATCTGACCGCGTACGCAAGACAGGGTCCAATCGCCGGAAGCCGTTCCGCTGGCCACCGCGCCGGCGACGTCGGGCAAGTCGATGCCGTTGGCCGTGAGATTGTCCGGCCCGATCAATACCTTGAACGGGTAGGGGTCGTTGACAGTGCCGTCAATGGGCACCCGGCCGATCAGCGCGGACATGGCCACCGAACCCATCAATGTCGAGTTCTGCGGCAAGGTGTAGACCTTGCGCACCTGTTTGCGGGCCTCCTGTGGCGAGATTTCATTCGCAACACTTTGAGCGCCCGTGCGCAGTGCATTTTGTCCTCGGTCCACGGACTCGCCAAAAGAGGTCGGGAAGTTGAAGCCGCTTGCCGTTTGATTTGTCCCTGCAGCGATGGGCTTGCCGTTGACATCGACCGGCGTTGCGTCCTGCGGCTCTATCCAAACAACGTCCGCGCCAGGTCCGCCTTTGAAGCCTTGACCGTCACCTGGCTGAACGCCGAAGCCGATCGGCAAATCAGATCCAGACTCATTGCCACTGCCCGATTTGCTGCTCAGGGTATTGTACTGCTGCTGCAGTGTGTCCAAGAGGGTTTGGCTCTGTTGTTGCGCCTCCTGCTTCATCGTTTGCTGAACGTTCTGCAGTTTGTTATCGACGTTGAGGTCGATGTTCTGCAGGCGTTTTTGCAGCTCGATGTTCTGTTGCTTTAGTTCGTCATTGTTCTTCAAAGCATTGGAGACTTGGTCCTTGAGTTGTCTGCTTTCCACGACAATGGTGCGCAATGTGTCGCTGGGTGTATCTCCGTCAACCCCAAGCTTTTTAGCCTCCTTCGTACTAAGTACAACCGTTTCCGGCGCATGAACCTGTTGGTCGGCACTTTCGCGATTGAATAATTTGACCACTACGTATATCGCCAGGATCGCGAACGGTATGACCAGGTATTTAACAAGTGGATTACTCTTCACGACGGCCTCCCTTCGGATCGATCTGGCTGATGGCGGCCGGCAATAACGATTCGGCTAGACCATGACCACGGGTCACCAAGTAGACCGTCGAGGTGTCGCTGGAATCACCTTTGGCGCCAAGGTAGGGATGCTGAAAAGTCGCGGTGACAAAGTCACCCATCAGGTCACGCGGATCCAATGTGAGGTTTTGGGCGCTTGTGTTACGTAGCTTCACCGCCGTGACCCAATACTCGTCTAACCGCCACGACCCCAACGCAGAGGCTTCGACCGGCAATATCGGCATTAGGGTGGTGAGGTCCAAACCGCGCTTCAGATTGATCTGAGCAATCCCCTCCACGGGCTCAACGGTGCGTAGGGGCGCGTAAAGCATCTGTGCGGCATAGCGCGTCATGACCACCGGAAGAGGGGTCTCACGACGCGGTTTCGGCGCGTCCTCATCCTCCTCGGCTTGAGCGCTGGCTTGGGCCGTGGAAGAAGTTGAATGGTTGCTTGTAGGTTTGGCGTTGACTTGGCCGTAACGCGGGGCGGGACTGTCCCCGGCTACAATTTTAGCCGGCTCGGATGCGACCTGATTTGGTTTCCCTACCGTTGCGATGATATCCACGAGCATGATCTCACCGGAGTTCATGTTCTGCAGCTGTAAGCGAGTCGGTTCAATCGGCTCTTTCGCCAACAGGTAGAGGGCACCACCGGTGCTCTGCACGCGCAGTTTGTCGACGAGGTTACGAGGCAGACCCACCCGTACGTTTTGGTCCACAAAGACAATACGCTCCTGACCCACGATCAAGGGCAGTGCTATAGGGATACGATCCCAGCGCAGGATTTCGACGGCGTTGGCCAACCCGCAGAAGTGAAGGGCTACGAGCCCGATGATCAGTAGGCGGCGTGTCATCATTTGCCTCCTGCTCTGGTCGTTTCTGCGGAGACTTCGATGCGTTGTGGATTACTGCTATAACAGTCCCAGGCCAAGCCGAATGGGTTTTTTTCGGGATCGACGTCGAATCGGATAATTCTTAACGGATAGCGAGCAAATGCCCGCTTTACGCGCTCCCCGCCGTAGTGCTCGTCAGCGGTGATGTCCAGGTTGACGGTCCAGTCATTGATGCTGTGCTGTTCAATATGTTGCTCAGACTTATCGTCGATGCCTCTGCCTGGAATTTCAAATACACCCCGCTCACGTTTGCGCAGTTCCCCGCTATTGCGGCGTAGCTCGAAATCTTTCTGCAAGTAGGCTTTGCAGCTGGGAGTCAGGTAGCTTTCCAAGCGGGTAATGTTGTCCTCGTAGTCGGTTTCACCGTCAACGGGCCAACGGTTCATCTGCTGAAAAATGTACAGACCGAAGGCGTATACCGACTCCGGTGGAATATCCCACCACTTACGGGTGCTACCTGAACGTAGATCTGGAGGTACATGAACAGTTAGGTCACGCGGTGCGCTCTGCCAGCCATAAGCCATGTACAGACCCAGGGCAATGAGAAAACCAATGACCATGCGCAGGCTGTTAATGTGGGCCAGTTGGGCGTCTACTTTTTTACGGTAAGTCATTGAACCTCCGTTCGATGACAGGTCCACGCACCTGTACGAGTAATCAGCAGGGCTTTATTCCAGGTAGGAAAGAACCGCGCGATGTTCAATTGCATCTGGCGGTATAGCCATGTATCAGGTCGGCCGCGTTTCCACCGACGCAAGAAACGACTGGCAAGAAACAGCCCTAGGACAGCACAGAGCATGGCGGCGCCGATGATAAGTGCCCAAATCTGGGTCAATATCGCGGCCGGAATACCGATAACCAGCCCTGCGCCGGTGCTCAACGCCAAGGTGGCCCACATTTCGTCAGCGGTAAGGCCGCCCATGATGACTGGCTGATTGTTCAATCGCACAGGGAGGAAAATCAGGGTCCCATCGTCTGAGAGTTCTGTCATGGCCACGGCTCTTTTAAAGAATATTTGAAGCCTTGGTGACCAGAAAAATGGCGACACCGAGGATGGCGACGCCAACGGCGGCTGTCGCCCCCAGATCTCCCCATTTTTTCTTGCCAAGTTGAATTTCGTGGTAGGTGCCGAAGGCATGCCAAGCAACGCCACTGAAAATGACTGCGCAGATGATGAGGCCAAGCAAAGTAAAACCGTCAAAGGCGTAGTTCTGCATGGTTTGCATCAGGTTAGAGCCTTCCCCCCGGGTAGGAGGCTGAGACTGCGGAAGAGCCGCCATGGCCAGTTGGGGGAGAGCAAGCAACCCGATCAGCATGCGGCCCGGTTTTAAGAATGAAGTCATGGTGTATCTCCCATAGGGTCAACTAAGAACAAATGTGGTGAGGATCATGCAAAGCAGTAGGATGCGGACGAGCGAGGTCGAGGCAATCGTTCGATCAAGGTTGCCAGTGGCCCATCCTCGGTAGCAGCTCCAGATAGCCCAGGCGCCCCACATAAAGATGATGGCTACAGCGACGCCGACGAAAAACAGGTAGCTCGTCGAGGCAGGAAATCCTCCTGCCGCTTGAAACGCAGCAGCCTGAGCGCCGCTCATGCTCATGGCTTGCGTCCTTCGGTCGTGTATTGGCCTGACAGCTCAACAGGATCACGAGGCTGGGCTCGGGTTGGGGTTAGATAGCCCTCCAACCCATGACGAATTCGAGCGATATCACCTGCTAGACGCTGGTAATCGAAGAAGTAACGCTTGCCAGGTTCGTCGGCCACTTGAGCGCTACGACGTGCGGTGTCCTCTAAGGCATTCAACTGGCGGATCATCACGTCCAGGTTGGCCTGTTCGGAGGCTGAAGCAGCGGTCGCATGAGAGACAGGCAGGCCGCATCCAAAAAGTGCGATGAGGCCTGGCAAGGCAAGTCGGCAAGTGAGTGCAGTGAGACGCGGGTACTGGATCACGGCTGGGCTCTAGTCATTCCTGATGCCGTCAGCTTGCCGTGATCAAGCTATGGTCGCCGCAAGAAAACCATATTCAGGACTGTAAGGATTTCTTCTGACGGTACTGACACCATCAATCACAGTGGATAGGGCGTTTGAAGAACAGCAGATACCCGATGGGCAAGGCGAATCCGTAAGCCCAGCCTTGGGCGTTTTGATTGCCAACCTTGACTTCTCCTTTGACCACGGGCTGCACGCTGACCAGCTCCCAGCCTTCGCTGCCTAATTGAGCAAGGCGGTTTTGACGTTCAGAATCTTCCAGAAAACCCTGGGTGTCGGGTTCAGTGGTGGGCTCTTCGGACTTGAACATGAAGAGCTTTTTGGTTCTGACAACGTACTGAAAGGGAGAGAACTCAGTGTGGTATTCAAATTTCTGACGGCCCATGGCGACGTCCTCAATGTGCAGAGCTACCAGGGTTTCAATAATAAGCGCGTGCCAGCAATCTGAAATAGTTTGTTGCTAAGCGCGTGATTTCTGAGGTTGGAGTGCAGAGGTCCGAGCATCGACATAGCGCTGCATGATAGAAAGCACCATTGAGTTCAACGCTAGGATCTTCATCCCTCGCGTCACCGCCACGTACAGCAAATTCAACTCGTCATCTTTACGACCTTGATCGATATCGGGTGAAAGCGGATCAGCGCTAAAGTCGTCATACAGGCTGACAAAGTCCCACTCCAGCCCCTTGGCCTTGTGCCCAGTCGTGAGTGTCACGGTGGCGTCGAGCTCGTTATCTACAGAGCGGGAACGTAGGGTTTGGATCCGCTGGGGCAGGTCCGGATAGGCTGTAATGATCTTGATCGATCGCAACATCTCCGTATCCTGGCTTACCTCGGCTATTTCCACGTACTGTGAAAAGTCCCGGTAATCTCTCAACAGCCTGCGGTTCTGCACCTCATGGTTACGGTTGCGGCTGAATAGGTATAAATCTTCCAGATCGCGTAGCGAGTAGCTGTCGATACCGCCGACCCAGAAAATCTTGGGGTTGCTTGCGACCAGCTGCAGGGCGTTCTCGATGACGCCGGTCACGGTACGATGGATAAACGTGCGATGCGGTAGCTCTTCAGGCAGAGCCCGTTTAACCAGGGTATTGCAACCTAACCCCTGCAGCTTTCGTGTCTCACCCTTGTAAAAAAGAATGATGTTGGCCACATGCGCGACGGCAGGGCCGAAGCGAAAGCTTTGGGTCAGGTAGTGACGTTCGGCGTCGGCCATCCAGTCGCTGTTGAGCGCATCTTCTGCGCCGCGGAAGCGATAGATCTGCTGGTGGGGATCGCCGACTGCCACCTTGCGGACCCGTTGTATTTTTACTATGTCGGCAATAACTGGGTTCACGTCTTGACCTTCGTCGAGCAGAATGGCGTTAAATCGTTCGCTCAGGTCGGGCTTGCTTAGCTGATACAGCTTCAAGTAAGCGTCATGGGTGATCGACATTGCTGTGTCCTGCAGATCGATCATCCGGTTCCAGATGGTTTTAGCCACGTTTAAAGCATTGTTCAGGAAACGTTCCTGGGCACTTGTGAGCATTCGTTGCCCCTGGAATCTGGGAAAATGCACACGGCCCAACTCGTCATCGGCGCTGGCCATGAAGTTGTTAAGCGTGCTGAGGACATCCCGCACGAGCTCCCAGTCCTGGGTGTTGATGGCCCTTGCGATGTCCGTCAGGCGTAAGTTATTGGTCTGCTTGGTGGCGTACTGACTGCCATAGACTGCATATGCGAGGCCATGCGCCGTCTTACACACCACGTTTCTGCGTGGAAAGCGGCCCCTGGCAGCGAGCTCGACGGATTTGTTGTAGCAGAGGTAGAGCATTTTCACCGAGGCGTGTTGTGTGGCGTAGCCCACCAGTGTGGTGGTTTTGCCGGTACCGGCAAAAGCCTGAACCAGTAGCTTGTCAGCCGTGGAATGGATGATGGGCTGCTGTTCTTGTGTCCACTGCATGGGCAGCTCCTAAAGGTATTTTTTGAAGCTTGAAACGGTGATGTAAACGGACACACCCAACAGCACGGCGCAGGGCAACAGAATCAAAAGGGGGCTGATGCTGATGGGGATGGCCAGGTAGACCGTCCAGGGCACGATGGTCAGCGGAGTGATCGTCCCCCGGGCTTTGTGATACAGGTAACTTGACTCGCGGCCGGAGCCGAATTTTCGTAGATCACGCCGCACCAGGCCATCGACCAAGCCAGTGAACGCCGCCAGTGCGAACAGCGGAATCGTCAACGTCAGAATGACCATTCGCACACAGAAGGTCAGGACTGTGTATAACGCGGCTAAGCCATAGTCCTGGAATTTGATCATCGCCCGACCGAGTTCGTAGCGAAGGTTCAAGGTTCCCGTTTGTTGTGGTGATGTTGAGCGAGCGTACTGTGTCAGTGCATTTATATTGTCCTGCATGCCGGTTTTCACCATCAGCCAGTCATAGACCGTTTGTGCCAGCCAGGTTGCCGTACGCCCCGGTTCTTTGATGACAACGCTGTGCAGCAGATCCTGGGACAGCCAGCCCAGTTCATGTTGGAACATCTGCTGAGCATGTTTCCAGCCGGCATCCGGCCAGAACGTGTACATGCAAAGCCATTCAACGACGATGGCGCCGAGCAAGGAGCCGAACATCACCCCCAAGAAATGAAAAGGGGTAGAGAACAGCATGCCCAGGAAGTTTTTTTGACCTTCCTGCTGTTGCTGGGCTTTTTCCGCGATATCGGCCATGGCTCTGTTCCTTCAAGCCTATGCGGCTTTTCCGTTATTGGCCATCTGGCGGAAGTCGTCTACCAAGTCATCAGGAAGCGACTCACTTAGTGCGTCATATCCCGGTGCTTGCCACCAGTCGCTGCTGGTTCCGGATCCTTTACGCATGCCCTCAACCAAGGCCTGAAGATCCTTGGGCATCACTTCATCGGGATCGCTTGCCGGCAACGGCATACGAATCTTCCACAAATTCCCGCCCTCTATCAGGGCAAAGCATTGCCCCTTGGGTAGGGCAACCACATGCGCCGGTTCGATCATCGGTACGCTGACACTTTGGATCTGATCGTGAGTGTTAGAGGTGAAAGCGGTGTTGCCGTTAATAGCGTCGTTTGCACTGCTTGCTGGTGTACTGGTAAACACCTGGACCTTTGGCAACTGGTTGGTCAGCAGCTCGGCGGTTGCAGTCTCACGTACACGTAACATGAACAGGTTGTTGAAGTTACCGATGACTTGGCCAGCTTTAGCCCGGTTACCGATTTTTGCCTCAATATCGCTCATGGTTTGGGTATAGGCCGTGACCTGCATGCCGGCACCACCGCCTTTGTTGATCATCGGTATGAATTCATCGCCCATCAGTTCGTTGAATTCGTCCGCATGTACGTTAATTGCTACCTTGCCGCCGGTGGCCCCGGGCAAGCCATCATCGATGCCAAACTTATAGATGTGACCCGCAACTGACACCAGGTCGCTGAACATCGAGTTGCCCACCGCTGCAGCTACCTCTGTATCAGATAAAGCGTCCAGGCCGACATAGACCACTGCCCGTTTGCGGATGATCTGCATCCAGTCAAAGATTGGTCGTGGGTCCTCAAGATCCATGTAGTCGGGAGATAGCAGCTCTGCAATCCGGCCTGTGGTCAGTTTTTCCAGCAATGGCAGAAGGCTGGCCACGATCTTGTCGAAATAGGTTTTGTCATAGCGTACGGCTGATCGCAGACCCTCCATCACTGGGTCGGAGATGCGTTGCTGAGTGAGGTACATGTCCAGGGCCACCACGCGTAGCGGTCGATCCTTCATGGCGAAACTGAGGTTCTTACGATCGATCTTTCCTTCCAGCTCAACGATGGTTTGCCAGGCTTTGGGATCATTTTCAGCAAAGTGCTTCTGCGCATACTCAATAAACAGCGCGTCAATGTTTGTCACATGCTTGAGGATCTGTTCATAGTCCGGCCGACGTCCCAGTGCCACGAGGGCGCGCGCGATGATGTTGACGAAACGCCAGGCGAATTCCCGGAATGCCGCGGAATTGCCTTCCCCCGAAAGTTGGCCGGCAATGCGGGTGGCAACCTCCGAGATCCGACCAAACCGGCCGACGGCGTTGTAGCGAGCGGAGTGATCGGGCCAGCCTAGGTGGAACACGTAGAATTCCTCCAGTCGGTTTGCGCGCTTGCATTCGATGTACATGCGCTTCAGGAGGTCTGCGTCGCCTTTAGGATCGAAGACAATCACCACTTCGCGGTCCAGGTCCATTTCTACATTGCGCTGGCTTCGATGAACGGGTTGCACGCGGCGCCCCATATGAACGCGGCGCCGGGGGCTACGGCGGGTACGCCTGATGTCTTGGGTGATAAACAACTCTGCCAAGCGGGTTTTTCCAACACGAGTAGTCCCCAATACAAGGGAGTGTCCAACCCGCTCACCCAGTGGCAGGCTGACATCCGCTTCGTTCGGCTCTATACCGTGTAAGCGCGGTAGCCCCCCGACTGGAGGAAGTGGACGCGCCGGGTTAAATGGCACATCCCACGAGGTAGCCTTTGACAGCAATTTGAGTGGAAAGGGTGCGAACTCCAGACGCTCCTCAATTCTGCGAGCAAAGGTATAGATAGACGTGGGCTCGACATACTCGGCGTACTTTGGGAGGTAAGTCTCCATCAACCGCTGAGTATGTTTTTGGGTCCAGCGAAAGCCTTTACCGATGAATAGCCGCTCATTGCTGACCGGCATGTCTTTGCTGGTCATGGTGTAGTGGGGTAGGCGCCGAATATTGCGCCGGTAACGCAGCACTACCAACGCTTGTTTGAGGCGGACGAACCCTAGACCCAGAAAGCCTGTACCGGCAACCATGCCGAATAAAGGCGTCAGAGCAACCGCCCAGGGCGCGAAAATACAGAGCAACGCCGCAGCGGCACATACGCAAACTGTGTACAGCTCAACAGCAGGGCGTAGTAACGACTCAATGGTGTAGGAGGTGGTCATGGATCACTTCCTATGAGTGAAAGGGGACAATGGCCCCACTGTTTCGAAATGGAAAACGACTGGCTTGCCTGTCTCAGCGATCAGCCCATAGGACTTGGCCAGGCGGTATATGGGGTGGTAGCTGTTAAGGGAGTTGACGTGTCCAGCAATGCGCTCTCGCCAGACTTCTAGTGGCATCGCTGCCTTGCTCAAATTACACGGCACGCACGCGGGCATCATGTTGCTGATGGCGTGGTTCTCTGGCCGCCCCAAAATGATGGCACCGGAGTACTTGCCGTCCACCCTCTCTGGTTCTCGCCATACTGCTTCCATGTGGTCCGCATGCCACCGGTCACCCAACAGCACACCGCAGTATGCGCAATGGCCCGCGAATTTAGCGTGAAGCTCGCAGCGTTGCTTCTTGGTCAGCTTCATGGGGCCGGGATCCTCCTTTCATGCGTGATGATGAATTGGCCAACTCTTGCCTCGCTTGCTCAACTGCCTCGGGCAGTCGTTCTTTTAGCCGCTGACATAGCTCCACCTCGTCACCAGGTACGCGGGCGATGACGGTGCCGCCATAGAGCTTGGCGACATAGGTGACCTGTTCAAAAAGCAGTTGGCCTGCTCGTGGGTCATCTGGTTGCTTGATGACCAAGGTGATGTGCGTAAGAGAGGCCATACCCTGGTTACTGCTGGATCGTTGTGGCAGTGATCAACAGCGGGTAATGCTGGACTCCCAAGCGCTGTGCCAGATCATTTGATGGAGCCGGGACCAACTGTAGATTTCCTGCCCATCGTTGGATTTCGGCAAACCGCTCGGCGCTGGCCACGTTAACCACAAGGCCCACTGCCTGCAGTTGCTGTAACTGATCGCGGCGCTGTGATAACCACTTTCTGGAGCTTTCATCGTCGCCTACAAGAAACAATGGTTGCAGGCCAGGTGCATTGATTACCCGGCCCTGTACCTGCCCGGGTGTCAGTTGGTCAGAGCGCACTGGAAACGAGCCTTGCCCACGCACACCAATATTCTCTGACTGTGCTGACTGCTCAGTAGGTTCTGGAGCCAAGTACTGGTAGTAGGGCAGAGCGGAAACACCCCCTCGGTCTTCAACAACAATCAGCGAGGTGGCATGCACTGCCATGGGGGAGGCCAAAGACAGCAAAACAGGCAGATGCAGCAATCTATTCATGGATTATTCGCCATCAGGTTGATACCGGTGACCCGGCTGAGGTGTTTGGCAAAAGCTCGTCGGTATCGGGCAGCGGGTTCGCCTCCGGCAGGGCGGTGGTACCGACCAGCAGCGGTGATCCAGTCGCCTCCTTTGGCTTTTTGCTCAGCCAGGATCTGGGCCGTAACCGAGAGGTTTTTGTACGGATCCAGCCCTTCGCAGGGATAGCTATAACGGTGGCCGTTGGCACCGATGTTGGTTTGTCCAAGCCCGACGTCGACTCTATTTGGGCCTGCGGTCTGAAGGGCGATCATCAACGCTCTGCAAGCATCGCTGCGTGTCGCAAAGCGATATCCGGCGCCGGCGACATTCAACGTCCAGGGCCAGGGGACGATCTGGCCGCGAAGTCGGGTGCCACTCTCTTGCAGTGCAACGGAGTACAGCACCTCGGACGGAACGCCGGCAGGCAGGGCAATCAACTGATAGGCCGGTGGCGGAACCTCGGCACCGTTAGCAAATGCCGCGGTGAGCAGTAGCCCCCCCGTTAAAGCCGCGCGAATTACAGACGCTGCCATTGTCCATTCACCTCGCGTACCACGGCCGGCAGCTCACCGCCGAGTCCAAGGCCAAGCCATCGACCGGCATCGTGATTCAATGTGATCTGTCGGCTTCTCACGCTGGCCGGTTCGACTCCAGCCAAGATGGCCCAGCGGCGAATTATTTCGTCATCACCTTGACTACCAACGAAGTACAGATCAAAGGACTGTTTCTGGTTTTGTAAGTCTTTGACGCGGTCAATACATGCGTTGCAACTGTCTTGAACAAAAACGGCTAGTCGTCCAGTGCCTTTCACAGCAGTTAACGCTCCCGAGCCAGGAGCAGATGCAGGGTTGGACGATAGTTGGATGACTTTTTCATTGGGGTAAAGACGTGCGAAGGCTTGGTCATAGGCCCTTTGGTACGCCAGTTCCTTATCGATACGCTGTCGCTCGGCTCGCACCTGCAGCTCTGCATAGCGTCGCCGCTCCTCCTCCGACTTCGCTTCGATGCCAAGTGCTGTCAGAGGATCCAGGCCTGGCGAATAGATTCCGCGAGGACCCTCCATCACAGTTTGAAAACGGGACCATTCTTGGGGGGTCAATCCCCACTCGCGGGCGAGTTCTGTCTGACTTGCTCCTTGAGAAGAGTTGTGAACTTCACTGTTCTGAGTGTTCGAGATCGACGTTGATTGCCCCGAAGCCGCATGACAGCCGTATGCAAACGCGAAGGTGGCCAAGCCTGCAATGAAACCCAAAATGTTCCTGGGCTTCATTGTTTTCGAGGAAGTGGTAGGGGAGTGCATAAAGGAGGTCCTATTGCGCGACGGTTACGGTTTGAGGTGTTCCGGCCACGTCAAAGCGTGCGGATCTTCCGTCCAGCGCGTTGAGTCGCCAGGCGGTGCCCGCCACAGCGTCACCAGGTCGGATAAGGTAAATTTGATTCAACTGCGTGCTGCCAGGCGGTGCTACGGACAAAAAGCGTTCACCGCCGCGATACTCGATACCGACAACGGTAAAAGGGGGTGTTTGCGGTGTGACAGTGGCGGTAGCGGGCGGTTTTGGCCGCTTTGGTTGGCGGGCAACGGGCTTAGGCTTGGGCTTGAGGGGCACAGCAGTGGTTTGTTTGATGCGTGACTGACTGAGTTCTTGAAGACGGCTATCGAGTGTTTCGACGCTGGCTTTGAGGACTAGCAATTCACCAGCAGACGCAGCATTTTGAGAGATTTCTTGCGCTGACTCCGTCGCTTGCTTTGCATACGCTTGTGCGGCATCAATTCGATTCGATAAAGCCTGCTGCCCGGCTCGGAAGTCCTCGTTGGTCACCAGGTGGTTGCCGGCTACCGTGCCCAGTCGCTCATCGACTTTGCCAAGCCGCGTCAACAACGCATCGAGCGACTCTTTGTCTGCAGTCGCAGCCAAGCTGGTGCGGAGTTGGGAGAGTTGATGATGCTCATAACACAGAATGCCTGCCAATAATGCAAGGCACAGACTGAGTATCGCTGTGGTTCGAGTAGGGCGTGGTAGGTTCATGGGCGTCCTCGCGCAAAAGCGAATACACCCTCTCAAACCAGTCTCTTAGGTGCATCAGGAAATAGGTTTTCCAGGACGCATGGTTTTTGAAGTGTCGAGTTGGCCGCTGGTAAATTGGGATCGTTATAAAAAAATGGCCACCCGAAGGTGGCCGTCAAACTATGAAGCAATGAGCTGCCTTGCAAGTGTCATTTCAACTGAATCACCATCTTGGTTCAGCGAGTCGAGACCAGAATCTGGCACATCTCCCGACGTGCTTTGAATCACGGCGATTTTCTTGGCCATCAACTGCAGGCAAGTAATCTGAGAGCTGCCGGCATAGCCAAAAAAACACCCTCACTGGCTGCTTTTGCCCAATCCGCCATCACCGTCGAAATGCCTGTTGCAAGGTGTTGGGTAAAGCCATATACCGTAGCCCCACTGCGCGGAGTAAAGTCTTAAAAACCCGTGATAATGATCTGCGGAGTCAGAATAAAGTGGGTAACCGTCCGGCCAGGTCATCTACCCAGCTCTGCAAAGCGAAGACATGGTGTGCATTTAAATTAAGTGGACACCAATTCTAGCCTTTCAAGCGGGTATTTCATGCAGCCAACACGCCGTTCCTATTCCAAATCCTTCAAAGCCCAGATCATTCAAGAGTGCGCCCAACCAGGCGCTTCGATTGCCAGCGTCGCGCTCGGCCATAGCCTCAACGCAAACCTCGTCCACAAATGGATTCGGCTGCAAACGCAGAAAATTCCGGCACACCCACCTGCGGGGGCGAACTCCCATCCAGCATCATCGAATATCTGCGTTGAAATACAGCACCCGCGCGCCATCATCAAAGTGGACTGGCCCACTGAAAGTGCTGCCGCCTGCGCGACTTTTCTTCGAGATATTCTGCGATGATTCACATCGACTCCATCTGGCTCGCCACCGAACCGATGGCCATGCGCGCAGGCACCGAAACGGCGCTAGCCAAGGTGATCGCGGTGTTCGGTGCGGCGCAGCCGCACTGCGCTTATCTGTTCGCCAACCGCCGCGCCAATCGCATGAAAGTGCTGGTGCATGACGGCTTCGGAATATGGCTGGCGGCGCGCCGGTTAAACCAAGGCAAGTTCCACTGGCCTGGCATCCGCCATGGTCCTGAGATGGAACTGGATGCCGAGCAACTTCAAACGTTGTTGCTGGGGCTGCCATGGCAACGCGCAGGTTCTGGAGGCTCGATCACACTGCTTTAACGGCAGCCATTAGCCTATCGGTCTATCGTCGCGAAACGCCCGCTCTGGCAAAGTCCGGCGTATGACTTCTTCGCCCAATCTCGACCAACTGTCTCCCAATCAACTGCGCGTCCTCGCAGCGCAGTTGCTCTCGCAAGTCGACACTATGGGCAAGAAAATCAACCGTGATCAAACAGTCATTGAGAAACAGACCCACGAGATCGCCCAGCTCAAGCGTTTGAAGTTTGCCAAGCGCAGCGAGCAGATGAATCCTGAACAGGCCAGCCTGCTAGATGACCTGATCGATACTGATATCGCGGCGATTGAGGCCGAGCTTCAGGCGTTGCAAATAGCACCAGAGGCGACCGAGGAAAAGCTAAGGCCCAAGCGCACGGCATTGCCGGCAGAATTTCCGCGAACGTTGATCCATCACGAACCGGACAACACTCACCGCCCATGCGGCTGCGCCCTGAAGCGCATCGGTGAGGACGTTAGCGAGAAGCTGGACTACACGCCCGGCGTGTTCACCGTCGAACGCCATGTCCGTGGCAAGTGGGTCTGCGATAACTGCGAAACGCTGATCCAGGCACCGGTTCCGCCGCAGGTCATTGATAAGGGCATCCCGACTTCGGGCCTGCTCGCACACGTCATGATCGCCAAGTTTGCTGACCATCTGCCGCTTTACCGTCAGGAATCGATCTTAGGTCGAGCGGGCTTGGCGATTCCACGTTCAACCTTGGCTCAATGGGTTGGCGTGACCGGAGTTCAGTTGCAGCCGCTGGTCGATGCGCTGCGCGAAGTAGTGCTTGGGCAACAAATCATCCACGCAGATGAAACACCGGTGCAGATGCTCATGCCGGGAACAAAGAAAACCCACCGCTCCTATGTGTGGTCCTACGCTACCAGCCAGTTCTCGGATGTGGCAGCGGTGGTTTATGACTTCAGCCCCAGTCGCGCCGGAGAGCATGCTCGCGACTTCCTTCAGGACTGGAATGGCAAGTTGGTCTGCGACGATTTTGGCGGCTACAAGGCCAGCTTTGAACTCGGCGTGACCGAGATCGGCTGCATGGCCCATGCACGGCGCAAGTTCTTTGAACTGCACGCTACGAATAAAAGCACGCTCGCCGAGCAAGCCCTGCGCTATATCCAGTTGTTGTACGAAATCGAAAGAGAAGTCAGAGACCTGGAGCCGGATTTACGGCGCCGAATACGGCAAGAAAAAGCCGTACCGGTGAAGGATAGGCTGCATGCCTGGATGAACGCGCAGCGTGATCTTGTGCCCGAAGGTTCGGCCATCAGCAGAGCGCTCGATTACAGCCTTAAACGCTGGGCAGCGCTGTCGCGCTACCTCGATGACGGGGCGGTTCCCATTGATAATAATTGGGCGGAGGTGCGACACGAAGTCGCTTAATGAAGTTGTTCCCCCTTGGTGGGAACCACCCGTGTCACCGGGTGAATCTAGAAGGCTGAATCAAGAGCGCCTTCGACAATGTTACGAGGCGCCGCAAGGTGCGGGGTACCAATCGTGAGAGGCGTACCCTTCTGGCAGCCATGGCCGGACAAGTGCTAGATAGTTGGTATGGTGAACACACGTGAATCTGCGCAACGATCGTTAAATTAAGCGAGCGGAAATGGCTTACACGCTCGAACCAAAATGGTAATGGAGGTGGGAACTGCGTCTTTCTACTACGCATTCGTGACCCACATGCCTCCCGGTCGATAGCAGGCACCTAACCCGACGCACTTCAGTAAGCGGAACGTGGAAATCCCGTATCGCTCCCGTCAGGGAAAGCCGTTTGTAAAAATTGCCCATGGCGGTGCGGGCGAAGGAACGAGGAAAAAGCGAACGCCGTCCTGTAATGGGTTGGATAGAGGTTGAAACATCACTTCACGCGAAAGCGGGCAGACGTCCTCATGGTCTCTCTTCACACGAGAGTAGGTAGAACCCTTTCAACGGAAGGAGAGCAAATGAACGCAGCAGCATTGGCGTGTGCACCTTCCGGCACGTCGTGGGACAGCATCGATTGGATCGCCGTACAACGTCGTGTCAGAGGGCTGCAAGCGCGTATTGTGAAGGCTGTACAAGATGGCAGACATAACAAGGTGAAAGCCCTGCAATGGCTGCTGACTCACTCGTTCAGTGGCAAGGCATTTGCTGTGAAACGGGTGTCTGAAAACAAAGGCAAAAATACCCCCGGCGTGGACAAGGTTACTTGGAATACGCCTAGGGCCAAGCTCGGCGCGATAGAGTCGTTGACGCGGCGAGGTTACTCGCCGCTCCCGCTTCGGAGAGTGCTTATTCCGAAGAAAAACGGCAAAACGAGACCTCTTGGAATTCCCGCGATGAAATGCCGGGCCATGCAGGCGCTTCATCTGCTGGCTCTGGAACCGATAGCGGAAACTACCGGCGACCCGAACTCTTATGGGTTCAGGCCGGAACGCTCAACTGCGGATGCCGTCGCACAGTGCTTTGGTGTGCTGTCACGAAAAGCAAACGCGGAATGGGTGTTAGAGGGCGACATTCAAGGCTGTTTCGACAATATCAGCCATGACTGGTTGATCGCCAACATTCCCATGGACAAGGCGATTTTGCAGAAATGGCTCCGGGCTGGTTATGTCTACCAAAAGCAGCTATTCCCCAGCCACGCCGGAACCCCGCAGGGAGGCATCATATCCCCGGGGTTGGCGAACATGACGCTGGATGGGTTGGAAGCGATGCTGGCGAAGAGATTTCCCAACGCGAAGTGGACAGCCCGAAAAATGCGCGTGGTGCGTTATGCAGATGATTTCATCATCACTGGTTGTTCGAAAGAATGGCTGGAGAATGAAGTCAGGCCCGCCGTGGTTGAATTTCTGGCAGAGCGTGGACTTGTCCTCTCTCCGGAAAAAACCAAGATAACGCACATAGGGGACGGGTTCGACTTCCTCGGATGGAACCTGCGCAAGTACAACGGCAAGCTCCTGATCAAGCCGTCCAAGGCGAACATCGGGGCTCTACTTGCCAAGCTGCGAGAGTTGATCAAGACCAACAAAACGATACGACAGGCTAACTTGATAGGTTTGCTCAACCCGGTTCTACGGGGCTGGGCGAACTATCACAGTCATGTCGTCGCCAAGAAGGTCTTCAACCAGGTGGACAGCGCAGTGTGGGAAATGCTCTGGCGATGGGCGGTACGTCGCCACCCTCGCAAGACACGCCGATGGGTGAAGGATCGGTATTTCAAAGTACAAGGGGCGCGCCGTTGGGTGTTCTCGTGTACTGAAAAATCCGCCGATGGTCGGAAGCGTCAGTACACGCTAGTAGACGCCTCAGACACACCGATTGTGCGACATATCAAGATTAAGGCTGCTGCCAACCCTCACGACCCTGCATGGGATGAGTACTTCGAGTCCCGCTGGGGCAAGAAGATGCTCACTTCCGTTAAAGGTCGAGCCAAGCTGTATCGGGTATGGGTGCAACAGGGCGGCAGGTGCTGCGCCTGCTTCAAGCCGGTGACCAAAGACACACCGTGGCACAGTCGCCATATTGTGAAGCTAGGTCATGGCGGGACGGACGCTGCGGCTAATCTTGAGATTTACCACCTGCGTTGCCCACGAGATGTGCAATTTGCCAATGTCGACGATGTATAACCGGGTGCCCAATGGCGCCTTAGCAGAGGCTTGAGCCGTGTGCTGGGAAACTCGCATGCACGGTTCTTAGGGGGTTGGACGCGGGCAACCGCGTCTGACTACCCGACAACCAGATCCGGCCATGGGCTCTTGGGCGCAAGAACTGGCTCTTCGCCGGGTCGCTACGCAGCGGAAAACGGGCTGCGGCGATCATGAGCTTGATCCAGTCAGCGCGGCTGAATGGCCATGATCCGTACGCCTATCTAAAGGATGTTCTCACGCGCCTGCCGACGCGGCGCGCGAGTGAGATTAACAAGCTGCTGCCGCACAGGTGGGCACCTGTTTAATCGCGCAGGGTGTTTTGTGCTTATGTCTTCCCTGGCATCTACATTTTGCGCCACACCAAAGCAGGAATTGCTCGGATGTAAATTAGTTCGCTGACCAACTCAATCAGCGTTTGAGTAATCACTGCTGCCGCAGCGAGCCCTCTGATTTCCTCGGGCAAGGCCAATGCCAATGGTAGAACTACCAATGAGTTTCGTGTCGAACTGCTGAAAGCGACAGATCTTGCCGTGCTAGCCGGTAACTTAAACGCCCGAGCCACCAGCGCACCCACCACGGGTGCCAAGAGCATGAAACCAATGTAGACGGGAATAACAGGCAGCAGCTTGTCCATGTCTCTGACCACCGTTGAAATCTGAGAGCCGATCACTACGACCAATACAGCCGCCATAGCTGGCACAGGCATCCAAGCCCATACATTGTTCCAGCCCTCAACGATGCGTGACCCCTTTGCCCCGGCAGCTGTTGCTACTGCCAAGACCAAGGGTAAAGCGATCAGCACTACGAAGGCCTCAACAAATGGGCCGACCGATATAACCACCGCCGAGTCATCACTCACCATGAAGGCTAGATAGAGGGGTAGTAGCACAAGCTGAAGCACGAGTAGTAATGGTGTTGCCGCCAGAGTCAGTTTGGAGTCGCCCTTACCGATATGGGTAAACACAACAACATAATCGATACAAGGCGTCAGCAAGACCAATAGTGCGCCCACCAAAATCGCCGGGTGGTCGGCTAGGCCCATCGTCAACGCCCAAACCAACAGGGGGATGGCGACGAAATTGGCGGTCAGCAGCGCGGTCATGAAACGCTTGTTTGCAAGCCCTTTGCGAAGATCCAAGAATGGGATCTGCAGAAACATGGCGTACATCAGCACAGCGATGGCTGGTGTCACCAACGCACCTAACGCTTGAGAGGCATCAGGTGCGAGCAGGCCCCCGATAGCCGCGACAATGACCGCGACGAAGTAAACGGGAATCTGGTTCTTCTCTAGCTGTTCTCTGTCCACGGAATGCCCTTAAAACGCGTGAAATCATTTTTCGATTGAGCAGGTTAATATCTGTAGCTACTACAGGTTCAAGAAAATGCTTGGGGAGTTTGGATGTCAGGAATCGGAGCGCTGTCGAAATCAACGGGTTGCCACATTGAAACGATTCGCTACTACGAGAAAATAGGCCTTCTCCCTCCGGCCCTACGGTCGACAGGGCGGCATCGAATCTATACCGAAAAGCATCGGTCACGACTCATCTTCATCAGGCAGAATCGTGAACTGGGCTTTCCACTCGACGATATCCGCGAACTCATTGCGCTCGCGGCAGATGCTGATCGTCCGTGTGCTGATGCGTTGTCGGTGGTCAAGAAGCACTTGGCAGAAGTGGAATCTAAGGTAGCTAAGCTCCTGCAGATCCGGATAGAGCTGCTCTCAATGGCAGGCACGTGTGAGTCAAGATGCCTAGGCTCGAACACTCCAGACTGTACGATTATTGAGTCACTGTTCGAACCCGCTGCTGGGGCTCGCTCTGGTTGCTGCTCCTAGACGAGTCAAGAGCATAGGGGAGCAAGCTGCCATTGAAACCGAATAGCGCGATAGTCTCGACAGGGTCTTTCGAGCGTCCGTCTACACCAAACGGGCTGGTGCAAGATGTGTTCGGCAGACGCTTACTAAAGTGGTGCGCCACTGCTGGCATAAAAATATCAAGCTATAGTGTTTGGGGCCCTCAATCTCGTGACCGTACTGAGCGAACGCTTACACGGCAGACGTTTGCCAGGGCATATACCTATCAACTGAAGGAGCAAGTTCTATGGCCATCAAACCTGGGCCCAAGCCAATTGCCGAATCAACCGGCAAGACAGACCAGCGTCGCCGTGTAACCCCCGAGAACAAGCCTAAGCATCCCGACCTGGACGTGCATAAGCACAAGAAGGGTGATTGATGAGACCCCGCCAGACATGGCGGGGTTTTATTCTCGGTTAGCAGGTGTCACCGGATTTCCAGTGGGCATCTCCTAATTAATGCCGAAAAGCTTGTAGTAGGGTTGTTGAGGAGGACATGCTGGTGCGACTGTGTCGAGGAGCTTTCTGGATATTTCTACCCTTAACCCTGTCGGCTACCGATGGTAATGAGCGCTTAGAGAGGTCTACAGCCGACACATGCCAATGGCGTCGAAAACCATCATGGCGGATTTCTCCAAACGTTTACTCGTAGGCTTCACAACGCGATTGACGACTTGCTCGATATGCATGACTCCCAGGGTGAAAGCTGAGTGGGCATTTGAGGTGCTGACCAACCTGGCTGATGCATCGCAGCATGCAGCTATCAGGCGCTCGCACTGAGGGACGTAGACTCGAGCGGCGCCCTCGGCCCAGTCGAAATTTCAAACTCATTGCTTGACACTGTAGCTACTACAGGCTGTTCAATGACGCCATATCCTTATTGGTAGATGCGTCATGAGCCAGGAAAACCCGTCGAAAGCCAAATTGCACCTCGTGCCGAAGTCGGACGATTGCTGTTCTGCTGACCCCCGCGAGACCTTCGCCAAACAGGTTCATTCTCGTGCACATCATGTTGAGCATGGGCCTGATCACGCCGAGAGCTTGGGCAGAACGGGATCGCATGCGTGCGGTTCGAAGGATTCTCAGCCTTGTGGAGCCAAGTCCACCGACCATAATCAAGACCATAGCGCACACGATCATGGCACTTCAGCTCAAGCCCATTCCGATGCCGACCATTGCTGTTTGAGCAAAGTGGATTCCGCAGGGGCGGTGACTTCACATTCGGCCATGGCTGAGCCAGAAGGCACGACCCTGGTTCGGTATCGCATTGATAAGATGGATTGCCCTACCGAAGAGCGGCTAATTCGTAATCGCTTAGAGCCGATGCCTGGCATCGCACGACTTGATTTCAATCTGTTGGATCGTGAGCTGACAGTGCATCATCGCTTGGATGATCCGAAGGCGATAGTCATCGCTTTGACCGCGCTGGATATGGGGCCCAATCTCATCGAGGCCGGCGCAACCCCGAATGCCATTTCACCTGCTCTGACGACGCGCTTGAAAGGGCTGCTGGCGGTCAGCGGTCTAGCTGCCATCGCCGCTGAAGTGATCGCTTGGACGACCGGACAGGAGGGTTCTTTGCCTGTAATGTCCTTGGCTGCGCTGTCCATTCTTACTGCTGGTCTACCAACTCTGAAGAAGGGGTGGATCGCTGTAAAGAACTTCACATTGAACATCTACTTCTTGATGTCTTTGGCTGTCTTGGGTGCCATGGTGATTGGCAAGTGGCCGGAAGCCGCGATGGTGGTTTTCCTTTTCGCTATTGCCGAAGCCATCGAAGCACTCTCACTTGAGCGAGCGCGTAACGCGATTAAATCGCTGACTGCATTAGCTCCTGAGACTGCGGAAGTCATGACCGAAGCTGGCTGGAAAGAACACCCGGTTGAGAATGTCGTTCTCGGCAGCCGTATTCGTGTTCGCACAGGGTCGCGGGTACCGCTGGATGCGAGGGTGGAATCTGGTCGTGCTGCTCTCGACCAAGCCCCTATCACTGGTGAAAGCTTGCCAGTAGATAAGGCAGAGGGGGATCCGCTATATGCTGGCAGTATCGTGACAGACGGCGTCGTGGAGGCGACTGTCACGGCAGTCGCTGGCGAAAGTACGCTCGCTCGTATTGCTGCCGCGATTCAGGATGCGCAGTCTCAGCGGGCGCCGACGCAGAGGTTCGTTGACCAGTTCGCACGGTATTACACCCCAGCCGTAGTGGCGGTGGCATTTCTTGTTGCCGTTTTAGGCCCAGTGCTGCTTGGTGGTACGTGGGGTGAATGGTTGTATGAGGCCCTGGTGTTGTTGGTCATCGCGTGTCCTTGTGCCTTGGTCGTCTCAACGCCTGTCACTGTTGTGAGTGGTCTTGCCGCAGCCGCACGGCATGGAATCTTGATCAAGGGTGGTGCCTACCTGGAAAGCGGGCGCCTGCTGAAGGTGGTTGCTCTGGATAAAACAGGCACGTTGACTCAGGGCAAGCCAGTTCTGACTGACTCAGATATATTCAGTGACTTGTCTATCGAGAAGGCAACTTTGATTGCTGCGAGTCTTGATGAGCAAAGTACCCACCCAGTAGCGAAAGCATTGGTCAATGGGTGGAAATCGCAGCAGCCTGGCGCTGTGGCTCTGCCTGTCAGTGACTTCAGTGTGCTAAATGGCCGAGGCGTGAAAGGCACGATCGACGGTCATCTTTGGCATCTAGGCAACCATCGTTTGGTTGAGGAGTTGGGCGTGTGTTCTTCGGAGCTGGAGGCCAGACTTTCACGGCTTGAGGAAACTGGCAAAACGGTGATCGTGCTATGCGGCAATAGCGGCCCCGCCGCGATATTCGCGGTCGCAGACACAGTCCGACCGGAGAGTGTTGAAGCTGTGGCTGCTTTGAAGGCTTTGAACGTGGTTCCAGTAATGCTGACTGGGGATAATCCTGCGACGGCGAGGTCGATCGCTGAGCAATTGGGCATCGAGGATGCCCGTGGAAATCTGATGCCAGAGGACAAGCAGACTGCAGTCGCTGAACTCAAACGCAGATATGGCGCCGTTGGGATGGTTGGTGACGGCGTTAATGACGCCCCCGCCTTAGCGCAATCCGATATAGGTTTCGCAATGGGAGCCGCAGGGACAGCGACAGCTCTCGAAACAGCTGACGTTGCGATCATGGACGACGACCCTCGAAAAATCGCGTACTTTATCAGCCTGAGTCGCCGATCCGCCTCGGTTCTAAAGCAAAACATCATTTTGGCTCTGGGCATAAAAGTTGTCTTCTTGGCGTTGGCTCTCTCTGGTTTCGCGACATTGTGGATGGCCGTTTTCGCCGACATGGGGGCGAGCTTGCTCGTCGTATTCAATGGCTTGCGGCTGCTGCGTCGGTGAAATGGCTGCTGCGTTTTATATAGCTCATTCGCTGGAGGAGAGAACCATGCACTGCCCAGTTTGCAAAGAAGTACTGTTGGTAATGTCGGAACGTCAAAACGTTGAAATCGACTATTGCCCGCAATGTCGAGGTGTTTGGCTTGACCGGGGAGAACTCGACAAGATCATCGAGCGTAGCCAGCAGGAAGAACAAGAAGCTCGTTTTCTTCCACAGAGCGTATCTCAGTCGCTGCAAGGTACACCTCCGTCTGAACCTGTGTATGCCCAGCCGTCTTCTGGCCACCATGACAACAAACGCGGCACTAAGCACGGCCACTCCGCGCCGCAGCCTGGTCACGGTGGTGGTTGGCGGGACGGATATCAGAACGGCCATCAGAATCAGTCGAGGCATCAGGAAGAGCAGGTTTATCATAAGAAATCGTTTTTACGGGAAATTTTCGACTAATATTTGCTTGGATACAGCGATCCGCTAATCAGACTCCAGCCGGAAGATTTGATCAGCCGGCTGTAGCTTTTTCGAAACCCGGTATCCGGTATTCAACCAGTTTAGTAGAGCGGTTCCTCAGCCACTAGCGGGCCCGAAAATCCTGTAAAACCGTCTCTCCCCTTGACTTGCTCATCCCAATTACCGGGTAGGCGCTGCGTCGGTCACCTGACTCCATTCCGAGCGATCCCACGGGCATACCGAAGGCAGCTATTCCGTCCAGATTGGCTCGTCGACTTAGTTCAGCAATTTGTGTGACCGGAACATGGCCTTCGACGAATTTCCCACTTACAACTCCCGTGTGGCACGACGCCAGATTTACGGGTACGCCGAGCTTCTCGTTCATATCGCTAATGTTGTTTTCCATATAGTCGACCACTCCTTCAGATAAGCGATCCACCTGGTCCAGCAGCCACAGTTAGGGGCTTTGTAGACGGCAATTGATTACGCTGCCTGTAACAATGAGGCTGCATTTAGCGTTGCAACGAGTGCAATGACTTGAACGGTCTTTTTGAATGAATTCATGGCTGATGCTACTTAACGAAGAGAAAGAGAGGAGGAGTTAGCGTGCATAGCCTCACCGACGGTGGCCAGATGGCCGTGACTGGGGTTCAGTTCCAGCCGCTGGTTGATGCGCTGCGCGACGTGGTTCTCGGGCAGCAGATTATTCAAGCCGATGAGACACCTGTGCAAATGCTCATGCCGGGAACTAAGAAAACCCACAGTTCTTATATTTGGTCCTATGCCACCAGCCAGTTCTCGGACGCGGCAGCGGTGGTTCACGACTTCAGCCCTAGCCGCGCCGGAGAACACGCTCGCAACTTCCTGAATGACTGGAAGGACAAGCTGGTCTGCGATGATTGTGTCGGTTACAAAGCCAGCTTCGAACTAGACGTGACCGAGATCGGGTGAATGGCTCATGCGCAACGTAATTTCTTTGAGCTGCACGCTAAGAATAAAAGCACGCTTGCGGAGCAAGCTCTGCGTTATATCCAGTTGTTGTACGAAATTGAAAGCGAAGTCGCGATCTGGGGCCGGATTTACGACTCCGAATACGGCAAGAAAAAGCTGTACGGGTGATGAATATGCTGCACGCCAGGTTGATTGCCTAGCGTGACCTCGTGCCTGAAGTCTCAGCCATCAGCAGAGCACTCGATTACAGTCTCGAACGCTGGGCAGCGCTGTCGCGCTACCTCGATGACGGGGCTGTACCCATAGACAATAACTGGGCAGAGAACCAGATCCGATCATAGGGCCTTGGGCGCAAGAACTGGCTCTTTGCAGGGGCCTTACGCAGCGGAAAACGTGCGGCAGCGATCATGAGTCTGATCCAGTCTGCGCGCCTGAATGGTCATGATCCGTATGCATATCTGAAGGATGCTCTCACGCGGCTGCCGACGCAGCGGGCGAGTGAAATCGATCAGTTGCTGCCGCAATCTTTTTAATCACGCAAGGCGTGATGCCCGGACGCTTATGGCGATACTCAAGCTAATGCAAAAGTTCTGACGATTGAGCAAGTGTGACGGCTTAACCCGACGGCAAGGGGAGGTGTCGAATATCGTCAACCATCAACGCAAAACGCCGTAATCGTTTCAATATGTAGCTTTCACTGTAGAGTTTAAAAGCGTTATGCAATGAGCTTGCAAGGTATCTAGAGAGCCGGAGTGATTCACTTGCTCGCCTTCAGAGATCATAGAGTATGCGACCTTTAAGTCACGACCGTATTGTCCACTCCATGGCATGCTTAGGCTTCATGCCCCGGTAGATTTATCATATCCACACGCAACTACATGGATATGTGCGCCGTGGCACCGTCACGTAGTTCGTCTCACCAGATTATGAGAGTATCAACTGATAAAAATCTACGTTCCTTGAACTACACTTTATCATCGGCAACTACGTTACTCACAAATACCTAAAGTGAAAGCGGGTCTGAACGCTTCCACATACATTGGACACTGAAATCCAGCTTGTGGATAAGCATTATCGAGCGCTGTTTCGGGGGGGTATGGTGTTTTTTCGCACCACGGTTTTGGACCGGTAGGCGAGTTGAAAGCTTCGATTAGCAAGTTTTTTGCGCGCCGAAATGTATATCCGACGCGGTAGGCCAGAAGCGCCAAGTGAAAGACAAACTTGGATGAAACCTGAAGTGCCCGTGAGTCGGCGAAATCACAGGAGCGTATGTGATTGCTTCAAGAACAGCACGCTAGCGTTTTTCTAGAACATATCCTACGCCTCTGAGTGTATGTATCAGTTTGTTTTCAAAAGGATCATCCATCTTGGCTCTTAATCTTCTAATTGAAACTTCTACAACATTTGTATCGCAGTCGAAATTCATGTCCCATACCTGAGATATGATCTGTGTACGACTCAGGACAATTCCCGTATTTCTCATTAAATAGTGCAGAAGTGCGAATTCCTTCGTTGTTAAGTCGATACGCTGACCGTCTCTAAACGCCCTATGACGGCTTTGATCCAGCTCCAGATCGGCTACGCGAATGATCTCAACAGATGCTGGATTATCAGACCTGCGCATCAGTGCGCGAACTCGAGCAAGCAGTTCCGGGAATTCAAAAGGCTTAATTAGGTAATCATCTGCACCATTCTCTAGTCCTCTGATTTTATCAACCAAGCGACTTCGAGCAGTAAGCATCATAATTCTACAAAGACAATTGTTTCTTCGCAACAATTCAAGTACCTGCCACCCATCCATCTCCGGCAGGTTGATATCTAGGATGATTAACTCGTACATATGTTGTTTGGCCAGAAAAAGCCCGTCGTATCCGGTATGTACGCAATCCACGATATAACCGCTCTCCGTAAGGCCTTGGCGCACATATTCGGCAGTTTTTACTTCGTCCTCAATTACCAGAATTCGCATTGGATTTTGTCTCGATATGACTGAGCTGTTTTAACTACGCGAATGCGCTGTCATCATTGGCAGGAATGATAATTCAAAACCACTTGGGTGGGGGCTAAATAACGTACTTGTAATCAGTGAGCAATACACTTGATAACATCGCGATATATTATATCGTGGCTCGGACCAACCAGTTGCGGGTTATTTCTCTACTGCTGAATTGACCTTATGAAATGTTGGGTTGTTTTTTTTATTATGGCCATTTTATTCCGTGCAGATGAGGGCGATTTTTCTCATGCTGAAGAAGGCGGTCACTGGTGCAGTCATGAACTCCATCGGGACGCGGTGCGCGTACTCGAAGATTTACTCGAATTTTAGGTAAAAAAAAGCGCCCCAGGGGGGCGCAAAATATTCACCTTTTACCAAAGGAGCATTTAAGCAACTCAAGGTGAATTCTTTAAGCTCGCTATTTTTGTTTTAGGCGAGTCACATGAATAAATCGATCTTGTTTAGGGCTCACAGTATCGAAAGTGGATATTCAACGATCAGGCGTACTTCATCCAAGTCCGATTCGAATGCAGTGGCACGAGTATTTGCTTGACGTAATCGCAAGGAAAGATCTTTCGCCGCACCTGTTTGTACGACGTATTTGACTTCAATATCACGCTCCCAACGTTTTTGATTCGTGAGCGGATCGCCGTTACCATCAGTGCGCATATAGAATTGATTGGCGTTCGAATAGTCTGCACCAGAACCTCTGGCATAACGAGTCATGAACGATAGCCCCGGAATACCGTAGCTGGTCATGTTCAAGTCGTAGCGCAGCATCCAAGAGCGTTCCTTCGGTGAGTTGAAGTCGCTGTACTGTATTGAGTTGTCAACGAAGATTGAGTCTGATTGACGAAGGTAGTCGAAGTCGTCATCGCCATTGTTTCGCTGATGAGACAGTGCAAGAGTATGCGCACCGTACCGGACGCCGAGCTTGGCGCTCCATATATTGTTGTCGAATTCGCCCAGGCGCTTCTTGCCTTCATCTACAGCTTTGTAGTAGTTGAATCCGCCGATAAGCGTCAAATCATCGCTGAGTGGGTAAGTGAGGCTGCTACCGGCATAGTATTGATTCCAAACATCCTTCAATTGGCTGGCGTAAAGGCTCACCGTGATGTTGTCGTTGACTTGGTAATCACCGCCGCCGTACCCAATCCAAGGCGAGTTGACCGGGCCGGCATAAAATGTGGCAAAGTTATCGTTCAAGTTGCTGGAACCAGGCTGGCTCATCGCATGCAGTCGACCACCCTGCAAGGTTAGGCCTTGAATGCTACTATTTTCGACCGTCACGCCGCGGAAACTTTCAGGGAGTAAGCGAGAATCTCCCGATGCCACGACGGGTGTTGCGGGGAAAACATCTCCAACCTTTACGACAGTATCAAACAGCCGAAACTTCGCTGCTCCACCCACCTTAGTGTATTCATCACGTGCTTCGCCGTCACCGTTAACAGGCAGCACGTCAAAGCTGCTACGGCCACCGTTGCGCCCGCCACCAGTATCAAGCTTGATGCCAATCATTGCAAACGCATCTATACCAAAGCCCACAGTGCCCTGCGTAAAACCAGAGTTGAATTTAGTGATTATCGCATGTGCCCAAGCTTCGGAATAACCGTTGGTATTGCCTTTGCCGCTGTTGAAAGTCGGCGCAGATGCATCACGATTATCACGATTGAAATAGAAGTTGCGGTTTAGAACAGTAAGGCTGCTACCTTCAATAAAACCTTCTGGTTTACCTTCCGCTTGTGCCGTGAGGGCATAGCTTCCAGAAAAAGCTGAAACCGCAGCCAAATACAAAGTTACTTTGTGTCTCAAGCGATGCTCCTTTGATTACGGCAGTTTTTATTATGATTTACCTACGCGGGTATAGTCTGTTGTTTTGGCCCGGTGGAGCACTTAGAATAGCGCCTGGGTCATATTTGCAGATCAAAGATAACGAGTCGGTGACGGGGTGATTACAATTCTGTTATCAGGTATTTCCACCGTTGCAGGGCTTCCAGAATCTTTTTCACTAAATCCCTGCGTTTCGCCTGAAAGCTTTCTATTTCGACTATCCCCCCAGGGTTTCTAACGAAATTGTAATTTTATAGCCACCCCTCTGATAGTGATCGCTGATTAGAGTGCCATCACCTGATCCAGAGGGGCTTGGCAGCTGTTTAGGCGTTCTCGCCAAGCTTTATCAAAGTTTGTGCATGAGGACTATCAAAGTGCCCTGGTATAATCACATTGCTTTATCTAAAACCCCCATCTTTCCTTTGAAAGTCTTTGTGTTCTGTATGGTCTTGTCTGGATTGTGGGTGCCTGCCGCATTTGCCCAGAGTCTCAGTCTGGCTGAAGCGCTTTCGACGGCAATAGACGCTAACCCCGATCTTGCAGCAGCACGTCAAGAGATCGGAATCTCTGAAGGAGTGCGCAAGCAGGCTGGACTCATCCCCAATCCTGAAATTTCTTATCAAGTAGAAGACACCCGTCGTAATACCAGCACGACGACTGTCGCGCTTAGTCAGCCGTTAGAGTTGGGTGGCAAGCGACGTGCTCGTGTCGAGGTTGCAACCTACGGTCAAAGCGTCGCGCAGTTAGAGCTGGACCGTCGAGTCAATAGCCTTCGTGCAGATGTTGTTCAATCTTACTACGCTGCTTTGAGAGCTCAGACCGGCTTGAATCTGGCAAAACAATCATTGGAGCTCACCGAACGCGGTCTGCGCATCGTCGATGGACGGGTGCGTGCCGGTAAGTCCTCGCCGGTGGAAGCCACGCGCGCTCAGGTGCAACTGGCTGAAGCCAAGTTACAGGTAAGGCGCGCTGAAACCTTGAAGTCAACGGCTTACCAGCAATTGGCCCAGTTAATAGGCAGTTCGGTCACTGCATTTGATCGTCTTGACTCGCCAGACCTATCTCCCGGCAAGCCGCCGCAAGCTACAGAATTACTGGCGAAGCTCGATCAAACCGCAGATATGCGTCAAGCGCTTGCTCAAATAGATAAGAGCGATGCCTCACTAGGCGCGGAAAAGGCGCAGCGCATCCCGAATCTCACCGTGAGTGTTGGTAGCCAATACGACCGCTCTATTCGCGAGAGGGTCAATGTCGTGGGGCTGTCGATGCCTTTACCGCTGTTTGATCGCAATCAGGGCAACATTCTTTCCGCTTCTCGCCGCGCAGATCAGGCCCGAGACCAGCGAAACGCTGTTGAGCTCAGGCTACGTTCCGAAACTCAAACCGCAGTGAATCAGTGGGCTACCGCCATGCAGGAGGTCGAGTCCTATGACAAGACGATCCTGCCTTCAGCTCAACAGGCCGTGGATACCGCAACTCGTGGATTTGAGATGGGCAAATTCGGTTTCATCGAAGTGCTGGATGCTCAGCGCACCTTGATAGTTGCTCGTGGCCAGTACCTCGACTCTTTGGCGGCTGCGACCAATGCGCGTGCTCAAGTGGAAAGGGTGTATGGCGACGTCGGCTTGACTGCCAATACGCGCTGAACAGGCCAGGCATTTTCCTTGTATGCGTCTTTGAATAAGCCGGTACCTAAGATCAGCAGGAGTAGCAATGGATAACAAACGCAAGATCGCGCTCGCGGTAATCGCTGTGGCAGTCCTCGGATTTGGCAGTTTCGCCTGGAACTCCAGTTCCGAGCAGCCTCCAGTCAGTAAGGCCGAACATGGCACTGAAGATGGCCATGAGAGAACTGCTGTAGCACCTGCTAAAGACGGGGGGGATGAAGGTCACGGTGAGGAAGGCCACAGCGAAAATGCCAATGAGGAAGAGGGCAAGATGACGCTTAGCGCCGAGCAGATTGAGGCTGCGGGCGTCGTTCTGGAAGCAGCTGCTCCCCGTGAGATTAGCACTATTGTGACTTTTCCTGGCGAAATACGGTTTGATGAGGACCACACCGCACATGTGGTACCTCGCGTTCCTGGAGTTGTTGAAAGCGTTCAGGCGAACCTGGGCGAGTCGGTCAAGAAGGGCCAAGTCCTTGCGGTGATTGCCAGTCAACAGATCTCGGATATGCGCAGTGAGCAACAAGCTGCACAGCGACGTGTTGAGTTGGCACGCTTGACTTTTGACCGCGAGAAGCAGTTGTGGCAGGACAAAATCTCCGCCGAGCAAGATTACCTTCAGGCGCGACAAGCTTTGCAAGAAGCTGAAATATCACTGGCCAACGCTAAGCAAAAGGTCGGAGCAATCGGCGCTTCGGTCAATTCTGCAGGCGGTAACCGCTATGAACTGCGTGCGCCTTTCGACGCAGTTGTAGTGGAAAAGCACCTGACCGTCGGTGAGGTGGTCAGCGAGGCAACCAATGCTTTCATCCTGTCCGATCTTAATCAGGTGTGGGCAACTTTCGCGGTTCCTCCTGGCGATCTCGGAAAGGTCGTGACTGGCCGCTCGGTAAAGGTTTCTTCTCCTGACATGAAGGCTGAGGTCGAGGGCAAGGTGGGTTACGTAGGCAGCCTTTTGGGCGAGCAGAATCGTGCAGCGCCCGTCCGTGTCACTCTGACCAATCCCAATGGGGCCTGGCGACCGGGGCTGTTCGTGAGCATCGCAGTCACGTCACAAACTGATCAAGTTGCTGTAGCTGTTCCAGAGTCAGCGGTGCAGACCGTCGAGGAAAAAACTGCAGTTTTCGTGAGGACCACTGAGGGCTTCGACACTCGCAGGGTAACTCTAGGTCGCCGTGCCGGTGGCTATGTGGAAATAACCGAAGGCCTCCAATCGGGTGCCCAAGTGGCAACCAGTGGCAGCTTCACGCTCAAGTCTGAGCTTGGCAAAGCGTCTGCCGAGCATGGCCACTGATGCGAATTTACAGGATGATTTCTTATGTTTGAACGTATCATCAGATTCGCCATTGAGCAGCGCATCGTAGTAATGATCGCAGTTCTAATCATGGCCGGTATAGGTATCTACAGCTACCAAAAACTGCCCATTGATGCGGTGCCTGATATCACAAACGTCCAGGTGCAGATTAACACTGGCGCCCCTGGTTACTCGCCGTTGGAAACCGAACAGCGGATCACGTTTCCAGTTGAAACGGCCATGGCCGGTCTTCCGGGCCTTCAGCAAACCCGATCCCTATCTCGCTCCGGCTTGTCACAGGTCACCGTGATCTTCAAAGACGGTACTGACATCTTTTTTGCCCGCCAACTCATTAACGAGCGTTTGCAGGTTGCAAAGGAACAGTTGCCAGATGGGGTCGAGGCCGTCATGGGGCCTGTATCCACCGGGCTTGGTGAAATCTTCCTGTGGACCGTTGAAGCGGAAGATGGCGCACTCAAAGAAGATGGTACTCCTTACACTCCCACCGACCTGCGAGTGATCCAGGATTGGATTATCAAGCCGCAGCTGCGCAACGTCCCTGGTGTTGCCGAGATCAACACCATCGGTGGCTTCGCCAAGCAGTTTCTGATTGCGCCGGACCCGAAGCGGTTGGCTACCTACAAGCTGACACTTAATGACCTGGTAGTTGCATTGGAAAGCAACAACGCCAACGTGGGCGCCGGTTACATCGAGCGTAATGGTGAGCAGTTGCTCATTCGTGCGCCGGGTCAGGTAAGCAATATCGAAGATATTGCCAACATCGTAATTACCAGTGTAGATGGCACGCCGATTCGCATCAGCAACGTTGCTGAAGTCAGCATCGGTAAAGAACTGCGAACGGGGGCTGCTACTGAGAATGGTCGCGAAGTAGTACTCGGTACCGTATTTATGCTGATTGGTGAAAATAGTCGTACAGTGTCCCAAGCTGTGGCCACCAAATTGACCGACATCAACCGCACCCTGCCGAAGGGCGTGGTTGCTGTGACCGTTTATGACCGTACCAACTTGGTTGAAAAAGCCATTGCGACGGTGAAGAAGAACTTGGTGGAAGGCGCGATTCTGGTAATTGCTATTCTCTTCCTGTTCCTCGGCAACATCCGCGCAGCACTGATCACCGCAATGGTGATCCCGCTGTCCATGCTATTTACCTTCACAGGTATGTTCAACAACAAGGTTAGTGCAAACCTAATGAGTTTGGGAGCACTCGACTTTGGCATTATTGTAGATGGTGCCGTGGTTATAGTAGAAAACGCGATCCGCCGACTGGCTCATGCGCAACACAAGCATGGTCGCATACTCACCAAAGCAGAACGCTTCCATGAAGTCTTTGCCGCTGCAGGTGAAGCTCGCCGGCCACTGATATTTGGCCAGTTGATCATCATGGTAGTGTATCTGCCGATCTTCGCCCTAACCGGCGTCGAAGGAAAAATGTTCCACCCCATGGCATTCACTGTCGTAATGGCGCTGCTGGGGGCAATGATTCTTTCCGTAACCTTTGTTCCTGCTGCTATCGCCATGTTCATCACTGGCAAGGTCAAGGAAGAGGAGGGCGTGGTAATGCGCACCGCCCGACAGCGCTATGAGCCGATACTGCAATGGGTTCTTGGGCACCGGAACATTGCGTTCTCGGCTGCAGTAGCTCTGGTCGTACTTAGCGGTATACTTGCAAGTCGTATGGGTAGCGAGTTCATTCCCAGCCTTAGTGAGGGCGACTTTGCGATGCAGGCTATGCGAGTGCCCGGAACGAGCCTTACTCAGTCCGTCGAGATGCAACAGCGCCTGGAGAAAGCGGTAATAGCGCAGGTCCCAGAAGTAGAGCGGATGTTCGCACGCTCGGGTACTGCAGAAATCGCATCTGATCCAATGCCGCCTAACGCCTCTGACGCCTACATAATGCTTAAGCCTCAGGATCAGTGGCCAAATCCCAATAAGCCTCGTGATGAGCTGATCGCTGAGGTGCAGAAAGCCGCAGCAGGTGTCCCGGGAAGCAACTATGAGTTGTCCCAGCCGATCCAGTTGCGTTTCAACGAGCTGATTTCGGGCGTGCGTAGTGACGTTGCGGTGAAAGTTTTTGGCGATGACATGGACGCGCTCAACAGCACCGCCAACAAAATCGCGGCATCGCTTAAAGCGGTACCGGGCTCATCGGAGGTCAAGGTTGAGCAGACTTCCGGCCTTCCTGTGTTAACCATCAACATCGACCGCGAAAAAGCAGCACGCTACGGTTTGAACATCGCGGATGTGCAAAACTCAATTGCTATTGCTGTGGGTGGCCGCCAGGCAGGTACATTGTATGAGGGCGATCGTCGGTTCGATATGGTGGTGCGACTGCCTGAGACCGTGCGCACTGACGTAGCGGGTATGTCCAGCTTGCTGATTCCTGTGCCTGCTAATGTTGCTCAGGATGCTAATCAGATAGGGTTCATTCCTCTGTCCCAAGTCGCTAATCTTGACTTGCAGTTGGGCCCGAACCAGATCAGCCGCGAAAATGGGAAACGGCTGGTAGTAGTTAGTGCAAACGTTCGAGGCCGTGACCTAGGCTCGTTCGTTGAAGAAGCGACTAAGTCGCTGGCTACTGTGCAGATCCCAGCAGGCTACTGGACTACCTGGGGTGGCCAGTTTGAGCAGTTGCAATCAGCAGCCAAGCGTCTGCAGATCGTTGTTCCAGTCGCATTGCTTCTGGTCATGACACTGCTGTTCCTGATGTTCAACAACTTGAAGGATGGCATGCTGGTCTTCACCGGAATTCCATTCGCACTCACCGGCGGTGTAGTTGCACTGTGGTTGCGGGATATCCCGCTGTCTATCTCGGCGGGAGTTGGCTTCATTGCGCTGTCCGGTGTGGCAGTTCTAAACGGCCTGGTTATGATTTCTTTTATCCGCGGGCTGCGGGAGGAAGGACGTACCCTCCGGCAAGCGGTAGATGAAGGCGCGTTGACACGGCTAAGGCCCGTTCTGATGACAGCCCTAGTCGCATCCCTCGGATTTATCCCGATGGCTCTCGCAACAGGTACCGGTGCTGAAGTTCAGCGGCCACTGGCGACAGTGGTGATTGGCGGGATTCTTTCGTCTACCGTGCTTACTCTGTTGGTGCTTCCTGCTCTGTATCAATGGGCACACCGCAAAGATGATGATGGTGATGAAGCGGGTAGCTGATAGCCCATAACAGAAGCCCACAGCAACGTTGTGGGCTTTTCATTCTGGATATTGTTGTCACCTTTCAAAATTGTAAGTTTACCGTCATGCCGGTGATGCCTGTGAGTTGATAAGGTTACTCCCAATAAGATTGATATTGAGAGGACCTTATGAAAAAGCTTATCATTGCGGCAGCCCTAGCTGTTTTGCCTATAGTTTCACAAGCTACTACGTTTTCCGAAAAGAAGCAGTTGCAATATATTCAGGAACATCAGAACGCCGTGGCTAGCTATGCGGCGAAAAATAATAAGCCAATACCAGAGATTCAGGACTACAAGTATGGAATGAAGATTGATGTTGCAAAATTTGTGCGTCAGTCCCAGGATCCCCGTACTTGCGAGGTGTATCAACGGTTGATGACCTACGAAGACTCGCGGGGTGAGCTTAATACGATTCGTTATTCTTTGTTTTCCCAATGTGTCAACAACAAAAATTGAATGCATCGATAGGATTTTTAGAGGCCATAGAAAAACGCCAGGCGATGCCTGGCGTTTTCTATGGTCCTTGACATGTTTTAACCAAAGATTGTCAGTCCTTGCCCCCCTCCCCAAAAGTAAGTCAAGTCCAGCTAAAAAATTTAGGCCGGCGAATTTGCACTCAGAAGCAGCGAATTTTGAAAAAAACTGATTTCTGTGACATCCAGGCAAAGCATGAGCACTGACTCAGTCGAAGTGCGGCTTGATAAGGGTGTTTATTGGAAAGTTTATAATTGGCTCGGGGCTTAGGCTTACTTAAAGACTTAACTCCGGATAATTGCTTTAGGTGAGTCCTCAGGCTTTGAACGAAAAACGAAAGTCGATGGTGTGGCAGCAAGTTCTGGGTCGTACTAGCTTGCTACCCAACCAAAAATAAACACTGAATATATGGGCTTAGCTCGACGACACGTACGTTTAGCAGGTTGCTTCTTGTTTAAACTGATGGGCGCTCGTGAGAAAATGGATCACTGGTTGGTAAGTTGATACTTAATTGGTGTAATTATTGGTGTCGTTACTGGTTTTCATGTTTTGAGAAAGTGCTTAATTGTCCAAGATCTAAAGTGCCATCATGTATATGCTCTTATCAGAATTGTAATCTCTGGATCATGCTAGAGTTATTTGTTCAGTTTATTATTAGGGTTTTTTGGTGTTTGTTGGGTGGCACAGCTATTGTCGAGGTGCTGCATCATTTAGTTCTGAAATTACATGCAGTTCACTTTTTTTTCACTTCGGGTTGTTTAGTCTTTGTAGATGGAAAATACAAGCATGTCGATCATAGCTTTGCTTATTCGTTATCTAGGCATTGGATTCGTAGCAACCGGGGGGCACTATTTTGTATTTCTCCTGCTTATTGTAAATGGAGTTACTGATCCAGTGTTAGCCAGCGTTGGCGGAGGCGTGATAGGCGCTATTATTAGCTATATTGGTAATAGAAGGCTCAGTTTCGTGGCGACGGGAATTTATAAGCTTCAACCTATCAGGTTTGTACTTGTCTCGTTGGCAACTAATATCGGTAATGGTGTAGGTATGTGGGTTCTGATTAAATTCAATCTCTCACCGCTTGTCTCTCAGATTTTAGTGACTTTAACCCTAACTGCGCTCGGATTCACTGCGCATCGTTTCTGGACATTCAATCATGCGGACATCACATCGGCTTTCCGAACGCGCTGACCCCTTGTTAACAATAGTGGTTCCTTGCTTTCAAGAAGAGCAAACCATTCCGGAATTTCACAAGCGCATCACCAGAGTTGTAAAGCGCCTGCCTGTTTCGTGCGAGATTCTCTATGTCGACGATGGTAGTAGCGATCAAACTGCAGACCTACTTCGACACTATCAAGATGGATCAAATGTACGATGCCTGTTCCTAAGTCGGAACTTCGGAAAAGAGGCTGCGTTAAGTGCAGGGATCGACCATGCACGCGGTAGCGCATTGATCTTCATTGATGTCGACCTTCAGGATCCACCTGAACTCATCTCGAGTATGGTATATCATTGGCAGATGGGTTACGACGTTGTGAACATGCAACGCGACTTGCGAACTGGCGACTCCTGGCTAAAACGCACGAGTGCACGTAGCTATTACTGGATCATGCAGCGCCTGGTGGAGAAAGTTGATCTTCCGGTGGATGTCAGTGACTTCCGTCTGATTGGTCCTGCTCCATTGGCCGCCTTAAGAGCGCTGGACGAACGCTCCAGAATTCTTAAGGGTTTGATCGGCTGGGTAGGCTTTCGCACCATTGAGTTACCCTACAATCGCACTTCCCGTCATGCCGGCAATACCAAGTGGAACGCCGCTAGCCTGCTGGACCTAGCCATCGAAAGTATTCTCAGCTTCTCCCGCAAGCCGCTTCGTATATTCAGTCTCATTAGCTTCAGTTTCTTTGTCTCCAGCATCTGCTACCTGCTCGCAGTACTGGTAGCAGGCTCCTTTGACATCCATCACCTGCTTGTCGGAATTGCTTCATTCATGTGCGTGGGTGTTGCACTGGTGGGCGAGTACGTAGGCGTAACGCTCGCGGAGGTCAAACGCCGCCCCCTTTATTTTCTAAATAGTAATAATGAAGCGCGACCCATGACTATTCATCCTCCGGCTTCCTCACTCGAGGGTAAGAAATGCTGAATTTGAAAAGCGAGCGAACATTGTGGTTCATCCTGAGTTCGATTCTGCTTTTGCGTCTCCTGGGGCTGGGCGTATATCCCCTGATGGATACCTCTGAAGCACGCTACGCTGAAATGGCACGCAAGATGGTTGAACTGAGTGACTGGGTGACTCCGATGTTCGATTACGGAGTTCCATTTTGGGGCAAGCCACCGCTGTCTTTCTGGACCCAAGCGGCGAGCATGACGGTATTCGGCACCAATGAGTTTGCTGCTCGATTCCCAGCCTGGTTTCTCCACTTGGCAAGCTGCTTCATCATCATCAGGCTCGCGACACAGGAGGTATCGCGCAAGGCGGGCATTTGGGCAGCCATCATCTTTTCCGGCACGGCGCTGGGCTTGGTGTCCAGTGGTGTTGTGCTGACTGACCCCGTTTTATCGTTCTCGATCCTGTTGGCCAGCTATGGTTTCTGGCGTTGGATGAAGTGCGCAGGCAAAGGGGATGCCTACCTTATGTTCTTAGCTCTCGGCTTGGGCCTGCTTGCTAAAGGGCCACTGACCTTGGTACTGATGGGCGCGCCAGCATTTTTTTGGATCGTCATCTACAAGCAATGGAATCGGGTATTGAGGCTTCCTTGGGTAACGGGGATTGCTCTCATGTTAGGTATATCAGTGCCTTGGTACATTGCAGCCGAAATGAAGACGCCGGGTTTCCTTGAGTATTTTTTTGTCGGCGAGCACTGGAGCCGATATGTTGTAAGTGATTGGGCCGGGGATCTCTACGGGAGTGCTCACGCCAAGCCCTACGGCACCATATGGATTCAGCTTGGCTTAGCGTTGCTTCCTTGGACTTTCTTTCTACCCCTCGTTATTAGCAGGCGTGGGACGATGCAGCGCTTCGATGTATACCTTTGGCTTTGGGCATTGGCGACACCTGTTTTCTTTACTTTCTCTGGTAACATTCTCTGGACCTATCTTCTTCCTGCTCTGCCTGCATGGACGCTACTCCTTGCCGAATGTATCAGCGAAGTGGGCAGAAAGACTGCTTGGGCTGCTGCAGCGAGCGCTCTGATGCTGCCAGTCGCGGGCGCCGGTATTATCTATAACGGTGTGCTTGAGGATCGTCCTCAGAACCAGCGAGATTTAGTGCAGGCCTGGCTGGATGTGCAGTCGTCTCAATCGGGCCCCCTGATTTATCCTGGCCGCCGCTCGTATTCGTCGGAGTTTTATAGCCGGGGAATGTCCAAAAGCATCAAAGATCCTGACAAGTGGCCTCGCGACAGATCGTTCTACCTTTCCAGGCGTTTGCGCGACAGCGATTCTGATCTACCTGTAGACGTTGGTTGCAAAATAATCACTGAAACGAACGCGAGCCAACTGCTTCTATGCCGCTGGAAGGACACTGCACAGGATGGTGAAAATATTCTAGGAGATAGTGCTACTGGCTCCCGTTGAAAGTAAGAGCCCGGCGAAGAGAGTATTTAAATTTCTAGCTGCTTTTCAGTTTAAAGTGAATAATCCATCTCAGGATTTATCTTTGATGCTGAAAAATTATTTAATAAGTACAATTAGGGAGAGGTTGCTAAAAAGCCAGATATTAATCTGGCTTTTTGTCGATGGCTTTGATCGTGTTAATTGTTTTTTACTGTCTCTTAGTTGTCGACTTGCTGCTAATGCCCTTAGGTTCTTTCTGTTTTTCTTGAGCAATTTTCTGCTTACTTTTCTCCGATACATCAGGACCCCATAGACGAGCTTGCTCGGCTCGGAAGTTATCTTTGAAATTTTTGGTTCGCTCGAAACCGTCTTCAGCAAAAGCGGAACTCATAAATCCAGTCAGTACGATACCAATAGAGAGGAGTTTTATGAATTTCATTGTGCCCTCGATGTTTACTAGGTCTGCTTAACTAGCAGCCTTTGTGGTTTGATAGTTTAGGATTTTGAAGCTAACAGCAGGGTGAGGGAATCATTACAATTTCGTAATTTATGCGTTTGGTGAAACGGTATAAATTTTGTGTTTGTGAAAGCTCCGAAGCAGGCTATTTTTCTTTCATAACCTTTAATGTGATATCTAAGCCATTGATGTTTTTGGATTTTTTGCCACTAGTGGAAGCTAGCCATAAACGATCTAAAGACTGTGTAGCAGCGATTGGATATTTTTGTTTACGCATCGAAGCTAACGGCTAGATTAGCTGGCATCTCAAATGCGGCGCCGTTGGCGGTTAGTCAAACTGGCTGTCGAATTTTTTTGACTCCGTCTGTGGTTCACTCAGAGGGGCGTGAAAGAGTTTAAGGCGGGGGGGGGGGGGCGTGCCGATAAGGTCGCGTTATATGTGGCTGCTCGCCATATTTTCGGGTAGGGCTGCCTTCCCCTCTAGACGTCGAGCTAAAGACCAAAACAATACGGCAGCCCTCAGGCATTAAAGCTTTCAAGTAAAAAAGAGAGCTCTTCTAAAATCGGCCCCCTCCATATACGGGACCTAGGCTGCGCCCATTTGCGTTTGCTTCATTTGGGTGTCGGGAAAGTTGAGGTGAAACCAGGTAAAATTCTGATCAGTCACTTCTACGCTCGCAGAACCCTGATGCAATCCCATAATTGACTGTACTATAGCTAGGCCCAGACCCGTACCACCTTCATTTCGTGCTCGGCTTTTGTCTACACGGTAGAACCGCTCGAACAAATGCACCTGGTGTTCCTTGGCGATTCCGCGCCCCGGGTTACCAACACTCAAGGTAGTTCCGTTAGCACCGCGTTGAACTTTCACGTAAACCGTCCGGCCTCTTGGGCAGTAGCGAATCGCGTTCGAGACAAGGTTCGAGATGGCTCGTTGAATCATTATCTGATTGCCACGCACCACGCCATTTCCTGTGAGCTGGAGTTGTATTTCGCCTTCTTCGGCCGTAATGCTGAAGAGGTCGCAGACCCGCTGAATTTCGTCGAGCAAACAGACATTTTCGAATTCTACCATTGACGCGGGGTGGCTGACCTGGGCTAGAAATAGCATGTCGGAAACCATTCGACTCATGCGGTCCAACTCTTCCGTGCACGACTCCAAGACTTCTCGGTACTCAGGAAGAGACCTTTCCCGGGTCAGCGCAACCTGAGCCTTACCCATGAGATTGGACAAAGGTGCACGCAGTTCGTGAGCAAGATCGTCCGAGAACTGCGATAGCTGCTGAACCCCATCATCTAGACGCATCAGCATGATATTGATTCCATCGCCGAGCTTCTTCAGTTCTGCCGGCATCCCCTTCGTTGGTAGGCGATGATCAAGGCTCTCGGTGGAAATTTTCGAGGCAATCCTCAAGAACTTGGTCAGAGGCAGTAGTCCTCTGCGCACAGTCCACCATCCAATGGCCAAGATCAGCAAGAGAATAAGAGGCGAGACCATCAGCGCCCAGGTTAGCAATGCATCGAGCAGGGCTTGGTTGGCTGACTGGTCCATGGTCATGAACACACTAACTTCGGTTCCATCGCCTAGATTCATTACTCGCGAAGCGCTAAGTAGCGGGCGACCCGTGGAGTCACGCCACTCGTGCTGTTTAACCTGCTCGGTTGGCTTGAACTTGTGCACTTCCAGGTTGACTGCCTTCGAACCTATTGAGAGCAGTGGAGTTTGCGTTTGTCCTGACTCAAAGATGCTGACGTACAGATTATTGTGCCCCATGACCAAGTCAACTAGCTGGTGCGCGTCTGGATTGACATCAGCGATACTAGTGATAGCGGATAGGTTGTGAGTCATACCCGCCATTTTCACTTCGAGGTCCATTCGGGAGTTTCTCTCGAGAGCTTGGCTCACCATCACATACCCAAAGGTGGCGAAAAGGAGGAGCAGCGCTGCGCTCATCAAACCGACTTTGAATCCCAGCTTCACAGCCAGACTGAACGGCCTCATGCGCGCTCCTCCAGAACGTACCCTATGCCTCGAAGTTTATGTATGAGCTTGGTCTCAAATGGATCATCGATCTTCGAGCGTAATCGCCGGATAGAGACGTCAATAACGTTATTATCGCAGTCAAAGTTCATGTCCCATATCAGCCAGATGCTCTGAGAGCGTGTAAGTGCTTTGCCAGCTCGACTAATGAGAAGGTGCAGGAGAGCAAATTTCTTGGTGTTGAGGTCTATGCGTGTAGATCCACGGAACACCCGATGGCGCACAGAGTCGAGCTCTACATCCGAAATTCTCAGCGCGTTTTTCTCAAAAAGCTCGTCGCCACGTCTTTGCAGCGAGCGCATGCGAGCAAGCAGCTCGGGAAACTCGAAGGGCTTGACGAGGTAGTCATCTGCGCCACCGTCCAAACCCTTGAGCTTGTCGTTGGTTCGTCCCCAGGCAGTCAGCATAATGACGCGGACCCGGCTGGTTTCTCTAATGACTTCCAAAAGGTCCAAGCCATTGATGTCAGGGAGGTTCACATCGAGAAGCAGAAACGAATAAATATTAGTATTGAATAAGTGAGCGGCATCAACACCATTGTTTGCTATATTTACGATGTACCCGCTTTCAGAAAGGCCCTGCTGAAGGTATTCTACGTTTTTGGTTTCGTCTTCCACAACTAGAACGCGCATAACTTATCTCAGGATGTGAGTAAAATAATAGTCCAATCGGCCGCCAGTGTGGTTATACGCTGATTGGTAGTACTGCTGTGTGCTTGGTGTTTAATTTCATTATTTATTTTCATGCGCATTACATTAACTCAATAATAACTGATCCTAGCGCGAATTGGCTAAATGCGCGTAAGCTTTGCAAATTTGTAATTTTTGCGCAATATTATTGATAGTTATGATAAATTGATTGTTTGGAATAATCGAGAATCTGTCAATGGTAAGGTTTTTAAGGCCAAAGCTGGCGGATGCCTTCAGTGCGCGTAGCAGGCGAATCTGCCTGAAGGCTCCTTTAATATTGGCCGCCGGTCAACTCGATTAGTCGTTAAATTTAGAGGTGGCAGTAATGCATATTTAAAAGCGCGTATAGTCTTGGGGAACGCATCTTAAGTCGATTTTTCTTAGGGCTTCTGCCTGCAAATACAACAATTAGCGTCATCAAAAAAACGACTAGTGTGAAGGCTTCGGAGCATTATCATGAAAGGCTGCTTGCTCCATTTGAATCGTGCAGTGATGAATTTCGAACGATTTACTCACCGCGTCAATGACTGATGCGAGAATAACATCTCGATTTAATGAATCTCGCACGACTACGTGCGACGTCAGGATATTGCGGCCACTACTTAGAGCCCAAACATGCAGATCATGGACCTCCATGACCCCATCTACTCCAAGTATCAGGGACTCTATTTCCGCAATATTGAGATTGTCGGGTACCCCATGTCGTGATCGAGCATCGTGATCTTTCCTGCATGGACTTTCTCTCGGATGCCCGGTCCGTCATCGCCTGTGAAAAGCAGGCTCTGCAGGGTTAATCGACGACTTCCTTCGTTGCCACTTGATAAGGACTGGTGAAGAACAGCCACCAACCCCTTGGAGAGCAGCTCTCGGGCGTTATTGAGTAACGGCTGAGCCAGGGCTGATATACGTTCAATGCCTTGAGTAACGCTGCCGGCATGACCTGTGCTGATAATGAGATGGCCATTGATCGAGGCTTGAATTACTTGTGCTGCTGTCGAGCTGTCGCGAATTTCTCCCACGAACAGGAAATCGGCTCTTGTGCGCAGCGCTAGGATCAAAGCTTCCTCGTATCCCCCCATCCGGCGAGAGACCGGAACTTGAATGCAGCGCCCACTCCCATGCCTGCCATTCAAAAATGGTTCTGGAGGATCCTCTACAGCCACACAAATGCCTCCCCAGGCCTCGAGACGTGCTTTCACCAGTGATGCAGCACTTGAGGTTTTCCCTGTGCCCATTTCCCCACAAATAAATATCAGGCCGCGTACCGTGTCGCTCATCAGCGCGTCCTGCAGATAGTCGGGCAGACCCAGCATGTCCAATGGACGGATCTGGACTGAGGATTTGCTTACGACAAACACAGGCTTGCCATTCAAATCCAGCAACTGGGTTACACGAAGGACGACGCCATCTTCAATTAGGGCGAACTCTGGATCCTGGGTTGCCTTGTGCTTTTCCTCGCACTGCGCCCGTAAGCGCTCAAGGTCTGCCCGCCATTCGGCGGGCGCTTCAACCCTTCGTGCCTGCCCAGGGAGACCTTTGGCGTCGGCAAATCCATCGCCGAGGTACAGGTCGACGAATTCAGCATCAGAGATCACGCTCACACTGAGTTCCTTAGTACGAAGTCCAAGCGATGGTATTGGCGTCCGAGGAGCAGCTGGTCGCAGCTGCCACCGCAGTGATTTCGCCGGCAATTGCAGTGCCGCCATTGATCGCCGTCGTTGTCTGTTTGTCCTTGGCCATGTTCGAGGCAAGGGTGATGCAGGCATTTTTCGGAAGGTTGGATTCTGTGATGGTGAAGGTCATGCCGTTGCTCATTACGGTCACTGCGCCGTTCCAGCGGTTGGACAGGGCATTACCGTTGATGCTCATGCCGCCAGTTGCCTCGAGGTTGATCAAAGAAGGCGCCAAGTTGGTGCCTGCCGTGGCGTAGCCCGTGGTGCTTTTCAGTCGTTTGGTATTGCTCAGCAACGTGCCGAGATTGCTCTGTTCAATGGTGACGTCCGAGCTGCCGAACGTTCTGTAGCCCATGAACACGATGAAACCAAGTGCCACCGCGATCAGCATCAACCAGAACATCCCGTCCAGGGAGAGAAATCCGCGTTGGTTGTTTTGAGTGTTTGTTGGCATTTCCAGTACCTCATTTAGGTTTGATTTAAAGCGTTGCAGTCACATTGCCGGCCAACTGGAAGATCCCGACCACTACCAGAATCATCATGACCCCCATGGCCATGGAGGACATGCCGATAAGAGATTTGGCGATGGCTTCGACGCGCTGAAGCGTTTGCTCCAGCCACCGGTTGGAAAACCGTTCCATCGACTCAGCGAAGCCTTTGCGGGTGGCGAGCACTTCCAGAAAATGCATCGCCATGGGGTCTGGGAATTGATGACCCGCAAGCTTCAATGCGGTACCGAAGTTTTTGCCGGCGCTCACTCCGTAATGAATGGCGCTCAGGCGCTCTTTCAACCATGGAGAGGCATTGCGTTGAAGAGAGGTCAGCGCATCTAGTTGGTTGATGCCGGAGCGCAGCATCACAGCCATGTTGAGCAGAAAGATCGATCCGTGGAGCGCCTTGTAGACTGACCAAGGCGGGAGCCTCTCTGCTCGGACTCGCAGGACCTGGAGCAGCTTGTTCAACTGCAGCTTCCACGAAGGGCTGGCGGCCGTAATCTGAAGGCCGCAAAACACGGGTAGAGTGATGATCGATATGAGGATAAAGACGATTACAGCTATCAGCGTCACTAGCCCGTAGTGGGTCACGAAATTCGATAGGGCATAGAGGAAGGCCGGCACGCCGGTCCACGCCTCGGGGTTGGAGCGTCGTGTCATGGAGGGCACCATCCACACTGCAATCACATACAGCAACGCCGCCATGACGCTCCACACCATGGAGGGGAAAACGGTGGCGGACGCTACGAGTTTGCTGATCCGCTGACGTACTTCGATGATCCTCACGCAGTCCCGAAATGCCTGCACCAGGTTGCCGGTGTCTTCCCCGGAAGCGATCAAAGAGTTCTCGTCATAGGGAACCCAGCCTTCGCAGGAAATGCTCAGCGATTTCCCACCTTTTACCGATTGCGCGATATCCCTGCAGGCAAGGGACACTGGATGGAGCTTCTGCCCGTTATCGCTGAATGCTCTGGCCACCGTGTGCAGTGCGTCTTCAAGCGACACACCATCCTCAAGGATGCCCATCAGGCTCTCGTAGAACTGGATTCTTTCGTTTTTGCCAAACTGCTTGGCATAGAAGGTCTCTGCCCAACGATTCAGCATCGCTCTGACGTCACTCAGCATGAGCGAGCTCCAGGATTTGCCGGTCAAAGTCCAACGGCCCCACCGTCATTTCGGCGTGGCGGGGGTCTACTAATCCTTGTTTCAGTTTGATGATCGTGTGTGCGGTCTTGGTAATACCGCCCATTTCCTTGACCCAGTGGCGACGTGCCGCACTTGCACCCTGCCCATTGAAAACGCGCATGAATTCAAGGTCGGTGAGCAAAGTTTCCGCAACCACCGTGCGACCGGTGATGCCCAAGCCTTTGCAATGCGGGCATCCCGGTCCTTTGAGGTAGGTCTCATCAATCGCTTCCAAATCGCGCAAGTGCTGCACCAGCGCACTGTTGAGCTGCCCGAGATGCTCGCGTGCGGGGACGCGGCAGTGGGAACACAGCACGGGCAAGAGGGATTGATTGACCACGCTTGTCATCAGTGCAGGATCAGTAACCAGGTGTCGGTCTACACCCATGTCGATCAGTCGTTGAAGAGCTGCTACAGCGTTGTTGGTGTGCAGTGTCGTCAGCACCAGGTGACCAGTCATACCGCCGCGGAAAGCCGCTTGTGCTGATGCAAGGTCCCGGATCTCCCCATACATGAGAATGTCAGGGTCGAGTCGCATGGAATTGGTGATCCCGTCATTCCAGGTTTCACCGGCGCCCAGCGGTGACTGATTGGCGAGAAGTGGATATTCAGGTGGATCTTCCATCGTCAGAATGTGTTTTGTTCCACCGCACTCTTCGTGCAAGAGGTTCAGGTTTACCTGCAGCGACTTCGATTTGCCGGAACCGGTGGGTCCAGTGATCAGGTTCACCCCATAAGGCAAGCTGCGGATGCGGCTGAATGCATCAATTTGCTGCGTCAGGAAACCGAGATCACTAAGCGTCATTTTGGTTTTGTCGTCATACAGCAGACGCAAAACCATCAGAGGGCCATCTACGAGCGGCCGAGTGGCGACTCGGGCACCGAACAAACCGAGTTGGTCGACATAGGCGCGTTTTACCCTGGCGTCCTGGCTCACCTGCGGCTGGTAGTGGTCTTTCGCGACATCGCACATGCTGTTGTAGAGGGACGAGCAGAGCTCCATGCCCACCTGGCTCTGGTGCTGTTCTGCCTCCCACAAGAGCCCGTGGATGCGAAAGAAGATTCGAGTGATATCGTGACCTACGACAAAGTGGACGTCGCTGGCATTGCGCCGGTGGGCTTCTCCTAAAAGCTGCACCACCTGGGCCTGGCGCTTCGTCTCAGTCGCCGATAGTGCTTTACCATTTGCATCATCATTGGCGCGGTAGAGTGCCTTGATTGTGCTCATCGAGCAGACCTTGACCTCAAAGTGGTGATTTTCGTGTTCCAGCTGGTCCTCGAATGCCATGACATAGGCATCCGTTTGGTGTTGGGCTGACACATACAAAATCCCATCGCTGGTCAACGCACATAGTTGACGCAGCTCGGGTTTCAGCTCAAACGGTCCACCAGGGGCCGTCAGCAGTATTTGGTGCGACGTCAGTAGGACTGCAGCAGACTCATCACTGTCAGGCTCTATGACATCTGGTTTTTCAGTCAGGATCGTCATCGAACTTCTCAATCAACGTTGGCCAGGGATCAGCCCAGGCGGCATAGGTGCTGATGGGGTAATGCTGGGGGCTGAATTGTTAACGTTGCTCAAGCTGGCCGGGGGCGTACTGGAAAAGCCGAGGGGGTAGCGCTTACCGCCACGCTCGAGGGTCACGTTTTCGACGGAGAGGATGGCCATGCGATAGCCACCGGGTAACTCCCGAGATGAGGCATCTGCGTCTACTTCAAATCCGCTGCTGTAGAGCAGAGTCGCACGCAGCCGTTTTGCTGAGCCGAATACCGCTTTCACGACAGGCAAGTCAGACTGTGTATCACTGCTGTGCGCCGAGGCTGCAGCCGGCTGTGTGAGGTTTCCTTGAGAAAAAAACACAGTTGACGGCTGCGTCGTCGCACTTTGGTCTTCGCCCTTGATCGATCTTTCGGCCTTGGCCTTCTCGGCTTTGGCATTCAACAAGATCGTCTGGCTTTGAATCTGGGCCAGCTCGCCGACGTTCACCCCAGATAGGGTGTTCTCATCTGCCCAGCTCGATGGTGCCCCTAACGCAAGGATGGAGCACAAAAAGCACAGCGCTTTATTTCGCATATAGGTCACCTATTACTGACCAGACAAGGTGGCCGGTCTCATATTTGGTTGTGATTTCGCGCAGCCGTAAGCCCTGACTGGGTGCGCCGGATAATGAGTCCAGCGGCGTAATGCCAGTGGCATAGCTCAGCTCGAATTGCTTCCATTGAGGCGGTGGGGGCGGCGGTGGCGCAGGTTGGCCCGGTATCGCTGGTTGAATGGGCACAACGACCGGCACTTCTTTCAGCACTGGGGTTTGAGTGAAGCTGTGCAGCCAAGACGACAGGTTCGCCAACATCACGATGGCGTCTTTTAGAGGCTCATCACCGGCTGCGGGTAGAGAGATGTCGAATTTCAACGTGGCCGAGTTGCCCTCGTCAAAGAAGGCCGGCCGATCAGAAAAGTGGCCCTGCGTCGCCTGTATCAGTTTGTCGGCCGTGCTATTGCCCGAGCGCTTATAGGAGGACAAAACCTGTGCGCCGTCGCAGACGGCACTCGTGAACTGCCATCCCTGAATGGACAGAGGCAACTGATAAATGACGTTGCTGCAACCCTCCAGGAAATCTGCAACAGATGGACGTTTGGCCCAAGGGTGTTCAAGCGCTTGGGGCGTCTGTTCCATACCGGATTCTTTTTGCAGTCTGGCCAACTCTGCCAGGCGTTGCTGTTCAGCCTGGAAAGCCGCCTCTTTGGCTATCTGGTCCTGATGGTTCTGCCATTGAGCCCATCCGATGATGCCGGCAGCGATCAGCACGCCAAGAACCGCCAGCTGTACAAGTTCTGGTTTGGATAGCCCAAAGACGAGTGGCCGTAGCCGGTACTCGCGTTTTAGATGCGACGGCTGAAGCAGCTCTGCCACGTCCAGTGGTTGACCGCCCATATCGAACTCTGGGGGCAGGTACTCGTTGTCGAAGTTGATCCCACGACTGCGTTGTTGCGCGACTCGGCGGCGGACCTCAGCACCAGTGCCGATCATGTCGCAGCCAGAGATCACGCCACCTTGATACACAGCAACGAGGGCATATTGGTCAATCTCGCTTTCAGTTTTCCAGGCCGCGATCCATGAGTCCCCCAGCTGTCCAGCCAGGGTGGCCGCGAGCGAGTACATCCCTTTGATGACCTCCTCGCTGCGCGCTACAAAACCTGCCTGAATAATGGCTGGTGTTCTTCTAATGGCGACAATGTCGAGGTGGTGCTCACGACCGTACTGGCGCGCTTCCTTCATGTGCCCGGTGACACTACCCAGCGGATGCCAGCGCAGACCGGTGACAAATGATTTTCCACGATACTGGAGTACCTGGACTCGAGCAGAGCGTGCATTTTTTGAGGTTTCCGCAACCATGGCTTACCCCTTGGAACCTGTGCAATGCAGCAGTGGGGTAGGGCAAGAGCCCCAAGGCTCGTTGGCAGCAGGTGAAATCACCGCGCTGGGGCTGCCTGTGTCGCTATCAACAACAGGAGTAATCAGCACTACGAGTACGCTGTGCCCTGTGGTGCGGACACGGCTGCCGCCCAAACCGAAGAATCCAGGATCCCCTACGCCAGACTTGGTTGCGTTTTCGCTGTTCTCCTCAAAACCAGTCAGTACGAGGGTTTGACCGCTGCGCAATTTGACCTTGGGCGACAGATTCTTGGTGTCGTAATCCGCTGTCTGGACACTGGAGCCGTTGCTCGTAAAAGTGGTGAAGGTCGGTTTGCTACTCATGCTCAGGGTGATCATCAGCAACATGTTGTCCTGGTCGATGATTCGAGGGAGCAACATCATGTTGAAGCCGCTGGTGATAGTCGCGGGGGTGAGCGAAGTAGACGATCCAACGGAAGCCGTAGTGGTTGTCGAGCTTGATGCGACATAGCTCTTTACGTTGCCGATCTGGATGGGTGCCGGCTGCAGATTCAGCGTGGTGACCGACGGCGAGCGAACGTTCGAGATTCGGCCCTGTTCGGAAAGTGCTTTGATGATTAAGTTGGAGCCAGCCCAAGGAGACTTCGACGTGTCCAAAATACTCAACGAGCCCGACACCGCGCCCGTGCTTATGCCGGTGGTGGCATTCTTCAGCGAAAAGCCCCATTTGTTGCTCAAGGACGTATAGACAGCCGTCCAGTCCAGGCCGGTCTGGTCTGTGTCGGTGAGAGTTACCTCGAAAACTTTGACGTTGAACAACACCTGACGGGTGATACTGCTGTTGATCGAATTCAGGTATTTAGCAACGTTTGAGAGTACTTCTGGTCGATCACTTACCGTCAGGGTGCCAGTGGAACGCGAGAGGAACATCCGACCTTGGGGCTGTTGGCTCAGCATCGCCTTGACGTTTTTTTCAATGTCTCCGATCAGCGAGGTCTTGATGGTAACGGTGGTGCTCTGGTTGCTGCCTGATTCACCCGATGCACCTGTCGACGAAGATCCGCCGCCACCACCACCGGAACTGCTCCCGCTGCCTGTAGCGGTCAGCAAGCCCGACTTCACTGTGCTTTCAATGACCTGGTCATCACCAAATGCCCAGACGTCGAACGTCTTGGTGTCGAAGTAAGTGACATGCACGCTTCGATCATCGGAGGAATAATTCCACGCTAAGCCCAACTGGGAGGTCGCTTGATTCAACAACCCTGACAGCTTGCCGCTGTACTTAATGGGGAATGTGTTGGGTGCAGTCAGCCCAATCGAATTCATTGAGCGGGCGTTGCTCGGAACATTGCCGATGACGCCGGCGGGCATGAAGTTGGTCAGGTTGTCGGCAGAGCCCAAACCAGGTGGAACTGCAGGTCCTGAGTTGCCCTGCGTCGAACTGGAAAGGACACTTGGGTCGATTGCGTCAGGGGCTACGATGACCGGTACACCACATTCACTAGTGATGTACTGCGCGATCTCAGCGATCCCAACGTTATATGAGGGGCGATAGGTGATGTCGCAATCCATGGTCAGCGGTAAACCACGCTTGGCGACCAGCGGTTTTTTGGACACCCATGGTTTGTCGCTGAACACCACCGTAGCGCGCGCGGACTCTTGCTGCTGATTTCTCAGAAATCGGCTGTATTGAGAGGCTGTCGCAGCGTCATTTTCAGCTCGGCTGGCCGATTCATTCACACGCTGCAGCGAACAGGAACTCACCAGTGCGACGATAAGTGACAAGGCTGTGCTTTTGATCCAGAGACGAGCAGTCATCATTTGTTCCTCTCTGTAATAAAAATCAGCCGCTGTGAGGAGTTACTGTCGACCACATCGACCAGAAAGGACCGTGGAGCCGAGTCGTAGAGAGGGAAAATCGACCCAATGGCTTCTTGGAAACTGCCCTCAAATCGAAGTGGAGCGTCAATTGAGTAATCCAAATCATCGACCTGCCACATCAGTTTCCAGCCCGCTTTTTCAGCCCAGCCTTCGACGGTTTGACGAAGGGTTGAGCCAGTTGAAGCCGTCCATGTCTGGGCCAGCGGCTTCGGCGCTGCAATGTCCGTCGCAACCGGCTTTGGCGCTGCAGAAACTGCGGACGGCGCGGTGACCAGTTTCGGAGTTGAAGCGGCCTTGGCATCTGGGTTGCTGGACGAAGTCGAGGCCGGACTCTGAGTCGGCAAGGCAGACGTTTGTTTTGTAGAGCCATCCTTGGTAATCACCGTAGGAGGGGCCACGGTTTTGGCTGGTGCAGCGTTCGCCACAGGGGTAGCGGCTGATGCCGTTGTTGTGAAAGGCGCTGTTTGGGGAACGGCGGCGACTACTACTTGGCTGCCCGCATCATTGTTATTGCTCTTCGCTGCGATAGGCTGTGCAGCTGTCGATGTGTTGAGTTGAGCAATCTGAGTTGATGCAGGACGTGGAGAGTCCGGGAGCTGGTAGCCAGGGCGCAGGACGTAGCACACCTGACGGTTGACCTCGTCGACCTTCACCTGCCAGGCCGGACCTGCGAGCACCTGCAGGGTGTTACGCAGGGTCATAGGGCCAAGTTTATATTGGGCTGCTGGGAGTGGTCGGGTGTAAAGGATGTTGACGTGGCCAGAGTCTGCCGAGCAAAGCGTATAACCTGAACGGTCCACCACGTACTGCATGGCCTCATGCACATTTGGGTGCATGTTGGCTGGAATGCTGATGTCGATAATCTGAGCCATCAGGTCACGTTGGCCAGAATCTGGCAGCGTGCTGACGAGGGTGTAGCGGCCATAGCGCACTACTGGTTCTTTTTCAGGAACGGCGCCGCCAGGATAGAGGTCTGGCGTCAACATGTCCGGATTGCGACTGCTGTCGAAAGCGGGCTTGGGTGTCTGCGCCGTTTGGGTCGTGCAACTGGCGATTAACGCTAGAAGCGAGAGCGTGGTGACGTGCCTGATCATGTGCCGAGAGGCCCCCTGTAATGATAGGGGAACGGTGACAGGCTGGTACCAGCTGCGCAGTAGGAAATAGAAAACTACGTCTATAGGTATTTATAGGCTATACAAAGATGACGCGACCGAGGTGGAAAATTACCTAGTATCTGATCACCCATTTCCATTCACGCTGAGCATTCATTTGCATTCACGCTGACCACTCAATTGCATTCGACCTGACCAGCTATCCTGCCATTACGCCTAGAGTAATGAATCCAAAATCGCGTTCAGCGAACATCCATTCGAACATCAAATCTCCGTCCGCGTGCTGAGGCGATTGTTAATCCCTCCTGGTCGTTACCCTGTGGTCGACCGGTGAGCATTGATCCCCATCGTTAACTCCCGCCACAGGCATTTGTGCAAGCAGGCTGAACGTGGTTAAATCTGCATATTCGATTATCCACATATGCAGAGCGATTGCTTATGAGCCTTACACCACACACATTCTTCAAGTGCTTGGGTGATGAAACTCGCGCCCGGATCATGCTCATGCTTTCGGCTGAGGGTGAGTTGTGCGTGTGCGAGTTAATCTGGGCACTGGACGATAACCAGTCGAAGGTCTCCAGGCATCTTGCCCAACTGCGTGCTTGCGGGTTACTCGCAGATCGGAGGCAGGGTCAGTGGGTTTACTACCGGCTGCATCCCGAGCTTGAACAGTGGGCACTGGATGTTCTGAACGTCACTACGCAGGCACACCAGTCCTGGGTTAACGACCATCAAGGACGGCTGGCTTCCATGGAAGACAGACCCGTGCGCCAAGCCTCCTGCTGCTGACATCCTGATCTGGAACATACTCATGCTCATCGCAGCATCGATTTTCGTAGTTACGCTCGTCTTTGTTATCTGGCAACCCAAGGGGTTAGGTGTCGGCTGGAGCGCGGCAGCGGGTGCCGTTCTGGCACTACTGACTGGCGCCGTAAGTCTAGGGGATGTGCCGGTTGTGTGGCACATCGTCTGGAACGCTACCGCGACCTTCATTGCTGTGATCATCATCAGTTTGTTGCTCGATGAAGCGGGATTCTTCAAATGGGCGGCGCTTCATGTCGCTCGCTGGGGTCGGGGCAAAGGCGGACGTCTGTTTGCGCTGATGATCCTGCTCGGTGCAGCCGTTTCGGCACTGTTCGCCAATGATGGAGCCGCACTGATTCTGACCCCAATCGTCATCGCGATGCTGACGGCGCTTCGCTTCAGCCCGGCATCCACCTTGGCATTCGTGATGGCCGCAGGCTTCATCGCTGATACCGCCAGTCTGCCGATGGTGGTGTCCAACCTGGTGAACATCGTTTCGGCAGACTTTTTTGGCGTGGGTTTCGGTGAATACGCTTCTGTCATGTGGCCAGTGAACCTAGTGGCCGTGGCCGCGACACTGTTCATGCTCTGGATGTTCTATCGCAAGGACATTCCCGCCCAGTACGACGCGGATCAGCTTGAGGCCCCGGAGTCGGTGATTCGAGATCGGGCGACCTTCATTGCTGGCTGGTGGGTACTTGGCCTGCTGCTGGTTGGTCTGTTCGCACTGGAGCCGTTAGGTATCCCCATCAGCGCTGTTGCTGCTGCGTGTGCAATGATCCTGCTGGTCATCGCAGGTAAAGGCCAAATCATCTCCACGAGAAGGGTCATCAAGGACGCGCCCTGGCAAATTGTCGTGTTTTCGCTGGGCATGTATCTGGTGGTCTATGGCCTGCGTAATGCTGGCCTAACCGACTCGCTCTCGGGGCTGCTGAACATATTTGCCGAGCATGGCCTATGGGCCGCTACCTTGGGCACCGGTATCACCGCTGCGCTGTTGTCCTCGATCATGAACAACATGCCGAGTGTGCTTATCGGCGCTCTGTCCATTCAGGGCAGCGACGCTACAGGACTGGTACGTGAGGCCATGATCTACGCCAACGTCATCGGTTGCGATCTTGGCCCCAAGATCACGCCCATCGGAAGCCTGGCCACGTTGCTGTGGCTGCATGTGCTAGCGCAGAAAAATATCCGCATCACCTGGGGTTACTACTTCAAAGTCGGCAGCATCCTCACCCTCCCTATCTTGCTGGTAACGCTGGTGGCACTGGCGTCGCGGCTGAGCATCCCTGTCTAGGAGAAACCCATGAAAGTGCTATTTATGTGTACGGCAAACAGCTGCCGGAGCGTTCTCTCGGAGGGGTTGTTCAACCACCTGGCCCCGAGCGGTTTTAACGCCGTCAGTTCGGGCAGCTTCCCAAGCGGACAACTGAATCCACGCGCCGTGAGTACGTTGCAAGCGCTTGGTATCGACACCACAGATCTCTACAGCAAAGGCTCAGAGGTGTTTTCGGACTCACCACCGGATGTGGTGATCACCGTGTGTGATAAGGCTGGAGGCGAACCCTGCCCGGTCTATTTCGGGCCTGCTGTCAAAAGCCACTGGGGCCTCGCCGACCCTTCCGATGTAGAAGGCACAGACAGCGACATCCAAGCCGCATTTGACGCGACCGTCGTCCAGATTAAAAAGCGTTTCGAGGCATTCTTCAGCTTGGATCATTCGGCGCTCACACCGCAGGAACTGAAGCGCGAGCTAGATCAAATAGGTGAACTGTAATGGACGAATTTTCCTCGGAAAGCAGCCTGGATCTACCTAATCTGGATCAGTCGCTAATCGACTTCGTCACACTGGATCGCCTGCAAGGCAACGAGCAACCGACTCACAAACCACGCATCTTGTTGCTGTATGGCTCAACCCGTGAGCGCTCTTTCAGCAGGCTGCTGACCCAAGAGGCCGCGCGCATCCTGACCCTAATGGGAGCCGAGACCGTCATCTTTGATCCCTCGGGTCTGCCTCTCCCTGATGACGCTCCGGAAGACCATCCAAAGGTTAAAGAGCTGCGGGATCTGGTTCTGTGGTCAGAGGGACAGGTGTGGTGTTCGCCAGAGCGTCACGGTGCAATGTCTGCTGTATTCAAAGCCCAAATAGACTGGATACCTCTCACGTTGGGCGCTGTCCGCCCCAGCCAGGGCAAGACGTTGGCCGTCATGCAGGTCTGCGGTGGATCACAGTCCTTCAACACGGTAAACCAGCTTAGGATCCTCGGGCGCTGGATGCGGATGATCACCATCCCAAACCAGTCGTCAGTACCCAAAGCCTTTCTGGAGTTCGACGACGCAGGGCGTATGAAGCCATCCGCCTACTACGACCGTGTTGTGGACGTGATGGAGGAACTGATGAAGTTCACGCTGATGGTTCGGGGCCGGGAAACGTATTTGGTAGACCGCTATTCGGAGCGCAAGGAAAGCGCCGAAGCACTCTCGAAACGAGTCAATCAAAGATCGATTTGAGCGACCAAGGGGATAGAGGATGAGCAACACCACAGTAAGGATTGCGCAGATTTCGGACGCTCAAGCCATCCAGGCAATTTACGCACCGATGGTTGAGCATACGGCGATTTCGTTTGAGCTTGAGCCGCCCACAGTCGAAGAGATGGCCAAGCGGATTGGGTCGACTTTGCCGACTTACCCGTATCTGGTAGCGGAGCGAGACGGCCAGCTCATCGGCTATGCATATGCCAGTCAGCACCGGGCTCGTGAGGCCTATCGCTGGTCGGTCGACGTCACCGTTTATATATCGCCAGAAGCGCACCGTAGCGGGGTCGGCCGGGCACTGTATGGCGTGTTGCTGCCGACATTGAAAAGGCAAGGGTTTCACGCAGCCTTTGCCGGGATCGCGCTGCCAAACGATGGCAGCGTGGGGCTGCATGAAGCACTAGGCTTCGCTCACATCGGTACGTATCCAGAAGTAGGATTCAAGCATGGCGCTTGGCATGATGTTGGATATTGGCGTATCGCGCTGGATTCAACGAGTCCGCCAAAACTGTCCGTGCCTTTCAGTGAGATCAGTCTCTTCTGAATGGGTCTCGACGGCCATTATGAGCGATGGGAAGATTCTAATACGTAACAAAGTCAATTATGTTCGACTCCTCGAAATGAATACGAGCAAAGTGGGTAAAATCGAAATAGATTTGCCACTTTCGGAAGTTTGCAGATATCGAACGAAACTATTGTTGCCGATGGGGAGGCCTATTAGATTCCAGAAAACAAAAGTAATGGTTCCAAGTACGTTTACAAGGTCTCAGCCACTAAGAAGCAGTGATATACCGCAGATCTACAAATTGGTCGCCAATGCTTGTCTCGCGTTGCCGGCCGCGTCGGGCTCAATGAGGTCACTTGCCAACTGACGCTTATCCTGCAGCATTTGCCAAAGCATCTGGTCGATTGTGTTTTCCACCAGCGGGATTTTCACCACGACCATGCGCAATTGCCCATTGCGGTAGGCCCTGTCCTCAGCCTGGTCCTGCAGTCCAGGCGTCCAGGGGAGGCCCAGGAACATCACATAGTTGGCCGCAGTGAGGTTGTTGCCGGTGCCGGCAGCGGAGGTAGTGGCGGCAAAGACGCGGGTTTCTGGATCACTTTGGAATTGATCGATCGCCTTCTGCCGTTTGCCTACAGAGTCACTGCCGACAACCGTGACGCACCCGTACTCAGCTTGCTTGCACCGAGTGCGAAGTGTTCCTACCGTATCCTTGAACTCACAGAACAAGATTACTTTGTCCTCCGCGTCCAGTTCGCACAGCAGATCCATTACGACACGAATCTTTACCTGCTCAAGCAACTGACGCAGTGATCCCAACCTGGCGAGGCTAGGCCTGTCTTCGAGCCGAATTTGATCGTATTGCTTGCGCTCTTCAGCAGTGAGTTCGATGGGTAAAGTTTGGCGCTGTTTGCCCTTGAGACCGGGCAAGACATCCTTGCGTCGACGGAGCATCCAATCGCCGATTGCGCCCCGCAGATTCATGCGGAAATCCTGACTGCCGGCGAACTGTTCGCAGAATTCTTTCAAGGGCAGTTTCCCAACGGGGTGGCCGGATAGCCGTAGCAGCGTGTGCAGCTCAGATTCTCGGTTGAGGACTGGCGTACCCGTCAGCAGGTAACGGTTGGGTATCTTGGCGGCAATGTCGAAGCCGTGACGTGTCCACGCGGCGGTCGGCTCTTTCAGGCGGTGCGCCTCGTCGATGATCATCACTTCAAAGTGTCCTGCATGCAGAACAAAATCGCCAAGGCGTTCGTAGTTGGTGATAATCCATTGCGAAGAGGGATCAAAGACCTGTTGGCCGATAGTGGCCTTGGGATACACCATCTGGATTTCGCGTTGCCAGTTGATGATCAACGTCGACAGGGTGATAACCAAGATGGGTCTATTAGCTGCTCGGATTGCAGCGGCAATGATTGCTTGGCGAGTTTTACCAAGCCCCATGTCATCCGCAAGCAAGGCGCTTGTGCGCTGTAGCAAGTGCCGGATGCCTGCCGGTTGATGGTCCAGTAAAGAATAACCAGCCAATGCCTGGTTAATCTGTTCGGTAGTGGACCCGGTGCGCTCGATTGAGGGCACCGCGGCTAAATACACATCGGTTGAGGTGCTATCGTCAGCCGCTTTTGCTGCGCGCTCTTGTGGCGGTCCACCAAGACTGATGCGGGTGATTTCATCAGCTGGAACAACGGATCCGTCGGTCAGCAGCTCTTGCACGGTGTCGAGGATTTCGAACTGATCCTCCGACAATCCAAGCTCCAGGATCAAGTTGCTTCGCACCACTTCCGCACCAGCGTCAATGCGCCAGGACTTGGAATGCCCGAGAAACACGCCGTGCATGCGCCTTGAAACGGCGACCGCGCCAGGATGGTAGTCACCTGACAGCAGGATCCCGCCCTGAACGAGTGGAGCTATCCGAAAGGTCAGCCCCCACGTGAATGCCTGCCGATCTGGGTCGTTTTGTGCGGCTGTGATTTTATGTGAAAACGTCTCCCAACTTTCATTGAAACGGTCCTCGGACAACTCCATCAAACGGTGGAAGAGCACATCCAGGTCATCCAGCAACTTGCCTTTTGGTAATCGCCAATAGCGATGTTGAGGATGCTCGGCACGCCGAATATAGAAACCATTACGTTCGAGAAACAGCCGGTTCGCACCCTCAACGTATTGCATTAAGACCCCGAAGTCATAGCCGTCAAAAATGACTTTTTCGACCAGGTCCTGCCGGCGGTTCATCAGACGTGGACGACTCATGTCCTGCTCAATCGTTGGTTGATCCATTCCGCACAGGCCTGGGCATGCATTTTTTTCCGGTTTCGATTTGTATAGCGCGACATGGATAGTGTTTGGTCGGGCCATTCCAGGTTAATGGCGAGCTCACCCGATTTGATCTTTGCCCAAAACCATTGATAGGCCCGGTCAACCCTGGAGCCCGACTTAGGTGTGCGATTGCGGAGCCCTCTCAGTTGTATCGTCACCAGGTGTTTGGGAGTCAATTTTGCTAACGTTTCGCCCCAGGCACTTTCATCCATTTGGATTTCTGCAGAGGCCAACGATTTCCCGTTTTCGCGAACCGAAAAAAGACGGCAGATGCCCCGATAAGCACTGTAGTCGTAACCATCAATGCAATGGCCCAGCGCTCGATGTTCCGCATCAAGATCGGCGGGGCACTTCAGTTCGATAATTTGCAGCCCATTTGGACTCACGAGGGGTGTGCTGGTTGAATAAAGCAGCGGCTTCCAGGGCGTTAAAGAGTCTGTTCTTGTTTGTGGATCTACTGCATCTAAAGCCTCACGGATGTCTATCAACGCGAGGTGAAAGCCATTCACCAAGCTGGCGATCTGGTGATAGGAAGCAGTAGCAATGAAGCTTTTGAGTTTCTGCAGTGCTTCACCAGAAGCTGGTCCGTCGCTCTCATCAACGTTGTTAAAGAGCTCGTTCAGGTCTCGAAAGTCGTCGGCGATTTTGGACCAATTGTCGTCCGACCAATCAGTTGGACACCCTGACAGCAGCCTGTTCCAGTCCTGCGTTTGATCCAGCAGTTGATACGGGATTTTATCCAGCAGCGCGAAGAGAGTGATCCAGTGCGCTTTTTTAAGAGGACGGCGATTGCCCAGTGAGGCTCCCAGCAGCAGTCGATGCCAGGGTCCTTGTGGCCCCTCGCGGCTGATACGGGTCAATGCACTGCCGGTATCGAATACCCGCTGTTGACCCAGGTAGCGCACTGCAGCGCGCGGCGCCTGTAGCAGCCAAGCCAGTGTGTCGGAAAGGGGGAGGCCCGCGTCGGCTATGCGACCTACCAGGCACTCTTCAGCGGAAATCAAATAACGGTCCTCACTCCAGTATGGGCGCCACGCCTGAAGTTCATCCCATGGGCAGTTCATGTATACCTGCTGCTGCCCATCCCACGGCCACGGCCATTGATCTGCTAGTACCAGAAGTGGAATCAGTACTGGCTGGGCTTTTAGGGCCTGAAGGCGGCGTTTTCGGTCACCTTGAGCCAGCCAGTTATAGAGCTTGGGTGAGGGACATTGCGCTGAACGAATGGCGAATAAAAGCTCTTGGTCCAGACACTGGCAAAACTGCTTCAGCGTGCTGCCAATCTGCTTCAGGTAAAATCGGGTGCGGGGATTGAAGTACCGATTGTTGCTCGCCGTCCAATCGAAGCCGCGGCGATTAAAGCTTCCTAGATCTTCAATCGAAAGGGCTTTCGCCCTCTCTCCAGCAGACTTGCAGAAGGAGGTCAGTAGGACGTCTGCATACCAGCGTTTTTCAAACCTGAGCAGTAGCTGCTGGGCCACCATTGCGGTGGGTTTTCTCTTATGCACGCGGTCCTTGCTGAAGATTTTGCAGGCCTTAACCTGATGACCATCGAAGTACTGGAGGTGATCGCCGATTCTGGCCAGGAGCCGCCGTGTTTGATCATCTGTAGAGGGCAGGGCTACGCACCAGCAACGAGTATGGACAGTGGAACTCAGATAGGTATCGATGAAGGAGGTCAGCTGGGAGGGCGGTACGTTAAATTGTAAAGCCCAGGTCTGGGCGACTTCAATTTGCCGGTCTGAGAACTTCTCCAGCTTCGGCGCTAAGATGCGCAGCCCCACCACCGATTGTCTCTTCTGTACGCTCACCCATGACCTCCTCTGCAATTTCGCAGAGGACTGTCAGGTATAGGAATGGTGGGCTTCTAGGGTTAATGCGTAACGGCGTTGTCGGTGATTTATATCGGCAATGGCAGAAGTCACACCCCTCTGGGTTTATTGAGATCTGGTTTGCCATTCAAGTTTGGAAAACTCACCTTGCATCCATTCGATTTGAAGCCTGTGCAACCCCAAAAGTCATAGCCACCGCCCCCTTTTTTTTGTCGCCTTGCGAGGGGTTGATTGCACTTGGGACAGTTGAAAGCGCCACCTGCTGTGGCTGGGCGTGGAGCGGACGCCATCGGCACACTCGGCATTCCACGTTGCTGAGACAGTTCCTCTTCCAGGCGTCTATGCAGACGCGCAACGACAGCTCCATAGGTGTCTTGGCCCTGGGCGACTTTGTCCAAATCCCGCTCCAGCTCCCTCGTAAAATCGAGCTCCACGAAACTGTAGAACCCTTCCAGCTTCGCGATTGTTTCCTCCCCCAGCGGCGCCGGTACCAGCTTGCGGCTTTTTTCCTCAATCATTCCTTTGCTGGTGATGTTCTTCAAGATCGAGGCGAACGTGCTGGGACGACCAATACCGCGGCGCTCCATTTCTTTGATTAGACTGGCCTTGGTGTAGCGGGATGGCGGCTGAGTTTTCTTCTTCAGCAGTTCTCCGTTGTGCACAGAGATGATCTGTTTTGGTGTGAGTGCAGGAACTGGGTTGCTCGCTGCTCCATCTTCCTCATCGTCTGTGTCATCGCCCTTGAGCAGTTTCCGCCACCCAGGATGAAAAAGGGTTTCACCAGTTGCATTGAATCGCAAAGCCTTACCATTTGGGCCAACCGCGAGCAGTTTTACAGCACGCACGTCGAATACCGCCGCTTCGATCTGGCTGGCCAGCGCCCGGACCCAAATCAACTTGTACAGGGCGAGTTCCTCGTCGTTCTCACCAGCTTTTGTATCAGCCCAATGCGTCGGGGTAATAGCGGGGTGGCCTTCCTGCGCGCCTTCGGCGGCCTTGAATGTACGTCGCTCGTCGACGGTCTTCAATCCGATAGATCTAGCTACGGTTCTAATATCCTCCATGGCCTCGTCTGGTACGTTGGGATTATCCGTCCTGTGGTAGGTGATCACGCCTTGTTCATACAATCGCTGGGCGACTTGCATGGTCTTGTCCGGGTCCCATTTCAAGGCGTTGCTGGCTGCTTGTTGAAGGGTGGAAGAGATGAAGGGCGCGGGTGGGTGGCGCTCGGCCTTGCGGTCTTCACAGGACTCGACGACGACATTACGTGTGCCGGCGACGAGTCGGGCCAGGTTGGCATCTTGAACGTAAGGAAAGTCTTTGCTCGCGAAATCCGGTACCGGTTGCCAGTCTGCATACCAGGTGGTGCCCTGATTCATATCCACAAAGTTCAGACGCACACCGAAGTGGTTGATTACCTGAAAGTTGCGGATCTCGCGCTCGCGCAAAACCACCAGGTATACGGCAGGCGATTGCACGCGGCCTGCAGAGGTGGGCTTGCCCATCAGTCGGCGTAGCTCCTGAGTCACCAGGTAACCCACCAAACGATCAAGTACACGCCGGCATTCTTGTGACGCGACTCTGTTCAAATCGATTTGGCGAGGATTGGCTAGAGCCTCTGCGACACGCTTCAGGGTGATTTCATTGAAGGTGATGCGTTTGTAGGATTTGACCGCCAGTACCTGCTGGATGTGCCAGCTGATGCTTTCACCTTCGCGATCCGGATCGGTTGCGAGGTAGATTTCATCGGCCTGTTTAGCTGCGGCCTTGATGGTCCGCACGGCCTTGGCGCTCTTATCCAGGATCTCGTACACCGGTGTGTAATTTTTGCGGACGCCTGTGGTGATCATGCTGTCGTCCTGCCCTCTGGCGGGCAAGTCACGTATGTGCCCACCACTGGCGACAACCAACCAGTGTTCGCCTGGGCGCAGTTTCTTCATCATTGGCTGAAGCTTTTTCAGCTTCCCAGGTGCCTCGATGATCAATAGCTTCACGGTGTGCCCCTTCTCAATTATGCAGAGCGGGACTGTCACGTCATGGCAGGTAAGGCTTCAATGGGAAATGGTCAATGCACAACGGGAGGCTTTTAGCGGCTAGAGGTCCAGCGTCAGCTGCTGTTCCTGGGCAAAGCCCTTTAGCCACGACGCGCGCATCGCAGGATGGTGGTAAGGGCAGTCATACACCCGTAGCCCTTTTCGGGCGGCGTCAGCACCGGCTATTTGAACGGCAGTATGGGGGTTATTGAATTGCCGCCTATCTGCTGGTTTCAAAGAAGTTCGAGATTGCGCCATTGGCTATCGGTCCCCGAAGAACAGATCTATCAGACAGTAACATCACGAATAGCGCATTTTTTTGCATCAAAAACGGAAGTTTTAAACTTCTGTGCTTGAGATAGCCGAATGGAAGTGTGACTCAACCTGAAAGTTAACGAATGGCGCGATTTTTTGCCAACCAATTGGCGGTTTGATGTCAATTCGAAGCTGGCTCGTCCGTCCAGTTCGCAACTCTGATCCACGCGATGAAGTCCTGAGTGGATTGTCCGCTTTGAACACGTAGTTGTTCCAGCTTGCCGTATAAGTGTTCAGTCATTTCGTCGTCGTCGTCAAAGTCGACGCGGTATTCAGTATCTAAGCGGTATTCATCGAGCAAGGTGTTGATAAATCGGCGGGCTTGCCAGGTATCAAGGTCTGTCTCTCCACGGCCCCCCATCAGATACTCTCCCGTTCGCCACCCAACTGGAGCCCATGATGCTCGGTTTATGTCCAGGGTGAGCCCGTAGTAGTCCGGAGCATTCACCTCGCTTTCATCAAAGTAAGCCCAGTAAACACGGCCTAAAGCTGGGTGCTCTGCGCCAATGACAACGTACCCTGTTGGGTCCCTCAAAACTTCATCCATCGGCACGTCCTAATTTGTAGTGGTTCTCTAATGAGGTCGGGGGAAACGATGAGCTGTTTCCCCCAACACCGACAGCTACACGAATGGGCCGAAAAATTAAGCCCCTGTTTTCAGAATTGCGGTGGATCGGTATCTGGATATTCATCCGGGCCTGGAGCTGGCTGCGGCCGCGATTCGGGTCTGTTGGACTGTTGCGAATTCTGGTTTTGCGAAGGCGCCAGATTCACCATGGTCACGCGGTGTGGCAGCATGCCGACCCGGCTGGCCTGGATTTTCAAAGCTTCGAATTCGCCATCGTCGTTCTTCCAACGGTCCATAACGGCGCGACCGGAAACCAGCACTCGCATACCTTTCTGGAACAGTTGCGAATAATGCTCGGCGTCCTTGTGCCACCACTCCACATTCGCCCAAAAACCGCCACGATCTTCGTAGCCGCCTTTGCCATCCGGAATCGAATTGTCGAAGTAAACGTTGGCTCGCATGAGTCGACGTGGGTCTTTATTGCCGTTGGGGAATTCTTTGAATTCCGGTGCAGAACCGATATTGCCTTCCCAGCCTTGTACGGGCGTGCCCATGAGTATTCTCCGAGGTTATTGGTGTTGCGTTGGGTTGTTGAGCTGCTGCAGGCGAGCGGTATACACGGCCTCTGCCTGGCCCATTTTTTCTGCGCACTCGGCGGCCTGTTTGGTGATCGAGTGCAGCAAACTCATTTGCATATTCAAGGTGATGCGCTGCAGCTCCATCACGTAAAGATCCTGCAGCATGGATTCCGGTGTTCTGGGTGAGCCCATCATTTCTGCCCAAACCCCTACGCCCATTCGCCGATCTGTCACCTGCTGCCATCTCAAAAACTGGGTGCCGGCTTGGGTGTTCTGCTCAGTCAACCGCACTGGAACTAGGGTGAATGGATATCGGCGGGCCTGGCTCAGCACTTCCTGGGCAAGAGCTTTTAAGTCCGATTCTTGAGCTCGGCAAAGATCGGCAAATTGGGTCAGCTCCCCCTTACCTTTAAAAGGCTTTAAAAGGCCCTTTAGTGAGGCAGCCTGTTGCAGTCGCTGAAAGGCTTCCTGTTGCAGTGGCCGGAAGGCGGTCTGTTGCAGCGACCCATCATTGGAGGGAATCTGGCCCATGCTCTTTAACCCTCAACGGGGTCATCGAGATGATCATCCGTCTCGGTTTGCTGCTGACCGCGGATGATCGGTGGCGCGAAATTCGAACGGCGGGTGCCTTCCAGGATGTCTTGTGGCAGCTCACCGTACCGCTCGTACATTTTGCGGGCTGCTTCAGCCTTGGCATTGTTTGCAGCGAAGTCGTCGCGGGCAGCGCCTGAGTACTTATAGATCTGGGCCAGACCAAACAGTCTCCGCAGTACCGCTGCGCCTTCGTCGATCCAGGTTTCCATATCGTGGCGCCCGACAAGGCCAACGTGCTGGGCCAACAGAATGCGTCTGACAATTTCGTCGTAGTTCGTCAGCAGGTACACAGCCTGAAATCCCAGGGGATTGGAGATGTACAGCGGGAGGCTGACAGGCTGGATCGAGAGGTTTTCGCTAATGCTGATGGCCGGTGGAAGAGAGGCCATGGCTGTGTCCAGGCGATCTTCGATGGTCTTTAACGCTTCCTTGGAATCGTTGATCTTTTCCTCGAGGAGGATCATCCACCAGTCAGAGTAGGGATCATCCTGTTGGGCGCCTCGAGACATTCGATTGACGACAGTGCAGAACCCTGACAGACCAATGATGCCGGCTTTGAGGTCATTTTTAGGGCGCCCCATCCATATACGAGCGGCGTGGTGAGTGTGAAGGGTGAGCTTCACATCGCTGCGCAGTGAACCGATGTTGAGCCGGAAGTTATCAGCCATGGTGCAGTGTTTCCTTGGGAAGAGGATTGACGTACCCATGCTGCAATTTGGCTATAGGAGACGCAGCATTAAATACGTAGCCCGATGGAAGGGGATTTGTTGAGGCTTCTATATAGGAAGAGCTGAAACTCGCCGGTGCGGACCGAATCCCTTGCGTGGCGGCCACCTCCGGTGCCGGATGCTGTCAGGGTGTTGTGGGCCACAACACTTGCCATGTCGCCGGCACGGATGCCGGATCCTGCCAAGGTGGTGCGGGCCGCACCACTTATATGGCTGCCACCTCCGGTGCCGGATGCTGTCAGGGTGTTGTGGGCCACAACACTTGCCATGTCGCCGGCACGGATGCCGGATCCTGCCAAGGTGGTGCGGGCCGCACCACTTATATGGCTGCCACCTCCGGTGCCGGATGCTGTCAGGGTGTTGTGGGCCACAACACTTGCCGTGTCGCCGGCACGGATGCCGGATCCTGCCAAGGTGGTGCGGGCCGCACCACTTATATGGCGGCCACCTCCGGTGCCGGATGCTGTCAGGGTGTTGTGGGCCACAACACTTGCCATGTCGCCGGCACGGATGCCGGATCCTGCCAAGGTGGTGCGGGCCGCACCACTTATATGGCGGCCACCTCCGGTGCCGGATGCTGTCAGGGTGTTGTGGGCCACAACACTTGCCGTGTCGCTGGCACGAATGCCGGATCCTGGGCAAGTGATTTGGGCCGAGTCACTTGCGTGGCGGCCGCGGCGTATTTCGGTTCCTGTCAGGGTGTTGCGGGCCGCAACACTTGCTGTGTAGCTGGCACAGATTCCGGTCACGACCGCTTCGCTCTGGGCCGCGTTACCACGATATTCTGGTTGTCCACCTGACATCATGGATGTGTACCCCGATTAGGCTTCAGCAGATGCAGCATTCCGCTGAGTGTGTGTTTTGCGGTTTGTATCGACTCAGGGCTACGCGTCTGCGTTAGCGTCTTCGTCGGCTGCTCTGCGCCCTCTGGCGGGGCTGAAGCGTCTTGACGCTCGGGGCTCGCTTTTGCCTTGTCGTCAGGGTTCCATTGGCTGTTGAAATCGCCGCGAACGGCCATGCCGACGAGCGTCATTAAGTATCCAAGCGGGTTTCGGACCCCTCCCGAGTCACAGCGGTGGACCCATTGTTTGATGAGCGCGGTTTTCAACTCTGCTGGAACCTTTTGCAGCGCCAGGACCGCGTTCTGTTTTTGCTCGACCGGTAGTCGATGCAGTGCACCGAGCAAATCGGCAGCGATGTCGTTTGGTGTGGGCGGTACATGTACAGAGCTTTTACAAACATCTTTGTGTGTATCTGTATACGTACTATATGAGTTCGGATGCCGAACTAAGTCCGAACTCAGTGATTTACGGCTGAGTTCGGCATCCGAACTCTGCTCCAAAGCGATTCGCTCTTCGCCTTTTTCACTGAGTTCGGTATCCGAACTCAGTGGAGATAGAGCTATATTTTGCTGAGTTCGGATTCCGAACTCAGTCGCTTTAAGAACGACTGGAGCCTGCGCTTTGGTCCAGGCCTGGCTATTCATGCGGGATTCGATGATGTCCAGCCTGCTAGGTAAGCGTTGGCCAACATCAGGATCAGCTGCAAATTCCTTCCAGGCAATTTCTGCCACTTCGCGAATCACCTTGGTCTGGTGCTGCATTGACTGCGCGAGTAGCTGCAAGTAGTCCTTGTCGAACTCTATAGCTTCGGCCGGTGTGACCGGTTCGTCGTGAAGCAGGTAGACGTTGCCTTGCACTTGTCCACTCAGATCATTGCGCACCCGTCGCCCCAGGCTAAGCCAACGGGTGAGACGTAAGGTCACTAATGCTTTTGATACAGTTTCACGCGAGGCAGGCCTACCGGGTTGCATACCCAAATATGGCCGCAGTTGGTCATAGGTAGGGAACGCCGTAAGGCCGTCGTCATTGATCAGTAGGCGAAATACCTGCCAGGTGTTTCTTTCAAGCGGGGTTAAGCGATCATCCAAAAGCAATCGGCGAGGAACCGTTTCGTGTGGGTTCCCGCTGAAAATAATTCCGGAGTAGGGGGAAGACCCTTCAATCCCCGGAGGCGCCGACTCTTTTTTCTGAAGCAAATGAGCTTCAAGGTGACCCGAGGCCGAGTCTAAAAGCGTCGACAAGGGAAGCCGAGACAACCTCATAATACAGAGTCACCTTCCACCGATGTCGCTGCAGGCTGTGCAAGTCGTTGAGAAGACACAAGCTGTAGCCTTCTCGGAAGGCCAGGGTTTGCAGGAGGGTAAAGCCCTTCCTTTATCCAGGACTGAATGCGATGCCAGATGATGGCCAGGCTGAGGTTTTCGTGGGTCTCATCTGGGCTAGTATCCTGTGGAGCATTGAGTTCCTCGGCGACCAACATGGCGATGTCCAGCAACGCGAGACTGTCGCCAAGCTCTACCTGATGCTCTTGCATTAGGTGCGTCCATCGGTACCAAAGCTGAGCGTCCATCTCCTCACTGAATTCGCGCCAACGGCCACGACGTGCCGTCACGCCGATCATTAGGCGTTGAAGGGCCACATCCTGCGGAGACAGCCCGAAGAACTGTTGCAGCATTTGAGTGGTCGCGCCAAGTCGCAGCGCACGTTCAATCATGCGCACTTCTTCATCAGAACGCTGCGCGCCTGACAGTAGTTTTTTTACCATGTCCCCATCAATGGTGACGTTGCACCAAGACACGGGAGTGTTAAGCAGCAAGCTCAGTACTGAAGGTTGTTGGAGCTGAGCCAATATCTCTGGCTCCAGGCCCATTTCGATGCAGCGCCGAAGTTGGCCATTACGCATGTGATGAAGCACCTGTGACAGGATTGCTTCATTTATTGGTGTCTTGGACATGACGACTCCCCCTTGTAGAGTCCGTGTGTTAACTGGCTGAATTCGGACCGTTGTTGGCGACTGACTGGATTTCCAGGTCAATCAAACGTCTTGCGAGACGAATAATGCGGAACAGCTTCACTAGAGCGCCGTCGCTGAGACGGCATTCACTTTCAGGGGGCTGATCTTTTGTGTGAGGCTGGCCCAGTAAGATCTGGCCCAGTCCGGCTGCGAACTCAAAGTCAGCCAACGCGTCGATTTGAAGCTTGGGTTGCTGCTGAATCATTTTCAGTACGATGGCCATCGAGCCGCTCAAAGACTGGAGCAGCGTCAAGGTATGTTGGGCTGTGGCAGTAATTTCGACTTCCGCTTCGGGGTGTCGGTAGCTGAACCCGACGCCACCATCGATATCGATAAATTGACCTGGGGCTTTGACCGAGCTGGCTATTTCGCGAGCCAATTGAGCGATGTGCTGACGCAGGGTCGCGGTATTGTCTATTTCGCGTTCGATGTACCAAAGGTCAGAAATGGGATTGAGTCCGCCAGCTTGAACAGGGATGGCCACCAAGGCATTGGAGGCGAAGTCGGGCAAGACCTCACCGTCAAGCGCAGCGAGCTCCCGTTTCATCTTGTCGACTCTGGGAGAAGTCTTCACAGGGCTCGCAACGTGCCCATCGATACGTGCTTGGCGCTCTTGTGGGCTCATTTGCTCCTGCGGAGTTGGGGCCAGTTGCTGTTGCACCCCTTGAGGTGAAGGACTCTCTTTGGAGGGCGTCGTCTTATGTGTGCTGCCCCCCGAAGTAGTAGGGGGTAGTTGTAGAGGGTTCTGATTAGCCTCAATGCCATTGTTCGAAACGTTAAGTTGAGTCCCCCCCTCAAATTGCGATGCAGGGTACTGTGGCAGCTCAAGAACCGGCGTAGACCGGCGCAATTGGTCCTGGTTCTGAGTGATTTCCAACAGTATTTGCTCGTAGCCGAGGTTCAGCGGCTTTTTAAGGTGATCTATCAGTTCGTCCTGAAATCGCTGGAATAGAAATTCTTCAGCGTCGCCCTCAAACTGGGACAGTACATCTTGGAAAAGCGTATCGAAATCAAGGTGCTGCTCCTGCTCTTGATAATTGCGATCCCAGCACTGAAGAGCTGTTTTGCGCAAAGACAGAAGCTTTATGATTCTGTCTACTCCCAGTCCAGAGTACAGCGCGCCTGGAATTGCTGGCAGTAAGTACCGAATGGTGTCGTGCATACGACTCAAGTGAGACGCGGAGACCGGGTAGCCATCCGCTGACAGCCGCCGTGAAAGCTCACGTAATGAGATAGACTCCCCTGCCTCTGTTTCATACAGCGCTCTCGCTTTGTCGACCCCAATAGCCCGCTCAATGAACAGGAGCTGGCCTTGGAGGTCGTTTTCAGCCAAGTGGCCGGTGAGCGAGATGATTTCGCCCCGAACGGCGTCCCAGGGTCGAAATAGGCAGTGAAACTTGAAGTACTTCTCGTCGCCGGTCTCACGATACAACTCGTTTAAAATTGCCAGGCGAGTGTTGCCGCCGTTGCGGATCCGGTACTTATCTTCCCCAGGTTTACGAGTGACGGGAGGTGGCGTATCGAGTCCCCGATTTCGTATCGACTCTTTAATTTCATCGTACTTCGGGTTACGAGTCGTCCTTGGGTTTTCGTCATACGGCAGCGTTTCGTCGAGAGTCAACAGCATGGGGGTATCGACGATGGGGTCGCTCATTCGCGCTGCCACCGGCGACTTCGATTCAAACGCCGGCAGCAACAGCTTATCTTTCATGGTTTGGGCCAAAGACGCTTTCATACTCTGGCTCCTGGCTGCTCATAAGCCGGGCTTGCCGCCAAAAGCTGGTCAATGATTTTCAAAGCACGATCCAGAGCAGCTTCAAGTTCGGCAGTTGTCTCCAGCCGATAAACAATTTCTGAGTTCATCGACCTGGCGTTTTCACGTGCTTCCAACGCGATGCGTTCGCGCATCCCGTCGGGCAGGCGAATAACGAATTTTTCTTCATGCAGACGCTGTGGTTTGTTACTCATGGTGGGCTCCGATGCCTAGGGTAGAAAGTGTGTTCAGCGACGTTTCAACTGATCAGTGAGTTGGGTAGGTAACCCCTTGATGACTAATGAATTGGACGCCTCGTCGTACTCGATCTTGTCCCCTAGCAGATGCGCTTCAAAACTGATGGACAAGCCTTCGGCACGGCCGGTGAACCGACGGAATTGGTTGAGAGTGCGTTTATCCAGGGGGATTTCCGGCGACAGGCCGTAGTCCTTATTGCGGATATGGTCGTAGAACGCCTTGGGGCGATCTTCATCGATCAAGCCTGACAGTTCCTCCAGGCCCATGGGTTCACCGAGCTTGGCCTGGCTGGTGGCGTAGTCCACCAGGGCCTTGGTTTTCTCGCGGGCCGATTCGTCTGGCAGGTCTTCGTTTTCAACGAAGTCGCTGAACGCCTTGAGGAGGGCGCGGGTTTCGCCCGGGCCGTCGACGCCTTCCATGCAGCCAATGAAGTCGCTGAAATACCCCGAGATCTTCTTACCGTTTTTGCCTTTGATGTACGAGATGTACTGCTTGGATTGCTTGTTGTTCTGCCACTCGGACAAGTTGATACGCGCTGCCAGGTGCAACTGGCCAACGTCCAGGTGGCGTGAAGGAGTGACGTCCAGATCGTCAGTAACCACCACGCCTTCACTGTGGTGGAGCAGGGCGACAGTTAGGTAGTCGGTCATGCCTTGCTGGTAATGGGCAAACAGTACGTGGCCACCGGTGGAGAGGTTGGACTCTTCCATCAGCTTTTGCAGATGCTCGACCGCCGTGTGGCTGAAGGCGGTGAAGTCCTGGTCACCTTCAAAGTACTGCTTTAACCAGCCGCTAAACGGGTGCGCGCCGGACTCGGCATGGAAGAAACCCCAGGCCTTGCCTTGTTTGGCGTTATAGCTCTCGTTGAGGTCGGCAAGCATGTTCTCGATGGCGACCGATTCGGATAGCTCCGAATCGCGTGCCTGGAGAACAGCAGGTGTGCCATCGGGTTTTTTGTCGATCAGGTGGACGATGCAATGACGGATAGGCATTAGATTGCCTCCTGCGAGTGTAGGGTTTGAGCTCGATCAGCACGACGAATACGGGCTTTGGCGTTGAGGCCTGAGCGGTAATCGCTTGCGGTTGATGAGGTGTAAATCGATCCAAGGCCAGATTTCGTGAACTTGATATGGCCACCTTGAGTGCGAGACACCGTCCAGCCATTCGCTTCAGCAAACTTCACGAGTACACGAAGGCTCTCGCTTTTTCCGCGTAGGAGATTGGTGGTCATAGCTCTGCATCCCTGTCTGCCAGAACGTTACCGGTCTGGATCGCGATGATTTCAGCCTGATCGCCAGGAAACTTGGTACCGAGCTCATGCAAAAAGTGACGCGTAGCCTCACGTGCTCCAGGCACGCGGAACACCACGCTGCAGTGCTGAACTTCCGCGGGGTGTTGCAGGTGAGACATGACGGCCACTTTCAGCGAGCAGCACTGGAGGTAGCGGGGCACCCAAACCGACCAGAAGTAGCTGGATAGCAAGGCGCCCGCACAGAGCAGTTCAACGGTAATTGTTGCGCTGGGCGTGTTGGTCAGCTCGACGTAGCCGAGCTTCTCAAACTCCAACAGATCCTCACGCATGCTCATTGGGACCACGGTGCTGTGGTCACGAGCAAGGCGGCCGATCGCTTGAGCTAATGCGTCGAGCTCCACCGGGTTGATCCCAGATTTATGGGCATGAGCCACAGCAGAGGCTTCGAACACGGCACCGGCATGGATACTAGGAAATAGCTCGGCGCTACTGTGCATCCGACACCTCCTGAAGCTCCTCGATGTCATAGCTATTGCAAGTAGGGCAAATAAGCTCGTCCACTTCACCGCCGGGTAAGGCTGGAGCGCCACTCACTTGATGTTTCGGGTGGTGGCTATCGCATTGAAGGCACCAGTGAGTGATGCGTACGAGAGTATTCATCGCTGAGGTGTGCTTTTTCATAGTTGAGCCCCTTGCCAGCCGGCGTTGGGACTGAGGTTGGCAAACCGGGTCTGATTGGCGATGAAGGCTGTTCGTACGGTCCCAGTTGGGCCGTTACGCGCCTTGCCGAGAATGATTTCTGCAATGCCTTTGTGTTCGCTCTGAGGGTGGTACACCTCGTCCCGGTAGACGAACATAATCAGGTCCGCGTCCTGTTCAATCGCACCGCTATCACGCAGGTCTGCGTTGATCGGACGCTTATTTGGCCGTCGCTCCAGTTCTCGGTTGAGCTGGGAAAGCGCAACCACCGGGCAATTCATCTCTTTCGCTAGGGCCTTGAGGGACTGGGATATAGCGCTGATCTCGTTGGCCCTGTTTTCCTGACCTGGGCAGCGCATGAGCTGCAGGTAATCGATCAGGATCAAGCTCGGGTGTCCGAAGCGACGAGCTGCTCGACGAGATTTAGCTCTGATTACTGCAGGCGTGAGCGCTGATGAGTCGTCGATGACCAGCCGCTCTCCATAGCCATTAATACGAGAAACCGCTGCAGTCAGCTTCGGCCAATCATCATCATCGAGCTTGCCCTTCAATAGCCTGCCCAGATCGATATGGCCTAGGATGCCCATCAATCGATACATCAGTGCTTTGGCCGGCATTTCCATGCTGAAAACCTGAACTGTACGATCAAGCTTTGCCTGCAGAGCCGTATCTATGAAGTTCAAGGCCAGAGAGGTCTTCCCCATAGACGGGCGCGCGCCGAGGATGATCAGGTCGGCTTTTTGAAAACCCGACGTCAGCTCGTCCAGGTCCTCCAGGCCTGAAGGCAGGCCGGTCACGGTGATATTGCCGTTGAAATGTTCGTCTATTTGTTCGACGACGTTCGTCAGGCATTGGTTGATATTGACGAATTCCGTTGCGCTCTTGCCTTCACCCAGAGCGAACAGTTGCTGTTCAATTGATTCTTGAACATCCTCCGCACTTGCCAACGGGTCTGTCGCCTCGCGAGAGCATTGGTATCCAAGGGACATGAGCTGTCTGAGCCGAGAGCGATTACGCACGATGGATGCGTAATGCTCGATGTTGGCTACAGACGGCGTGTTTTTGGCCAGCTCGCCCAGATAGCTCAGCCCTCCGGCTTCGTCTGGCTCCTCCAACGCGTTGTGGACGGTGACGATGTCGAACGGAATGGACTTGTCAGCAAGGCTTGCCATTGTCCGGAACAGCAACCGATGGTCGTGTCGGAAAAAATCAGAGGCATCCAGTTTGTCTGCGACGAGATCCCAGGTGTTGTTGTCGAGCAGTAGCCCACCTAACACACCTTGTTCAGCCTCTACGGAGTAGGGAGGTGAGAGGTCAAGGTGATTCATTTCCCAGACTCCTGGCCTATCTGAAGAAAACCACTCCCGTTGCGTGCCCCCAGGGCTTTGACCATGTCGACTTCAACCTTCGCTGAATTGATCATGACCTGAGCAACCTCGGCAACCGCTTTGGCCCGTTCGATTTCCATTGGTCTTTCTGGGTCCAGGAGGCTCTCGATCGCGACGAACAGGTGATTACGTAGATCTTCAATCTTGTTCTTCATGTTCAACCTCCCGGATGGTGCGTTTGAGTTTGCCGATAGCGCGTATTGCGGATTTCAGCTCTTCCGGATACCGATGAATGGTGTTCCGACGCATACGTTCTGCTCTCGTCAGCAACTCCAGGTTATTCAGGGCTATATGGGCCTTGTTGCCGTCCTTGAAGCACACGCACATGTTTATAGGGACTGGTCCGTGATGCTCCTCCCAAAGCAGTACATGCACGGCTTTCCAGTCAACGGGTGGGTAACCGGTATCGGTGATTTTCTTCTGCTGATAACCGTCAGGAGTTGTGCGCAGGCTGCCAATAGGCAGCCAGTTCCCCGGTTTATTGCCGGCCTTAAACTGCGTCTGAGTCATACGGCCAGAGGAGGGGAGCCCCTTAAGGCCCTTATTCCATGGGACGGATCCCTTGGGAAAGCGGAATTCTGCGCCCAACTTGCCGTCAAGCCGGCCACAGAGACTACTGCGAAGAAACTCGGCGCTTTTGCTCAAGCCCAGCCGTTTGGCTTTGGCATAGACCTGATAGACGCTGAGCCCCAATTCGGCGGCTAGGACCTGAGTCGGTTCATTGGGATAGCGGGCAATGAGCGAGCGCTCTTCTGCCTCACTCCAAACATGGTGTTTGTGAACCGGGGCAAGCCCAAGTTGGGATCTGGCTTGTTCCAGCGCCGCCATGGCCAAAGGTGAAAGCGAATGAGTTCTCATTGGCTCCCTCCATGCCCAAGGGCTCCTTGTGACTGCTGTCCGACACCACGATGCAGCCTGGCATGCTTGCCCTGGTCCCATCCCGCTTGCAAAGAGCGGGTGTCATGACCTTTGGCTTCGATGGGCTTGACAATGGCTAGCGTTAGTTTTGGATGATGCCATTCCAGGTAGGCTTGGATCTCCAGCGCAGTGTTTTCGTCTATCCCACCTGCAAACTGGTTCACCTTAGAGGCGACGGCATTGAGCCAGCCCTCGGCAAACAGTTGGCCGCGGTGACGTTTGGTTTTCAGTTGGCAGCGCTTCTGCTGGGCAACATGAGCTCGTCGGGCTGCGACAAGCTGGTGATGCAGCGTTGAATAGGTGTGAGCTGCCAGATCGGGTGAAATACCTTTCCCCAAGAACTTGAAGGACCAGCCAAGTAGCGGATTGAAATACGCCAAGTGGCTGCAATCGAAGGCTTGGGAACAGATTGAGGCCAGGTTGTGCAGCCAATCCTGCGGTGCCCGACGGGTTTTGGTACCCACAATGGATTCTTCGATTGTATGGGCAGCGACTTCGGTGTGTTCCAAGTTGTACTGATTCATCAAATGGCGAGCTTGACGAAGTGCAATTTCCACTTCGTTTGGGGCAGCGCCTTGTGACTTGGCCAGCGCCATGAGTTTGGCGACCTTGCTGAGGACTTTTTGCTTGTCCATCATTCACCCCCTTCCTGTTGGAGGCGGGGGGAGAGCGCCTCTGACCACAGGCGAAGTGTTTCTTCCTCATCAGCAGAGAGGTGAGTCCGGGCAAGGCAGTCCGCAACCTTCTGTTTCAGGGCATCAAGGCGGTCTTGAACACTTGACCCATCGTCGTAAGCAATCTCTTGCTCAACAGCTTGCACAACGTCATTACGAAGAGAGAGAACCGTGCTTATCCAAAAAGCACTTGGGCTGGTCCAGCCAATGAGCTTTCGAGTTCTGGCAGGCGACAGGTAATCACGGAGCCTGAGATTGAACTCCCTAGGGGAATAACCATTCCTGAAAACGTCTGCTCGATTAAGCGTCAGCGCTGTTTTAAGAATATCTAGAAGAGGGTCCAAAGCCGTTGGCTCAGGAGCAAAGGGTTCTAAATATGTTTCAGCTACCAGGCGTTTGGCTTCGGCATATCGACTTTGCTGACGGCGTTTGGCTTGGTTTTCGTCGCGGCCGCGCTTTTCCTTCGCGTGCTTAATGTTCGAGTTCACTGACTCGATAAGCTTCGCGGCGTCCTGCAAAAGCTGAAGCTGGTCAACGCTCAACTGAGCGCCAATCCGACCGGGTAATTGGTAACCGCTTGTCAGGGCTCGGATTTCTCGTGCGGTTCCACTGAGCTTGGCTTGCAAGCTGCGCAATTGCTGAGCGCTGTAGTACTTGCCAACCTCTAGGATGAGGTTTGCAGTAATACTGCGGGCGTCGGTAATGGAGGGCTTCGCCATTTCAACGACCCTCCCTCACCAAGTTAGCTACCTTTTCCTCGGTCATGGCCTCGAAGCGGTCACGCCATTCTGGAAAAAGCTCAATGGCCAATTGGCGGATCACGACAAGGGCTGCAGGGGATATGCGGTTGGAAGGCTGTCTGTATTCCAAGCGGTGTACTGGGACGCCCAGGGATGAACTGTTACGAAACACCACTGCGGAGGGGACGACGCATTCCAGAACGTTGATTTCGTCATTGTCCTGGAAAATTTCCCGTACCGACTGCTCGATCATTTGCGCGTCGGTGGTTTGGTCGAGATTGTTGACGACGATCCGCACAGGAGGGATTTTCATGCCCAGGCGCCCATAGGCGCGCAGGCCGTCCAGCATCTGCATGGATCCCCGGCTGAACTCCCGTGCAGCGAGCATATTGGGCGGAAGTGGGGATATGACCAAATCAGAGGCTAGGACCACCATTTCGAGCATTGCCGACCTGGCGCCTTGGGTGTCAATCAGTACCAGGTCGAAATGATCTTTGAAGCCCGGCATCAGGTTGGCGAGTCGCAACCGTCCGTCAGGTGCTTGCAGGATCAGGCTGTTCAGTTGGTTGTTGATGTCGTTGGAAATGACAAGCGACAGGTTTGGTATCGTGGTGCTGGATATGATCTTGGCTGATTCGGTGATATTGAATGCCAGCAGGTCGTAGATGCCTCCTTGAGCTTCATCGACCAATTGGTAATACGAGGAGAGCGAAGGCTGTGCAGGATCTAGGTCGATCATGAGCACGCGCAGGCCTGCATCCGCACAAAAAGCGCCGAGGTTGGCCTCGATGGTAGTTTTGCCTACGCCGCCTTTGGTCGAAACGACCGCAGAGATTTTCATGGTTTGGAGCCTCTAATGTGGGTTCATTAGAGGCTGCGAGGCCACGGAAACAGCTATGTGTAGCGAACACGATCCTGGGCTATGAAGCACTAAAACCAATTGTCTTTTAACCAATTGGTCGTAGGTTCGAATCCCACACGACCCACCATTTTTGAGACCAGTTAACGCTGGAATCGAATCTTAAGATCAGAGGCCAAAAGCGCTGATCGAAGAAGGCGACTGAAAGGTCGCCTTTTTATTACCGGGGTATAGCGCAGTCCGGTAGCGCGCCTGCTTTGGGAGCAGGATGTCGGGAGTTCGAATCCCCCTACCCCGACCATATTAAAAATCCTCGTATCGAAAGATACGGGGATTTTTTTTGCCTGCGTGAATCCTGAATTCACCGCAAAACAAATGTGGGAGCGGCGGTGCGACGATTCGACTTGCTCCCACATTTACCAGGCCTCTTTCGAGACCAGGTTGTTAATGCAATTTAAGGCGTGGCTCGGTGCCGCGGCCGATCTTGCTGCCCAGCATCAGCATCGCCGTGCGGAAGAACCCGTACAGGGCCATCTGGTGCATGCGGTACAGCGACACGTAGAACATCCGCGCCAGCCAGCCTTCCAGCATCACACTGCCCGTCAAATTGCCCATCAGGTTACCCACCGCAGAAAAGCGCGACAGCGAGATCAGCGAGCCGTAGTCGGTGTACTTGTAGGTCGGCAGCTCTTTGCCTTCAATCCGCAGCTTCAGCGATTTGGCCAGCAATGACGCCTGTTGGTGAGCCGCTTGGGCCCGTGGCGGTACATTGCGGTCGGTGCCCGGCTGCGGGCAGGCGGCGCAATCACCAAAGGCGAAGATGTTTTCGTCGCGGGTGGTTTGCAGGGTTTGCAGGACTTGCAGCTGGTTGATGCGGTTGGTTTCCAGGCCATCGATGTCCTTGAGGAAACCGGGGGCGCGGATACCGGCCGCCCAGACCTTGAGGCTAGCCGGAATCACCTGGCCGCTGCTGGTGATCAAGGCGTCGGCGGTTACTTCACTGACCGCCGAATTGGTCAGTACCGTCACCCCTAGTTTCTCCAGGGTTTTATGCACTGGCCCACCGATCCGCTCCGGCAGGGCAGGCAATACCCGCGGGCCGGCTTCGATCAGGGTGATGTGCATGTTTTCTGGCTTGATACGGTCCAGACCATAGGCGGCCAGCTCATGGGCGGCGTTATGCAGCTCGGCGGCCAGCTCAACCCCGGTGGCACCGGCGCCAACGATGGCGACGCTGATCTGTTCAACGGCGTCGGTTTGGCCTGCATGGGCGCGCAGGTAGTGGTTGAGCAACTGCTGGTGGAAGCGCTCGGCCTGCTTGCGGGTGTCGAGGAACAGGCAATGTTGCGCCGCGCCCTCGGTGCCGAAATCGTTGGTGGTGCTGCCTACCGCAATCACCAGGCTGTCGTAGCCCAGTACGCGGGCGGGCACCAGTTCGCGGCCTTCTTCGTCGAGGGTGGCGGCCAGCTGGATTTTCTTCTGTTCACGGTCAAGCCCGCTCATACGGCCCAGCTGGAACTCGAAGTGGTTCCATTTGGCTTGGGCGACGTAGTTGAGTTCGTCTTCCGAGGAATTCAGCGAGCCGGCAGCCACTTCGTGCAGCAAGGGCTTCCAGATGTGGGTCAGGTTGGTGTCGACCAGCGTGATGCTGGCCTTGCCACGCTTGCCCAGGGTCTTACCCAGGCGGGTAGCCAACTCCAGGCCGCCGGCACCGCCGCCGACGATAATAATACGATGGGTCATGGGGATATCTCGCAAGGCTAAAAGAAATCGGAGCAGTTACCCTCGCGAGCGCCAGGCGGCTCATAGCGTCAGGTAACTCAATAGGCGGCTCAGCGCACCGAGCCCGATCACCACTACCAGCACCACGCAGAGGAGCAGCCACGGCCGGAAAGGCTTGCGCTCGACTCTGTTCTGGGAGAGTTGCAGGTACTCTTCGACACGCTCTTGGTCATCGGGTTTCAGGCGGCTGGTCATAAAGGCCTCGTCAGGTAGACGTTGCAAAGGGGCGCCACGTTACAGCCAGGGGCATCACAGGCTGATGCCGACATCAAACACTATGCTGCGGCCCAGGTTGTTGCGCAAGAAGTCCGGCGCGTCGGGATGTGCGAACAGGACCCGTGCGAATGTCGGCCCCACCAGCGATAGCGAGCGCCAGCCCTGACGCAGGTATTCGGTCGGCGGCGGAAAATGGCTGTTGAGGTCCAGCACCTCGCGTTTGAGGCTGGTAAACGCAATGAGGTCCAGCTCCCCCAGATCCATGCCGCGTTCTTTGTAGTTGTGAGCTTTTTTACGCAGTGTGGGGGCCAGGCGCAGCAGGAACTCATGGGCGGGGATACGCCGTGGCTTGGCTTCGCGCCGTACCAGTTGGCTCAGGGAGAAAGCACTGCGCCTGCGCAGCAGCTCATCGCGCCACTCGTCGTTCAGGCGACGGCCCTCGTCCAGCACAAAAAAGACCTCGAAGCTGGCGTCGCGAAACAGCACGTCGGGCGGCTCCTGGCCCGCTGCGTGAAACTCTTCGACACGATAGGGCACGTTCAAGCCTTGCAGCAGGCGCTGGCAGACCCAACGCTCACGCTCCCACTTGCGGGCATTGGACAGGAATGCGTTGGCTTGTTCGGCTGCTACGGTGAGCAGGCGCAAATAATCTGAGTCATCCATAGTCGCAGCTTAGCGTTCAAATGATGACCACAGGAAGTCTTGCCTTAAAACGCGGGTGTAGAATGCTCACGTGAAACAGGCCAGGGACGAGGTGTGTGATGAGTTTTTTAGTAAAGGCAGAGCGTCCGTGATCAGTGCAGCGGTTCTGGCACCCCAGACCCTCGGTATCGGCTGGCTGGTGTATGCGCCCGTGGTGATGTGGGCGATCCTTCGCTCGCCCTGGGTGGAGCTGTTTGCCGACCGTCGGCGCCAGCATTTGCTGTTCGGCACGGTGTTCGCACTGTTCATGCTGTGGCTGGTGCGGCGGGATTTCGATACCGGCGTGTCCTATCACTTCATCGGCATGACCGCCGTGACCTTGCTGCTCGATTGGCCGCTGGCTATCGTCGGTGGTTTTGCCGCCCAGCTTGGCTTGATGCTGTTGGGGCGCCAGGACCTGGCCGCGCTTGGCGTCAATGGCCTGCTCCTGATCGTGCTGCCGGTGCTGGTCACCGAAGGGTGCGCGCTGTTGGTGGAGCGGGCGCAGCCGCGAAACCCCTTTGTGTATATCTTCTGTTCGGGCTTTTTTGCTGCCGCACTGTCGGCATTGCTGTGCCTGTTGGCCGGCCTGGGCCTGTTGTGGTTCGATGGCCTTTTTGCGATGCCGGAATGGCTGGAGGACTTTGTCGGTTACCTGTGGCTGATCATCTTTCCCGAGGCCTTTATCAACGGCATGGTCATCAGCGCATTGGTGGTGTTTTGCCCGGAATGGCTGGAGACCTTCAACCGCACCCGCTACCTCTCGGCGCCCTGGAAGGACGACGATTCGCGGCGTTGATCCAGGTCAAATGCCAGGCAGCGGCGCAGGTCCATGCTCGGCAAAATTTTCAGGAGCATGAATCATGAGTGTGTATGAATGGGCACGGCAGGAGTTGCGCAGAAGCCAGGATGCAGCGCAGGAAATCGGTTTTGACCCCGGTTTGACCTTGCGCGCCATGCTTAGCGCAGTGGTGCAGCAAAGCAAGGGTGTACGCAGCTTTGAAGACCTGGCCGACGAGTTGCAATACCTTGCAGAAAACCTCGACGACCAGCAGGAATATGCCTTTATGCGGCCTTAGTGGCGCGGCGGCAGGTCTTCGGAAAACAGTTCGTCTTCGGCGTCCGGGGCCACGGGAATCTTGTGTTCTTCAGCGGCCCAGGCACCCAGGTCGATGAGTTTGCAACGGTCCGAGCAGAACGGCCGGTTGAGGTTGGTCGCTTTCCATTCCACGGGGGCGCCGCAGGTTGGGCAGTCGACGGTCAAGGGTTGGCTCATGATCGGCCTCCACACAAAGTAAGGTAAAAGTGGTGCAGTCGCTCGACCTCGCCATGCAGCCAGGCAAGGTCCTTATCGTTGACCAGCACGTCATCGGCATGGTTCAGGCGGTCTTCGCGGCTGAACTGAGCCTTGAGAATCGCCTGCACCTGTTGTTCGCTGATGCCGTCGCGCTGCAGGGTACGCTGAATCTGCAGCGATTGCGGCACGTCGATCACCAGGATGCGCTGGGTCATGCTGTACTGCCCGGACTCGATCAGCAGCGGTGAAACCAGGATCGCGTAGGGCGACTGGGCGCGTGCCAGGTGGCTGCGAATTTCCTCGGCGATCAGCGGGTGCAGCAAGGCTTCCAGCCACAGGCGTTCTTGTGGGATCTCAAAGATCAGTTTGCGCAGCGCGGCACGGTCCAGTTGGCCGTCGGCTTGCAGCACGCTGGCGCCGAAATGTTCGGCAATGCGCGCCAGCGCCGGGCGGCCAGGCTCGACGACCCAGCGCGCGGCGTGATCGGCGTCCACCAGGTCGATGCCCAGCTTGATAAAGTGCTCGGCCGCAGCGCTTTTGCCGCTGCCAATGCCGCCCGTGAGCCCAAGAATCCAGGGTGTTGCAACAGAAGTGGTCATCTGAAACCGACAGACTGCAAATAGAAGTCGGTTATTTGACCACCCCAGAGCAATGCAATCCAGCCGGCAATTGCCAGGCAGGGGCCAAACGGCATTGGCGCTGACACCTGGGCCTTACGCAAACGCAACAGAATCAACCCAACAAACACGCCCAGCAGCGAGGCCATCAGCAGGGTCATCGGCAGAATCTGCCAGCCGCCCCAGGCTCCCAGCAAGGCCAATAATTTGAAGTCGCCATGGCCCATGCCGTCCTTGCCAGTGGCCAGCTTGAAGAGCCAGAACAGGCTCCACAAGCTCATGTAGCCGATGACCGCGCCCCATACTGCATCGGGCAGGGGCGTCAGCAGGTCAGCGCTGTTGAGGATCAGCCCCAGCCATAGCAGCGGCAGCACCAGCACATCCGGCAGCAGTTGGTGGTCCAGATCAATCAGGCTCATCCCCAGCAAGCCCCAACTCAACAGCATCACCGCGCCGGCTTGCCAGCCGAAGCCGAAGTGCCAGGCGACAGCGGCGCAGGTCAGCGCGCACGCCAGTTCGGTGAGAGGATAGCGTAGGCTGATGGGCTCGCGGCAGTGGGCACAACGCCCCCGGAGCAGCAGGTAGCTGAGCACCGGAATGTTTTCCCAAGGCCGAATCGGTTGATTGCAGTGCGGGCAGCATGAGTTGGGGCGCATCAGGTTATAGGGGGGCCCACCGGGCTCGGCTGGCAACTCCAGAATCTCATGGGCCTGGGCACGCCACTCCCGCTCGAGCATTTTGGGCAGGCGCCACACCAGCACATTGAGGAAGCTGCCGACGATCAGGCCCAACACCAGCGCCAGGCCAACAAACGCCCAGGGATGTTCGCTCAGCAGCAGGCTCAAAACGCCGTCCCCAATTGGAATACCGGCAAGTACATGGCGACTACCAGCGCGCCGACAATCCCCCCCAATACCACCATGATCAGCGGCTCCATCAGGCTGGTGAGGTTGTCGACCAAGGTGTCCACGTCTGACTCGTAGTGGTTCGCGACTTTTTCCAGCATGCGGTCCAGGGTGCCGGACTCCTCACCGATTGCGGTCATCTGGATCGCCATGCCTGGGAACAGGCCGCTGTTATGCATCGATTGATTCAACTGCATGCCTGTGGATACATCATGGCGCATACGTTCGATTGCCTGTTTGAAGGGGCCATGACCGACGGCGCCAGCCACCGAACCCAATGCCTGTACCAGAGGAACGCCCGCCGCAAAGGTAGTGGATAGCGTGCGAGCGTAGCGGGCGACCGCAGATTTGTGCAGCAGTTTGCCTGCCACGGGCATTTTCAACAAACCTGCTGCCCACCCATGGCGAAACCCCGGGTGAGTCCGGTAGGCGTGGCGCCCCGTAACCAGCGCCGCGCCCACACCCAGCCCCAGCATCCACCACGCCTGTTGCAGCAGTTCCGACAGCGCGATGACCCCCAGGGTAAATCCCGGCAATTGGCCGTTGACCCCGGCGAACAGGTTCTGGAACTGCGGCACAACGTGAATCAACAGCACTGTGCTCACCCCTGTGGCAATTACCAGTACCGCGATAGGGTAGGTCATGGCTTTCTTGATCCTGGTTTTGAGCCGTTGGCTTTTTTCCAGATGAATCGCCACGCGCTCCAGCAGGGTTTCAAGGGCTCCGGCCATTTCGCCAGCCGCCACCAGATTGCAGTACAGCTCATCGAAGTAGCGGGGATATTGACGCAGGGCAGCAACCAACGGGTGGCCGCTGGCAATATGCTGTTTCAGCGCTTTCACCAGTTCGCGCAGTTGTGGGTTTTCGACGCCTTCACTGATGATGTCGAAGGCTTGCAGCAGCGGGATGCCGGCCTTGAGCAAGGTAGCCAACTGGCGAGTGAACAGGGCGATATCTGCGGGCGTTATGCGCGTCTTGAAGGTCGGCAGTGCACAAGACTTCTTGCGCACTCGCTCGGGGCAGATTCCTTGCTGGCGCAGTTGCACCTTGATCAGCGCAAGGTTATGGCCGGCGATCGTTCCGGATACCCGGCGCCCTTTGCGGTTGATGCCCTCCCAGGCATAGATTGTCGACGTGTCGTTCATGTGAAGTTGGCACACCCAGGTCGTGAAGAATTTATAGCTTAGTCAGGTGGCGGAGTCGGCCAGGCTGGTGTTGGGCGATAAAATGTCAGATTGTGCGTCTTGCAGGCGAACGGCTGCGTGGGGATGAGTACACTGGCGCCGTTGCACACTACGGGGCGCAGGACGCGCCTTGTCATGGTTCTATTCTGGAGAGTGAAAGAAATGCGTCAAAAAGGTTTTACCTTGATCGAGTTATTGATCGTCGTGGCAATCATCGGCATTTTGGCCACCATCGGCCTGCCCATGTACACCAAGCACCAGGCCAAGGCCAAGTTCACCGCGGGGTTGGCTGAAATCAGCGCGTTGAAGGCCGGCTATGAGGACGTCATTAACCAGGGCACCGTGCCGACCCTGGCCCTCATCGGGGGCACCAGCCCCACCGCCAACTGCACGATCGATGTGACAGGCGATGTGGCCTCGGGCGCCGGTACCCTGCGTTGTGAAATCCTCGATGCGCCAGCGCCCGTGCTCGGCAAGACCATCACCCTGACCCGCAGCGCTACCACCGGCTGGAGCTGTGCCACCACGGTAGACCCGCAGTACGCTGCCAAGGGTTGTGGCGCCAACGGCGCGTGACAGTCGCCGGGCGGTGAGCGAGCAAGTTGCTGCATGCCCAATGCAGTGCTAGCTTTAGCCCACCGCCCGTGTAGCTCAGCCGGTAGAGCAGCGCACTCGTAACGCGAAGGTCGCAGGTTCGATTCCTGTCTCGGGCACCACAGGCACCACTGTTTCAACGGCAATGTTTTCAGATGATCCCAGAATGGTTCTGAAGGCCAGGTGAGCCGGGCATTTGCGCCCGCTCTTTTGTATCTGCGCAACCTTGAAGACCCAGATGCATTCCCATTCCTCGATCTAAGAGAACGACATGACCACGACTGAGATGACCCAGGAAGTTCGGCATCAAGAAGCTCTCGAGAAATACCTCGAGGCGACGCCGCAGCTTAAAGAAGAGATCAAGGACCTGAGCGCTGACGATCAGCGCGACCAGATTCAGTGGGCATTTGAAGATGAGGCCGAGAGCCAGGGCTACCAGCCTTGGGAGCTGACCCTCAAGTACACCTCGACACCCGAAGAGTTCGAAGCCGCGCGGTTGGCCTTGCACAAAGAGGCGGCCGAGGTGCTGGGTGTCGAATGGGACGAGTACTGCGAGATGAATAACCTTGTAGTTTAAAAGCAGCCTGTAGGAGCGAGCTTGCTCGCGAAACACTCAAGACCACCGCGTGCCCCCAGAGGTACGCGTTATCGTTAGGGTTTTTCGCGAGCAAGCTCGCTCCTACGGTTACGGCATCTTCAGATACTGAGGCGCATCGACAGGTCCACCGCCTTCACATCCTTGGTCATCGCCCCGATGGAGATGTAGTCCACGCCGGTTTCAGCGATAGGCAGCAAGGTGGTTTCATTGATCCCGCCGCTGGCTTCCAGCTTGGCCTTGCCTGCGTTCAGGCGCACGGCTTCGCGCATGTCGTCCAGGCTCAGTTCATCCAGCATGATGATGTCGGCACCCGCCGCCAGGGCTTCGCGCAACTCTTCCAGGCTTTCCACTTCGATTTCCACCGGCTTGCCCGGGGCTATTTTGTGGGCGGCCGTAATCGCTTGGGCAATACCACCGCAGGCGGCGATGTGGTTTTCCTTGATCAGGAACGCGTCATACAGCCCGATGCGGTGGTTGTGGCAACCGCCGCAGGTCACCGCGTACTTCTGCGCCAAACGCAGACCTGGGAGTGTCTTGCGGGTGTCCAGCAGTTTGACCTGGGTGCTCGCGACAAAATCCGCCAGGAACTGCGCTCGGGTGGCTACACCTGACAGCATCTGCAAAAAATTCAGCGCACTGCGTTCACCCGTGAGCAGCGAGCGTGCCGGGCCTTCAAGGTGGAACAGCGCCTGGTTGGGGCTGACACGTTCACCGTCAGCTACCTGCCAATGCACGGCGACCCGTGGGTCCAGTTGGCGAAATACCGCATCCACCCAGGCCGTACCGGCAATCACGGCCGCTTCACGGGTAATGATCGTGGCCTTGGCCAGCCGTTCGGCCGGGATCAACTGCGCGGTGATGTCACCACTGCCGATGTCTTCCAGCAGTGCGCGGCGCACGTTGGCTTCGATTTCGGCGGTGAGGTCGGCAAGACGGAGGTTCGGCATAACAGGCTCCACAAACAAAGTGCCTCGATTATAGGGCCAGCGTGCGTTCTAACCCAGGCTCGCCACTCATTTACCGCACAAAGTCAGAGTGTGCTGGCGCAACTGCCCTCGTTTGCAAGATAATCTCGCGCCTTGCAATTGGCGTCATAGCTTTGACGTCTTGGTGGTAACCGGGATATTTGCAGTGCCTGCCGGGCCTGCCCCGGTCTTTCCACCTCTCAAAACCGCCGTTTCAGGAGGCCAGGATGCACAATGACGGGAAGGTGGTGCCTATCAACAGGGCACAGGCCACGCCATCGCCGCTCGCGCGCCTGCCGGTGGTGTTGCTGCAGGTGCGTGACAAGGCTGCGCAACAACTGCAGCAAGGCTTGCAGGAACTGTTCGATAACGCCGACGACACCCTGTTTGAAATGGCCGAAAAGGCCCGTAGCACCGTCGACCATCATATTTTTTTCGAGGCCATGCGCGACCTGCGCCTCAAGCGCAAGAACTTCGAACGCGTGTTCATGGAGCAGCTGTTCGTGGCGTTCGCCAACCTGGGCCAGGCCCGGTGCAGCGGGGCACACCTGGTGCCGCTGGTGTCTTATGAGGCGGTACCCGGCACCAGCGCCGATGACGTGGAAAAAGCCGTGGCCCTGGAGGCGATGCTCGGTCGGGTGCGACACCGTGATGGCTTGGCGCTGGGGCAATTGAACGCGCGCTTGAGTGAACTGCTTGGCAGGCGCCTGGATGATCCGGAAAACCCCTTGGGCCCGGCGCGGCTGTGCGAGTTTTTCCTGCAAGCAGGGCGCAGCCTCGGGGTGGAGATCCGCGTCAAGCTGGTCATGCTCAAGCTGTTTGAGAAATACGTGCTCAGTGACGCCGACCTGTTGTATGGCGAGGCCAACCAATTGCTGATCGCCACTGGCGTATTGCCGGAACTCAAAGCGATCCCATCCCGTCGAGCCGGCGGGCGTGCGGCCCGGGAGCACCAGGACTGCACCGGCCAAGCGGTGGCCGACCCGCCGCTGGATAAAAGCGGCCAGCAAGCGTTCAGCGCCTTGCAGACGTTGTTGGTAGCCGTGCGTGGCAGCGTGGCCCCCACCCTTGAAGCCAGCGCCGAGCCGCAACCCATTGCCACCCGCGATCTGCTGCGGCTGCTGTCGCATTTGCAGCAATATGTACCGGAGCCGGAGTGCGAGGACGATTTCGACCTGCGCAGCCAGCTTGAACAGTTGCTCACCCGGGTCAGTGTCAAAAGTGGCAAGTCGCGGGTGTTGGAAGAAGCAGACGAAGATGTGATCAATCTGGTGGCCATGCTGTTCGAGTTCATGCTCGATGACAGCAGTGTGCCGGACGCTTTCAAGGCGCTGATCGCCCGCTTGCAGATCCCGCTGCTGAAAGTGGCGGTGCTGGACAAGAGCCTGCTCAGTTACACGCAGCATCCGGCGCGGCGCTTGCTCAATGACATCGCGAGCGCCGTCATCGGCTGGAGCCCGCCCCATGACCACTCACGAGACAACCTCTATCTGTGTATCGAGCAACTCGTACAGCGGTTGCTGAATGAGTACGTCGAAGACCCGGCGATTTTCTCCCAGTTGCTCACCACGTTCAGCGCATTTACAGCCCAAGAGCGCACGCGCAGTGAACGTCTTGAACGGCATACCCGTGACGCCGAGCAAGAGCGCCTGCATACCCAGGTGGCGCGCCAGCGTGTGGCGCAGGTGCTCAATCGGCGGCTCGTGGGCAAAACCTTGCCGGCATCGGTGCTGCAATTTGTGCAGCAGGCCTGGAGCCAGGTGCTGTTAGTGGCCGTTCTCAAAAACGGTGAACAATCGCTGCAATGGCAGGCGGCGCTGCGCACCCTGGATGAATTGCTCTGGAGCGTGGGCCTGCGTGAAGACACCGAAGCCGGCCGGCGTTTGCTGGAGCAATTACCCGGGCTGCTCAAAGCATTGCGTGACGGGTTGGCCGGTGCGGCGTTCGATCCTTTCAGTACCCGCGAGTTTTTCCTGCGGTTGCAGGCTCTGCATGTTCAGCCGCTCGACGGCGAGGCGCTGGTCGAAGTCCGCGAGCCTTTTACCCTGGACGCTGGCCCGCCGACCGCCGACAAATCAATGCCCCCTGACGACCCCGACCTGCTCAAGGTCCAGCAGTTGCGAGTCGGTGCCTGGGTTGCGTTGCAGCAACATGAAGCCGGTACCCTGCGCTGCAAGTTGACCGCAATCATGCCGCCCGCCGATACCTATATTTTTGTCAGTCGAGGGGGCCTCAAGGTACTGGAGAAAAGCGCGTGCCAGTTAGCCCTGGCGTTCAAGCAGGGCGTCCTGCACGCCTTGGACGACGGCCCACTGTTCGAGCGTGCGCTGGCAGCCGTGGTGGGCAATCTGCGGCAACTCAATCGCGGCAAGTGATCGCAACCGCAGGGTGGAACGCGGCATACTGGTCACACCTCGTCTCACTCAAGGAGCCTGTATGCAGTTGGACCCCGCCAGCGGTTGGTGCCAGGGCATTCGTCATTGCCCTTCGCCCAACTTCAACGAGCGCCCTGAAGGCGAAATCTCGCTGTTGGTGGTGCACAACATCAGTTTGCCTCCGGCGCAGTTCAAGACCGGCAAGGTGCAGGAGTTTTTCCAGAACCGCCTGGATATTTCAGAGCATCCCTACTTTGAGGGGATAGCCAGCCTACGGGTGTCTGCGCATTTTCTGATTGAACGTGACGGCACTGTGACGCAATTTGTTTCGTGCCGCGACCGGGCCTGGCATGCCGGTGTTTCCGTTTTTGACGGGCGCGAGGTGTGCAACGATTTTTCCCTGGGGGTCGAGCTCGAAGGTACGGACGACCTGCCGTTCACCGATGCCCAGTATGCGGCGCTGATCGACCTGACCCGCCAGTTGCTCAAGGCTTACCCAAAGATCACCCACCAACGTATTTGTGGTCACAGCGACATCGCACCGGGGCGCAAGACCGACCCGGGCCCCGCTTTTGATTGGACGCGCTTTCGCAGCGCCCTGCAGGATGGAGGACACGAACGATGAGTTTCCTGGTGTTGGTGCTGGCGGTATGGATCGAGAAGTTCTCGGCCTTGCGCCTGCGGTTGCAGCGTGACGGCGGATGGCTGCGTGAACTGGCCAAGCTGGAATCGAGCCCGCGCATGGGCAAGCGGCCCTGGCTGATCCTGCTGGTATTGGTGCTGTTGCCGGTGGCATTGCTGGCGTTGCTGTTGCTGGTGCTGGAACCGGTGGCCTATGGCCTGTTGGCATTGCCGGTGCATTTGCTGGTGGTGATCTATAGCCTGGGCCGTGGCGACCTATTGGCAGGGTTGGGACCGTTTCGTGATGCCTGGCGGCGCGGTGACCTGCAGGCGGCCGAGCATGTGGCCGAACGCGACCTCAAGCTTGGCGCCGACAGTGGCGAGCAACTGCTGGAGCGCGTCCAGGGCTACCTGCTGTGGCAGGCGTACCAAAGCTTTTTTGCGGTGATTTTCTGGTATTTCCTGCTGGGCCCGGTGGCCGCCCTGGCGTACCGCCTGTTGGCGCTGGCCAGTGAACACAGCCAGAACCCCTTGGTGGCCGAACGCGCCACGCAATTGCGCCACGCGTTTGACTGGTTGCCGGTACGCCTGCTGGCGGCCAGCTTTGCCTTGGTGGGCAATTTCGTCGGGGTCAGCCGTGTGATGCTCCACGAACTGCTGAGTTGGGACATCAGCGCTGCACAGCTGGTGGAAAAAGTCGGCCTGGCCGCTGCGGAAATCCCGCCGCCAGTGGTGGGGGCCGATGGCATCAACAGCCTGGATCGCCTGTGGGAACTGCTGCTGCGTGCGGCGGTGCTGTGGTATGCCGGGTTTGCCATCTGGACGGTACTCCCCTGATTTGTAGGAGCGAGCTTGCTCGCGAAAACCCTCAACGATAACGCGCGCTTCCTGAATAAACGCGGCGTCGTTAAGTTTTTCGCGAGCAAGCTCGCTCCTACATGGCATTAGGGCTTGCGCCTCTGCGTTAACCTTACGTTACAAAACTCCCTTTCGAATTGAGCTATACAGATAGAGCGCCAAATAGTGGCTATCTGCCGCCGCCCTGCGCCTCAATAAAAATAAAAGAAGGGGAGGTCACCTGTGAAGAGCTTGCTCTATCCCGCCGTCGCGCTGATGAACCGCCTGAGCTTCGGCATGAAGTTCAGCCTGATCAGCGTGCTGTTCCTGCTGCCGATGCTGGCGACCAACTATTACCTGGTGCGCGACTCCTGGCGTGAATACCAGGGCACCCGCGTCGAACTGCAAAGCCTTGACCTGCTCGGCAGCAGCCTGGCGTTGCGTCGCGAGTTGGAAACCCTCAACAACCAGGTTCAGATCAACGCGACCCTCGGCCAGTCCGGCAAAGCGGCAGACCTGGAGACCAAGATCAGTGCCTTGGAAGCGAGTGTAGTGGAGCGCTTGCAGGGCTTGCGCGCCATCGCGACCCAGCCCGAGCAAGTTGCGGCCTTTGACAGTAAGCGCGACGAACTGATCGCCGCGTTCAAGGCCCAGCAACAGGAAACCTCGTTGCTCAACAAAGCGGCGTTGATTAGCAAGTTACTCAACCAGGCCCAGATGTTCAGCCAGATCATTGCCAGCCAAGCCGGCTTGAGCCGTGATCCGCAAAGTGATCTGCGCCAGCTCAGCGACCTGGTCACCACCGTCACCCCTCAAGTCACCCAAGCCTTGGGCGAAGGCCGGGCGATGGGCGCGTACTCCCTGGGGCAGGGCTTTATCAATTCGTCCTCCAGCACCCGTTTTGACGAACTGTTGCAGCAACTGGAAAAACTCCACGGTGAATATGGCTTGAAGCTGCAGGACGCACTGGGCGCCAGCAAGGCCGCGCACGCCGCCCTCGACGTCTCGGCGCAAGCCAGCCAGGCGAGCCTTAAGCAAGGCAGTGAGTTTTTCGAAGAGCAGGTGGTGATGGCCGAGACCCTCGACGCGCCTTGGCAGGGGTTTTATGACGGCGTCAGCCAACTGATGGCCAAGACCTATCAATTGGATGACACCACCCTGGCGTTCCTCGGGCAGCAGTTGCAGCAGCGCCTGGCGCAGAACCGTTTGCACATGGTGTTGCTGGTCACGGCCCTGGCGGCGGTGTTTGCGCTGATTTTCTATCTCTATGCCGGTTTCTTTGTCTCCACCCGCACCACCTTGCGCCGCCTGGGGGCGATGATGGACAAAGTGGCGGCGGGTGACATGACGGTCACCTTCGTTGCCCAGAGCCGTGACGAACTGGGCGACCTGGGCCAGGTGTTCAATGGCACCGTGGCCAAGATTCATGACCTGATCGAGCGTGTTGGGCATACGGTCAGCCAGGTGGAGTTGCAGGCGGGCCAGGTGCAGGCGGTGTCGGCACAGAGTAACCAGGCGGTGTCCGGCCAGCGCAGCCAGATCGAGCAAGTGGCGACGGCGATGAACCAGATGTCCGCCACCGCCCAGGAGGTGGCTCGCAGCGCGGCGGCGGCGGTCAGCAGTGCTCAGAGTGTCAACGATGAAACCGTCAGCGGGCGTGCGCTGGTGCAATCCCAACAAGGCGGTATTGCGCGCCTGGCGGCGGAGATCGACGAATCGGTGCGGGTGATCAACCAACTGGCGACCGACAGCCAGTCCATCAGCAGCGTCCTGGAGGTCATCAAGAGCATCGCCGAGCAGACCAACCTGCTGGCGCTCAACGCGGCCATCGAAGCGGCGCGCGCCGGTGACCAAGGGCGCGGGTTTGCGGTGGTGGCCGACGAGGTGCGCACTCTGGCCCGGCGTACACAGCACTCCACCGAGGAAATCGAGCAGATGATCATCCGCTTGCACAGCGGCGTCGGTGCGGCGGTGAAGGCCATGGGCAGCAGCCATGAAATGGCGAATGGCACGGTAGGGCAGTCGGAAAAAGTCCAGCAAGCCCTGGAAAATATCCTGGGGGCGGTTGGGATGATCGTCGATCAGAACCAGCAGATCGCCGCCGCCGTGGAGCAGCAAACGGCGGTCGCTCAAGACATCGACCAGAACATTGTCGAAATCAACCGCGCCGGCGAGCATGCGGCGCAAGGCGCGCAGCACACGGAAGCGGCCAGTCGGCAACTGGCAACCCAGGTGGTTGAGTTGAAGCAATTGATTGGCGCGTTTCGGGTGTAGGGAGGTTCTGAAGGACGAAGCGGCGGGCCATGTGGCTTATGTCCTGATTTACCGATGCGTGTTTTATCGGGGCGTGAATAGGTGAAAATTTATTTCATCCGTCACGGTCACGAGGGGACAAAACGATGGCCGCCGCAATCGGTATCAAAGGGCATTGCGCCCAATGCAACATGACGTTTGAGCTCAAGCCCTGGCAACTGAACGCCATTGCCATTGATATACCGTTTGACTGTACGTATTGCCACTGCGGGTTGCAGTTGGGGTGCGTCAAGCAGTTGCGCCAGTTCAGGGCCCTGGACCACTGGGCGCTGGTGCGGCCGAGCATGATCATGCTGACGTGCGCAACCTTGCTGATGGCCTTGGTCGCTGAATGGTTGGGGCTGCTCAGTGTGATCGGGCAACTGAACATTTCGCTGGTCGCCGTGCTGATCCATTTGCTGGTGGTGCGCTATGCCCGCCATCGACAGACAATGACCTTGAAGTTGCAGGTGATCAGCCCGCTACCAGTTGAACAGCTCGCACGCATTGTGTGTGCTCGCCTCAGCCAGCAATAAAGGGCTGATACCCATGCGCTCGGCCAGGGCCGTGCAGATCTGCGGCAGGTGCTGCGGGCTATTGCGCTGGTTGGGGTACATGGCCGGGGCCATATCCGGCGAGTCGGTTTCCAGCACCACGGCGTCGAGCGGCAACTGCGCCAGTACCCGGTGCATGCGCAGGGCCTGGGGCCAGGTGGCAGCGCCGCCCAGGCCCAGTTTGAACCCGAGCTTGATGTACTCGCGTGCCTCTTCAGCGCTGCCGGCGAACGCATGGATGATGCCGCCTCTGGGCACGCGGATGCGCTTGAGGGTGGCAATCACGGCGGCGTGGCTGCGGCGAACGTGGAGCAAGGCTGGCAGTTTAAACTCCACCGCGAGTTTCAGTTGGGCTTCAAACAGCGGTTGCTGGCGCTGGTGGTCCAACTGTTCCAGAAAGTAATCCAGGCCAATTTCGCCCACGGCGCACAGTTGCCGGTGGCCATGCAGGCGCGTCAACCAGTCGCCCAGTTCCAGCAGGTCGGCGGGGCGATGCTCATCGAGATACACCGGGTGCAAGCCGAAGGCGGCGAACAGGCCTTCGTCCTGTTGCACCAAGTCCCACAGCCGCTGCCAATTTTTCTGGTACACCCCCAGCACCACCATGCGTCGCACGCCGAGTTCACGGCTGTGGGCGAGGACATGCGAGCGATCCTGGTCGAAGTCCTCGAAGTCCAGGTGCGTGTGGGTGTCGATCAGCTCCACGCTCAGGCCTCGTGGATACGCTGCTTGAAGGTCCGGCCAATCGCATGCACGCCGGGTTGGTACTGTTCCTCTTCAATGGCGGCCAGGGCCAGGCGCAGGGCGGTTTCGGCAATCAACTGATGTTGCTGGGCCATGGCGTTGACCGGCAGCGGCAGGAAATCCAGTAACTGCGTATCGCCGAAGGTGCCCAGGCGCAGGGGCCGTGACTTGAGGGGGAAATCATGCAGCGCATCAAACACGCCTTGCAGCAGTACGTAGGAGGTGGTTACCAGCGCGTCCGGCAGATGCCCCAGGCGTTGCAGCAGTTGCTCCATCAGCTCTCGGCCGCAGTCACGGCTGAAAGCTTCGCCCTGTTCGATAATCACGTCGCCCGTGAAGCCTTGCAGCGCATCCCGGAAACCGGCGGTACGCGCCTGGCTGATGCTCAGCTCGGGCCGTGCGCCGATCAGCGCGATCTGCTTGGGCAACGGTTGCAGCAGGCTGCTGGTGAGTTGCTGGCAGGCCTGGTGGTCGTCGCTGACCACGGAACAGAACTGGTTCGGCTCCATCTCCCGGTCGATGGCAATCACCGGCAGCCCCTTGGCCTGCAGCTCGCGATAGCTGTCATCGCTGGCCGGCAGGCAACTGGCGACGAACAACGCATCGCAACGCCTGGCACGGAACAGTTGCAGCAGTTGGCGTTCGCTGTCCGCTTCATCATCGGAGCTGGCGATCAGCAACTGATAGCCTCGCGCCCGCGCACCTTGTTCCAGCAGTTTGGCGATGCGTGCGTAGCTGGGGTTTTCCAGGTCTGGCAGGATGAACCCCAAGGTGCGCGTATGCCGGCTGCGCAGCCCGGCGGCTTGAGGGTTGGGGGTAAAGCCATGGGCCTGGACCACGGCACGCACACGCTCAACGGTGGCGTTGCTGATGCGCTGCTGTTCGGCCTTGCCATTGATGACATAGCTGGCGGTGGTAACGGACACACCGGCCAGACGTGCGATATCACTGAGTTTCAAACCGGGATTTCCTTGTTTTTTGGCGCTCGCCCCGACATTTTGTCCAATCGTAACCGATTCCTGCATTCGACCCATGCCCCACAGCAAGCGCCGAGTGGCCCTTCAAGCTTGCGCAATTAACGCGTAATCTGCCATAAATTCTAGATTAAACGTTTCAGCAAGCGTATTTTTACGATGTTCGCCGCTGAGTGACCACTGCCAATTGACCGCTCAGTCAGTTAATTTTGAACATATTTACCTACAACAATACCTAGTGCGCCCCGTCGCACTAACTAGGAGAACGGCATGCTTGAGCTCACTGTAGAGCAGATATCCATGGGCCAGGTGGCTGTGGATAAATCTGCTGCCTTGCACCTGCTCGCTGACAAATTAGTGGCCGATGGCCTGGTTGCCGAAGGTTATCTCAGTGGCTTGCAAGCCCGTGAAGCCCAAGGCTCGACCTTTCTCGGCCAAGGCATTGCCATTCCCCATGGCACGCCAGAAACCCGCGACCAGGTGTTCTCCACCGGTGTGCGCCTGCTGCAGTTCCCCGAAGGGGTGGACTGGGGCGATGGCCAGATCGTTTACCTGGCGATTGGCATCGCGGCTAAATCCGATGAACACCTGCGCCTGTTGCAACTGCTCACCCGTGCCCTCGGTGAAACCGACCTGGGCCAGGCCTTGCGCCGTGCCGGCAGTGCCGAAGCCCTGTTGAAACTGTTGCAAGGCGCGCCTCAGGAACTGGCGCTGGATGCACAGATGATCAGCCTGGGCGTGTCGGCCGATGATTTTGAAGAGTTGGTGTGGCGCGGTGCACGCCTGCTGCGCCAGGCCGACTGTGTGAGCAATGGTTTTGCCGCCGTATTGCAGCAGGTCGACGCGCTGCCCCTGGGCGATGGCCTGTGGTGGTTGCACAGCGAGCAGACGGTCAAGCGTCCGGGCCTGGCCTTTGTGACGCCGGACAAACCCATGCGCTACCTCGGCCAGCCTTTGCACGGCCTGTTTTGCCTGGCGAGCCTCGGTGAAGCGCACCAGACCCTGCTTGAACGCCTGTGTGCCTTGCTGATTGAAGGGCGCGGCCAGGAGTTGGGGCGCGCCACCAGCAGCCGCGCGGTGCTGGAAGTGCTGGGCGGTGAACTGCCACCGGACTGGCCGAGCGCCCGCATTACCCTGGCCAACGCCCACGGGCTTCATGCTCGCCCGGCGAAGATCCTTGCCCAATTGGCGAAAAGTTTTGATGGCGATATCCGCGTGCGCATCGTCGATGGCGCGGTGGGCGCCGTGTCGGTCAAAAGCTTGAGCAAGTTGCTCAGCCTCGGCGCACGTCGTGGCCAGGTGCTGGAATTTGTGGCCGAGCCGACGGTGGCCGGCGATGCATTGCCCGCCCTCTTGGCCGCCGTGCAAGAGGGCCTTGGCGAAGAGGTCGAGCCCTTGCCTACGGTGAGTGCACAGCCAGCGCAGGTCGATATCGAACCCGTACTCAGCGCGCCACTGAGCGGTAGCCAACTCCAGGCGATTGCCGCCGCACCGGGTATTGCCATCGGCCCGGCCCACATCCAAGTGCCACAGGTGTTCGATTACCCCTTGCGCGGTGAGTCTGCCGCCGCCGAACGCCAGCGCCTGCACACGGCCTTGAGCGATGTGCGCACGGATATCCAGGGCCTGATCGAACGCAGCCAGGCCAAGGCCATCCGCGAGATTTTCATCACCCACCAGGAAATGCTCGACGACCCGGAACTGACCGACGAAGTCGACACCCGCCTCAAGCAAGGCGAAAGCGCCGAAGCCGCCTGGATGAGCGTGATCGAAGCCGCCGCCAAGCAGCAGGAAGCCTTGCAGGATGCCCTGTTGGCCGAGCGTGCTGCCGACTTGCGTGACATCGGCCGCCGCGTGCTGGCCCAATTATGCGGCGTCCAAAGCGTGCAGGAACCGAGTGAACCCTACATCCTGGTGATGGAAGAAGTCGGCCCTTCGGACGTGGCACGCCTGGACCCGGCCCGCGTTGCCGGCATTCTCACCGCCCGAGGTGGCGCCACAGCCCACAGCGCCATCGTCGCCCGCGCACTGGGTATTCCGGCCTTGGTCGGTGCTGGTGCTGCGGTGTTACTGCTCAAAGCCGGCACGCCGCTGTTGCTCGATGGCCAGCGCGGTCGCCTGCATGTCGACCCCGACGCCGCCACCCTGCAACGGGCCACCGTGGAGCGCGACAGCCGCGAACAGCGCTTGCAAGCTGCTTCGGCCCAACGCCATGAAGCGGCGCTGACCCGCGACGGCCACGCCGTGGAAGTGTTCGCCAACATTGGTGAAAGCGCCGGGGTGGCCAGTGCAGTGGAGCAGGGCGCCGAAGGTATCGGCCTGTTGCGCACCGAACTGATTTTCATGGCCCACCCCCAGGCGCCGGACGAGGCCACCCAGGAAGCCGAATACCGTCGCGTACTCGACGGTCTCAACGGTCGCCCGTTGGTGGTGCGCACCCTGGATGTGGGCGGCGACAAGCCCTTGCCCTATTGGCCGATCGCCGAAGAAGAAAACCCCTTCCTCGGTGTGCGCGGCATTCGCCTGACGCTGCAACGCCCGCAGATCATGGAAGCGCAACTGCGCGCACTGCTGCGTGCTGCGGATAACCGCCCGCTGCGCATCATGTTCCCCATGGTCGGCAGCGTGGATGAGTGGCGCGCCGCCCGGGACATGACCGAGCGCCTGCGCCTGGAGATCCCGGTGGCGGACCTGCAACTGGGGATCATGATCGAAGTGCCTTCAGCCGCGTTGCTGGCGCCGGTGCTCGCCAAGGAAGTCGACTTCTTCAGCGTCGGCACCAACGACCTGACCCAGTACACCCTGGCCATCGACCGTGGCCACCCGACCCTGTCGGCCCAGGCCGATGGCTTGCACCCGGCAGTTTTGCAACTGATCGACATCACCGTGCGCGCCGCCCATGCCCATGGCAAATGGGTGGGTGTGTGCGGCGAGTTGGCGGCGGATCCGCTGGCGGTACCGGTGCTGGTCGGCCTGGGTGTGGATGAGTTGAGCGTGTCGGCCCGCAGCATTCCCGAGGTGAAGGCGCGAGTGCGTGAATTCAGTCTGAGCGAGGCCCAGGGCCTGGCGCAACAAGCACTGGCGGTGGGTTCGCCCGCGCAAGTGCGTGCCCTAGTGGAGGCCGTGTAGATGGCGAATATTCTGACCCTGACGCTGAACCCGGCGTTGGACCTCACGGTATGCCTGGCGCACCTGCAACCCGGTGAGGTCAATCGCAGTGAAGCGATGCTCACCCACGCGGCGGGCAAGGGCGTGAATGTGGCGCAAGTGCTGGCGGACCTGGGCCATTACGTCAGCGTGGGCGGCTTCCTCGGCAGTGCCAACCCCCAGGCTTTCAATGCGCTGATCAAGCGCCGTGGGTTTGGCGATGCCTTCATCCGTGTCCCCGGCGAAACCCGCAGCAACATCAAGATTGCCGAACAGGATGGGCGGGTCACCGACATCAATGCACCGGGGCCGCTGGTGACTGAAGAGGCGCTAAAAGCGCTGCTTAAGATGGTCGCGATCATTGGCCCGGAGTTCGATGCGGTGGTGGTGGCCGGTAGCTTGCCGCGCGGCGTCAGCCCGCAGTGGTTTAAAGGTTTGCTGGAGGCGTTGAAAGACCTCGGGTTGAAAGTGGCCCTGGACACCAGCGGCGAAGCGCTGCGCCTGGGGTTGGAGGTTGGCCCGTGGCTGGTCAAACCCAATACCGAAGAGTTGGCCGAGGCCCTGGGTAGCGCCACCGATGCCATCAGCCGACTGCATCAGCAAGGCGTCGAACATGTGGTGGTCTCCGACGGGGCCGCAGGCGTGACCTGGTACCGCCCAGGTGCGGCGCTGCATGCCACGCCGCCCAAGGTGGCAGTGGCCAGTACCGTGGGCGCCGGCGACTCGCTGCTGGCCGGGATGCTCCACGGTTTGCTCAGTGGCGACACGCCGGAGCACACCCTGCGCCGGGCCACGGCAATTGCCGCGATGGCGGTGACACAGATCGGTTTTGGCATCAGCGATGACGCGCAGTTGGCGCGTCTCGAAAGCGGCGTCGATGTGCGCACGCTGACAGAACAATAAGAGGGTTTGTGATGAAGTTAGCCATTGTTACCGCCTGCCCGAACGGCATGGTCACCAGTGTGCTGTGCGCCCGCTTGCTGGACGCCGCCGCCCAGCGCATGGGCTTGCACACCAGTGTTGAAGTCGTCGATGTGCAGCGCCCGGAGCGCCAGTTGTCCCAGGCGACGATTGATGATGCCGAGTGGGTGCTGCTGGTCAGCAGTACCCCGGTGGATATGCAGCGGTTTGTCGGCAAACGTGTGTTCCAGAGCACGCCGGCCCAGGCGTTGGCGGATGTCGAAGGCGTGTTGCGCCGTGGGGCTGAAGAGGCCCAGGTGTATGTCGCCAACGACGCAGCGGTGGCGGCCAAGGCTGCGCCGCGTATCGTAGCGATTACCGCGTGCCCCACCGGTGTGGCCCACACGTTCATGGCCGCCGAAGCCTTGCAGCAGACGGCCCAGCGACTGGGTTATGACTTGCAGGTCGAGACCCAAGGCTCGGTCGGCGCCCGCACGCCGTTGAGCCCCCAGGCGATTGCCGATGCCGATGTGGTATTGCTCGCGGCCGATATCGAAGTGGCCACCGAGCGTTTCGCCGGCAAGAAGATTTATCGCTGTGGCACCGGCATTGCCCTCAAGCAATCCGAAGCCATCCTCAACAAGGCCCTGGCCGAAGGCGCGGTGGAAAGCGCGGCCAGCGGTGCAGCGGCCAAGGCGGAGAAAACCGGGGTCTATAAACACCTGCTCACCGGCGTGTCGTACATGTTGCCGATGGTGGTGGCGGGGGGCCTGCTGATCGCCTTGTCGTTTGTATTCGGCATCCATGCCTTCGAACAGCCTGGCACCTTGGCGGCGGCGCTCAAATCCGTGGGTGACCAGGCGTTCCTGTTGATGGTGCCGCTGCTGGCGGGCTACATCGCCTACTCGATTGCCGACCGTCCTGGCCTTGCGCCCGGCATGATTGGCGGGCTGCTGGCGGGGACGCTGGGGGCTGGGTTTATTGGTGGCATCCTCGCCGGTTTCGTCGCCGGGTATTGCGTCAAGCTGATCAGCCGCGCGGTGCAACTGCCCCAGAGCCTGGAAGCGCTCAAGCCGATCCTGATCATCCCGTTAGTGGCGAGCCTGTTTACCGGTTTGGTGATGATCTACCTGGTGGGGCCACCGGTCGCCCGCTTGCTCACGGGCCTGACGGACTTCCTCAGCACCATGGGCACCACCAACGCGGTGCTGCTGGGCATTCTGCTCGGCGGCATGATGTGCGTGGACTTGGGTGGGCCGATCAACAAGGCGGCGTATGCGTTCTCGGTCGGCCTGCTGGCCGCGTCGAGCGGCGCGCCGATGGCCGCGACCATGGCCGCCGGCATGGTGCCGCCGATTGGCATGGGCATCGCTACGTTACTGGCCCGACGCAAGTTCGCCCAGACCGAACGCGAAGCCGGCAAGGCGGCGATGATCCTGGGGCTGTGCTTTATCTCCGAAGGTGCGATTCCCTTCGCCGCCAAAGACCCGCTGCGCGTCATTCCGGCCAGCATCGCCGGTGGTGCGTTGACCGGTGCGCTGTCGATGTACTTCGGCTGCAAACTCGCCGCGCCCCATGGCGGCTTGTTTGTGTTGGTGATTCCGAATGCGATGAACCATGCGTTGTTGTACTTGTTGGCGATTGTGGCGGGCAGTGTATTGACCGGGCTGGTGTATGCCCTGCTCAAGCGGCCGGAAGCGGCCGAGCTGGCCGTGACTGCCTGACACTGGCAAAAAATGTGGGAGCTGGCTTGCCTGCGATAGCATCGACTGGGTTTGCCTGATACACCGAGGTGTTTGCATCGCAGGCAAGCCAGCTCCCACAGGTGAATTTGATCGTTCTCCCGATCGGTGTCACATCCGCTTCATCCCTCCATGCTTAAGTGGCCCTTTTGATACTCAAGAGGGCACCTGCATGAGCCACTTCGATCTGGGCCGCCGCCGTGTGATGCAAGCCGTAGGCGCTGGCCTGTTGTTGCCGGGCCTGGCGCCGGCGGTGATCGCTTCGGTGAAGGACCGGCCGCAACTCACTGACGGCGTGCAATCGGGCGACCTGCAGGGCGACCGCGCCATGATCTGGAGCCGCAGCGACCGCCCGGCGAAGATGGTGGTGGAGTGGGATACCCGCAGTGTGTTCAGCAACCCGCGCCGGTTCGTCTCGCCCCTGGCCGACAGCCGCACCGACTTTACCGCCCGTGTCGAACTCACCGGGCTGCCGGTCGACCAGGCGATTTTCTACCGCGTGCATTTCGAAGACGCCCAGAGCGGCATTGCCAGTGAGCCCTGGTTCGGTCACTTGCGCAGCGTGCCGCAACAGCGGCGCGATATCCGTTTTGTGTGGAGCGGCGACACCGTCGGCCAAGGCTTCGGCATCAACCCCGACATCGGTGGCATGCGCATCTATGAAGCCATGCGCCTGCGCCTGCCGGACTTTTTTATCCACAGCGGCGACACCATCTACGCCGACGGCCCGGTACCCGCGCAGATCACCACCGAAGGCGGGCGCATCTGGCGCAACATCACCACCGAAGCCAAGAGCAAGGTGGCCGAAACCCTCGATGAATATCGCGGCAATTACCGCTACAACCTTCTGGATGAAAACGTGCGCCGCTTCAATGCCGAGGTGCCGCAGATCTGGCAGTGGGACGATCACGAGGTGATCAACAACTGGTCATCGAGCAAGCAGTTGGATGAGCGTTACCAGACCCGCGACATCAACACTCTGGTGGGCCGTGCCCGCCAGGCTTGGTTGGAATACTCACCCATGCGCCGACAGAGCGCCGACGCTGGCGGGCGCATTTATCGCAAGCTCAGTTATGGGCCGCTGCTGGATGTGTTTGTGTTGGATATGCGCAGCTATCGCGGGCCGAATGACGACAACCTGGGCGCTGAAAAGCCCTTCCTGGGGCGTGAGCAGTTGGACTGGCTCAAGCGCGGGCTCAAGGCGTCGCAAGCGCAGTGGAAGGTGGTCGCCGCCGACATGCCCATCGGCCTGGGCGTACCCGACGGTGAGGTCAGCCCCGGCGTGGCGCGTTGGGAAGCCGTCGCCAACGGCGACCCTGGCCCGGCGCAAGGGCGTGAGCTGGAGATTGCCGAACTGCTGGGGTTCCTGCATGAGCACAAGGTGCGCAACCACGTGTGGCTGACGGCGGACGTGCATTACTGCGCGGCGCATCACTACCACCCGGACCGCGCGGCGTTCCAGGATTTCGAGCCGTTCTGGGAGTTTGTGGCAGGACCGTTGAATGCCGGGAGCTTCGGGCCCAACCCACTGGATAAAACCTTTGGCCCGCACGTGGTGTTCCAGAAGGCGCCACCGGCACAGAACACCTCGCCGTTCGCGGGCTTTCAGTTTTTTGGTGAAGTGCAGATTGATGGGCAGACGGCGGAGTTGACGGTGATGCTGCGCGACTTGGATGGGGTTTCCGTGTTCGAGCAGAAACTGCAACCGACCTGATTGGAATGCAATCAAAACTGTAGGAGCGAGCTTACTCGCGAAAAACTCACAGACGCCGCGTTATTCAGGAAGCCCGCGTTATCGTTGACGTTCTTCGCGAGCAAGCTCGCTCCTACAGAAGGCAGGCATTAGCAGGGTCAGTAGACATCCCTACGATAGCGGCCTTGTTCGATCAGGCGCTCCAGCGCCTCATTGCCCAGGATGTCTGCCAGTGCCTGATCCACGCCCGTCGCCATCCCCTGCAAGCTGCCACACACATAAATCGCCGCGCCATCCGCCAGCCATTTACGCAGCACATCCGCTGATTCGCGCAAACGGTCCTGTACGTAGATTTTCTCCTCCTGGTCCCGGGAAAACGCCAGGTCCAGCAGGGCCAGGTCTCCATTGGCGAGCCAGCCTTGCAGTTCGTCCTGGCACAGGTAGTCGTGGGCGATATTGCGCTCGCCAAACAGCAACCAGTTGCGCTGCTGGCCGTCGGCAATACGCGCCTTGAGCAAGCTGCGCAGGCCCGCCAGGCCGGTGCCGTTGCCCAGCAGAATCAGCGGCACAGGCGCGTCGGGCAAATGGAAGCCGCTGTTGCGCCGCAGGCGCAGGCTGATGGCCGAGCCGAGGGCGGCGTGTTCAGTCAGCCAGCCGGAGCCAAGCCCCAGGCTGCCGTCGGGGTGGCGCTCCTGGCGCACGATCAGCTCCAGCACACCGTCGCTGGCAATCGAGGCGATGGAGTATTCGCGCATGCCCAGCGGTACCAACGCGTCCACCAGTGCCTGGGCGTGCAGGCCGACCAGGTGCGTGCGGTTGTCCGGCAACTGGCGCGTGGCCAGGGCCTGGTCGAGGGTGTGGGCGACGCCGTCGATTACCACGCCGTCGCTGCCGACCAAGCCCAGGCCGGCCAGGAAGTGTTCGATGGCCCAGGGGCAATTGCGCGGCAGGACTTCCACCAGGTCGCCGGCCAGCCAGCTGTGCGCAGACGTGGATGTGAGGCCCAGCAGGTAGACGGGCGAGCCGACACTGTCGGGGTTGAGCAGGGTGCGCTGGCTCAGGGTCCAGTTTTCGTACTGGGCCGTCGGCCAGGCCGCTGCCGGCGCATGCCCGGTGAGCTGGCCCAGTTGTTGTTGCCAGGTCGGCAACGCCAGGGTGTCGCCGCTGTCGACTTCCACCGGGGCAAACAGGGGGTTGCCGCCCTGGTTGGTCAGCCAGAAATGCAGGCGCCGAGCAAAGCCGCAAAAATGCTCGTACTGCCGGTCACCCAGGGCCAGCACCGAGTAGTTCAAGCCTTTGAGGGGCAGCGCCTGGCCGGGCACGCTGCGCTCGAAACCACGGGCGCTGTCGGGGGCTTCGCCGTCGCCAAAGGTACTGACCACAAACAGTGCGTTCTGCGAGTGGCTGAGGTCGTCAGGGCTGACACTGCCCAGGGGCTGCACCTTTACCGCCAGGCCCGCAGCCTGCAATTGCCCGGCCGTTTGCCAGGCCAGTTGTTCGGCAAAACCGCTCTGGCTGGCGAAGCCGATCAGCCAGGCCGGCGCATCGCTGTGGTTACCTGTCAGACCTTTGCGGGCATCGCGGACCTGGCGCTTTTTGCGGCGTCGGTCGAGGTACAGCAGCCAGCCCGTGATGAAGAACAGCGGCATGAGCAGGGAGCTGACGGTGAGGACAATCCGCCCGACCAGACCGAAATAGCTGCCGGTGTGCAGCGCATACACACTGGTCAGCAACTGCGCCTTGAGGCTTTTGCTGGCGTAGCGCTCGTGGGATTTGACCTCGCCGGTGGCCGGGTCTAGGTTGATCTGGTTCAGCGCGCGGTCATGGGGCGATGAGTTGAGCAGGTAATACACAGTGGCCGGTTGCCCGGCCACCGGCGGCATCCGAATGTTGTAGGCGCTCAAGTCGGGGCCGGCGTTGCTGTAGATGCTGCTCCAGATCGCGTCGTAGTTGGCCACCGGAGCCGGGCCAGCGGGGGCTGGGCCGCGCTTGCGCATGCGCTCGTTCTGCGGCGCGTCGGACAGCAGTTTGGTCACGCCACGGTTGTACCAGTCGTAGGACCAATACAGCCCGGTCAGCGCCGCCAACAGATAAAACAGCAGGCACCAGGTGCCGAATACCGAGTGCAGGTCCCAATTGAAGCTGCGGCCCTTTTTGCGCCAGTCCAGGGTCAGCCAGACGCGCCAGCTTTTCACCTGGCGCGGCCAGCGCAGGTACAGGCCGGAGAGGCAGAAGAACAACAGGATCAGGGTGCAGGCGCCGGTGATATTGCGCCCGGTATCGCCGATGGCGAGGAAGCGGTGCAGTTGCAGGATAAAGCCGAACAGGTCCTGGCCGACCGCGTCGCCCATGTAGTCGCCGGTGTACGGGTCAAAGTAGCGCATCTGGCCACGGCGCTCGCCCGGTGGCGGGGTGAAGGACACGCGGCCGGCGTTGCCGCTGTCGCTTTCTACCCACAGCATGGCCACGGTCTTGCCTTCGGCCGCTTCCAACTTGCGTACCAGCTCGGCGGGCGGCAGTACACCGGCCTCGCGTTTCTGCACGCTCAACACGGTGGGGTTGAGCGCCCGCAGGATCTCGTCCTGAAACGAGTACGCGGCCCCGGTGACCCCCATCAAGGCCAGCACCAGCCCGGCCGTGATGCCGAAGAACCAATGCAACTGGAACAGGGTTTTCTTCAACACGTCGGAGCGCCTCGCTTAGCTGGATATCTGATCACGGCGCGCATTATGCCGTGAGTTGCCGGGAAACACGCAAAAGCCCCACGCATCCGATGTGTGGGGCTTCTGGCTGGAACTTTACCGCTTTTAGAAGTGGAAGCTGGTGGTCAACAACGCCGTACGACCGGCCGCCTGGTTGGCGAAGTGCGTGGAGAAAGCCTTGTCGTAGTAGGTCTTGTCAGTCAGGTTCTGCACGTTCAATTGCAGGTCGACGTTCTTGGTCAGCTTGTAGCTGGCCATGGCGTCGTAGCGGGTGTAGGAGGGTACATACACCGTGTTGCCGACGTCGCCGTAAACCTGATCGACATAGAAGGCGCCGCCGCCGATGGTCAGCTTGGGCGTCACGTCGTAGGTGGTCCACAGGCTGAACGAGTTCTTCGGCGTGTTGGGCATTTGGTTGCCCTTGCTGGAGCCGGAACTCACGACACCGTTACGCCCGTTGAGGCCGGATTTGACCAGTTCGCTGTCCAGATAGCTGTAGCCCGCAAACACCTGCCATTGTTCGGTAATTTTGCCGCTGGCGGACAACTCGATGCCATCGACCTGAGATTCACCGGCGTTCTGGTAGGTGAGTGCATCCACCAGGATGCGGGTATTTTTCTTCTCGGTGCGGAACACGGCTGCGGTCAGGGACAGGCGGTCGTGGAACAGGTCCCACTTGGTGCCCAGTTCGTAGTTGACGGTTTCTTCTGGCTGCAAGTCGCTGGTGGCGGCACCGGCAGACAGTGGGTTGCCGTCGGAACCTTCGCCTATCAGGCCACCGGCTGGCGTGGCCGATGTTGCGTACGAGGCGTAGATGCTGCCGTTCTCCACCGGCTTCCAGACCAGGCCGGCCTGCCAGTTGAAGAACTGGCTGTCGTCCTTGATCTTGGTGCGTCCGGCGACGGCGTTGGTGTTGGCTTCGGTGTCAAAGGTGTCGTAACGCAAGCCTACGTTCAGCAGCCATTTCGGATCGAGCTCGATGGTATCGAACACGTACGCGGCACGGCTGGTGGCTTTGGTGTTGGTGCCGTTGTAGTTGCGGGCGATGCTGCCGTTCCAGGCATCGTCGGGGTTTGGGTTGCTCAGTGAGGTGCACTGGCCGCCCAGGCTGCCCTTGGCGGTGGTGCACACCGGGTTCGCATTAGGGCTGACGGTGTAGCCACTGACACGGGTTTCTTCACCGGTAAATTCCAGGCCAGTGGAGTAAGTGTGCTTGAAGCCCAGGGCCTGGAAGCTGCCAAACAGGTCAGTCTGGTTGGTGGTTGTGGTCGTGGTGGAGACACGGCTGTTGGCGCGACGCCAGACGGTGCCATAGCGGTTGACGTTGAACTTGCTGTCATCCGGCTGAGTGAGCACATAGTCCTGGCCGGTGCTGCCGTGGCGCAGGGTGTTTTTGAGCGTCATGTTGTCGTTCAGGTCGTGCTCGATGGAGAACGTGCTGATGTCGGCGCGAGTCTTGCGGAAGTCACGGCTTTTCAAACCGTAGAAGTTGTTGCTGTCGCCGCCATCGTTGGGTTTGTCATGCACGTGGGCCGTGGCGGTTGCTGAGCCATAGCCATACGGAATCCCCGAATCCGGCAGGTCATCACTTTCCATATGGTAGTAGCTGAGGTTGACGCGGGTCGGTGTGCCCAGGCCAAAGGTCAGCGACGGTGCCACGCCCCAACGGTCGTAGTTCACCGCATCGCGGCCAGCCACGTTTTGTTCATGGCTCATCAGGTTCAGGCGGAAGGCCGCGCTGTCGTCGAGGAACTGGCGGTTCACGTCGAGCACGTAGCGGCGGGTCTGGTCGGAGCCGTAGGTAAAGCCGCCGTTGGTGAAGTCCCGCGCTTGTGGGGTCTTGCTCACCAGGTTGAGGCTGCCACCGGCCGAGCCACGGCCGCCGAACGAGGAGTTGGGGCCTTTGCTGACTTCGATGGACTCGATGTCGAAGATCTCGCGGCTCTGGCCGCCGGTATCGCGTACGCCATCGAGGTAGGTGTCGCCCTGAGCGTCAAAACCACGGATAAACGGACGGTCGCCCTGAGGGTTGCCACCTTCACCGGCGCCGAAGGTGATACCCGGTACGGTGCGCAAGGCATCCTGCAACGAGGTGGCGGCGGTGTCCTTGAGTACTTGTTGCGGCACCACAGTGACCGAGCGCGGCGTGTCCACCAGCGGCGCGGTGTACTTCTGCGAAGAGGCTTTCTCCACCTGGTAGGAGGTGTTGTCCTGCTCTTGGCCGGTGATGTTGGTGGCGCCGAGGGAGATAGGGTTGCGCTCGCCTTTTGGCTCGGTATTTTCAGCCGCCTGCGCCAGGTGGGCGGCGGAGCCGGCACTCAGGGCAACGCCGATGGCCGAAGCCAGCATGCGTGGTGAACTGACCGGTATTTTTAGAATAGTGCGCGACATGACGTGTCCCTTCCCCAAGGATGTGAGGCCGCGGAATATAGGGCCAACAAGACTTTGTATCAATTGCGAGATATTGCTATTCGCATCAAATTTACATTCTTTACACTTTTTTGTTACGGAATTTGCCCTCTCGTTCGTCCCCGTGTTTTACAGGGCGGATAAGAATCAATACCATTGACGCCTCTCTGATCGCAGGTATTGCCTCATGTTGCTGCACATTCCCGGCCTGTTCTCTCGCGAGGAGGTGCTGCGCATTCGCCAAGCCCTGGAAGAGACCGAATGGGCTGACGGCAAAATCACCGCCGGTCACCAGTCGGCCAAGGCCAAGCACAACCTGCAATTGCCTGAAGGTCACCCCTTGGCCAAGGAAATTGGCGCAGCCATGCTGGAGCGGTTGTGGAGCAACCCGCTGTTCATGTCGGCCGCGCTGCCGCACAAAGTCTTCCCGCCGCTGCTCAACTGCTATACCGCAGGCGGCAGTTTTGACTTTCATATCGACAATGCGGTGCGCCAGCCCAAAGGCAGCCACGAGCGCGTGCGCACCGACCTTTCGTCCACGCTGTTCTTCAGTGACCCCGACGACTACGACGGCGGGGAACTGGAGATCCAGGACACGTTCGGCCTGCAGCGGGTCAAGCTACCCGCCGGCGACATGGTGCTGTACCCCGGCTCCAGCCTGCACAAGGTCAACGCGGTGACCCGTGGCGCGCGCTATGCCTCGTTCTTCTGGACCCAAAGCCTGGTGCGCGAAGACAGCCAGCGCACCCTGCTGTTCGAGATGGACGGCGCGATCCAGCAACTGACCCGCGACGTCCCCGACCACCCCGCGTTGATCCAGCTCACCGGCACCTACCACAACCTGCTGCGCCGCTGGGTCGAGGTCTGAACATGGGCTTTTTATTGCGCCGCGAAGAAGTGCTCAACGTCGAACAATTACAAAGCATGCTCGACGATTCGCCGGTGCGCGCCGCCCAGGCAATCCTCATCGCGGCCAAGGCAGGCGTGGTCGATGCCCAGGCCCTGCTCGGGCAAATATTGCTGGAAGGGCGCGGCATTGCGCGCGATGAAGCCTTGGCGCTGCGCTGGTTCCAGATTGCCGCGCAGGGCGGGCACCAGATGGCGCGCAATATGACCGGGCGCTGCCTGGAGCATGGTTGGGGCTGTGCCGTCGATGAAGCCGCAGCAGCACGGGAATATCGCCTGGCGGCACACGCCGGGTTGGATTGGGCGCAGTACAACTACGCCAACCTCTTGGCTACCGGCCGTGGCGTTGTAGAAGACCAGGCGCAAGCACTGGCGCTGTACCGCCAGGCCGCCGAGCAGGGCCACGCCAAGTCCATGAACCTGCTCGGGCGCTACCTGGAAGATGGGCAGCATTGCCCCAAGGACCTTGAGGCGGCTGTCGAGTGGTATCGCCGTTCAGCCGAGGCCGGGGATTTTCGTGGGCAGTTCAGCCATGCGGCGGTGCTGGCCGACAGCGGCCAGATCGATGCGGCACTGGAGTGGTTGCGCAAGGCGCTGGAAGGCGGGAATCTCAAATTCCTGCGAACGGCGCACAAGGCCCTGGCGCTGGCGGATGATCCGCGAATTCGCGCCATGGCCGAGGCCTACCAACAAAGAGCCGCGACCTTTTCGTAAGCCAAAAAAAACCCATGACGCGTCATGGGTTTTTTATGCGAAGCGGGCTTACACGTAAAACGACTTCAACGGCGGGAACCCATTGAACTCCACCGCGCTGTAGCTGGTGGTGTAGGCACCGGTCGACAACCAGTACAGACGATCACCAATGGCCAGGTTCAATGGCAGGCCGTACTTGTAGTTTTCGTACATGATATCGGCGCTGTCGCAGGTCGGGCCGGCGATGACCACTTCTTCCATCTCGCCTTTCTTCTCGGTCCAGATCGGGAACTTGATGGCTTCGTCCATGGTTTCGATCAGGCCGGAGAACTTGCCCACATCCGTGTACACCCAACGCTCGACCGCGGTACGGGACTTGCGCGCCACCAATACCACTTCGCTGACCAGGATGCCGGCGTTGGCGATCAGCGAACGGCCAGGCTCCAGGATAATTTCCGGCAGGTCGTCACCGAAGTCTTCCTTGAGGAAGCGGATGATTTCTTCGGCGTAGGTTTCCAGGCTGTTGGTGCGGGTGATGTAGTTGGCCGGGAAGCCACCGCCCATGTTGATCAGCTTCAGGTGAATGCCGTCTTCTTCTTTCAGGCGTTCGAAGATCACCTTGACCTTGGCGATGGCCGCGTCCCACACGCTGATGTCGCGCTGTTGCGAGCCGACATGGAACGAGATGCCGTACGGCACCAGGCCCAGGTCGCGGGCGAGGATCAGCAGGTCCATGGCCATGTCGGTCTGGCAACCGAATTTGCGCGACAACGGCCAGTCGGCGGTGGTCGAGCCTTCGGTGAGGATGCGCACATACACTTTCGAGCCCGGCGCGGCCTTGGCGATGTTGCGCAGGTCGGCTTCGGAGTCGGTGGAGAACAGGCGCACGCCCTTCTCATAGAAGTAGCGGATGTCCTTGGATTTCTTGATGGTGTTGCCGTAGCTGATACGGTCGGCGCTGACGCCGCGGTCCATGACCTTGTCCAGCTCGTAGATCGAAGCGATGTCGAAGCTCGAGCCTTTGTCTTTCAACAGGTCGATGATCTCGACGGCCGGGTTGGCCTTGACGGCGTAATACACCTTGGCGAATTCGAAACCGGCGCGCAGGTCATCGTAGGCCTGGCTGATCATCGCGGTGTCGATCACCACGAACGGGGTTTCTTGCTTGTCGGCGAACGCCTTCATTTTGTCAAAAGTGGCGCGCGCGAAATAATCTTCGACCTGGATCGACATGCTGGGAACTCCTAAGGGCAAACTAATTTGATCAATGGGTGCAAATGAACGTCCTCCGTATCCCCACTTTGGTTCGCCTACTTCCCAAGGCATGTCGCCGAAAGCAAAAAGGCCACGGGGTAAGCTGCCCTTGGCCTTGCTGTCTCGTCGTCAGTACTTGAGCCGGATGGATCGTTTCCAGCATGGACGTTCGGCGCGAACTTTAGGGCTTGGCGGGCGTGGGATCAACTAAAAATGTCGCGTTTTTGCACGCGTTCGTCGCGCGGCCGCGTGCAGCTACTTATGTAACCGACCGGTGTGACGGATTGATGTTCCCCGGATGGGGAGATTTGAGGTGTTTCAGAGCCACTGAAGGTCCAATGTGGGAGCGGGCTTGCTCGCGAATGCGGTGCACCAGTCAACCTATCTGGCGACTGACACTCTGCATTCGCGAGCAAGCCCGCTCCCACAGTTTTAAGCCAAGGCTGTCTCGGCAGGGGAGACAATGCTGGTCTTGCCCCCACGGGACTTACCGGAACTCAGGTACTCGGCAATCGACTCCTGGGTCACCTCACCCAAGAACACCCGCTCTGCATCCATCACCGGCAACCACGAACGGTTGAACTCGTACATGCGCGACAGCAGGATGCGCAAATGCTCGTCATAGGCCGCCGTGGCATTGAACTCGCGCAGGTACTGGCCGCAGGTGCCGGCCTGGCGGTGCAGGTCGCGACGGCGAACATAGCCCAGCGCTTTGTTTTCGGCGCAGGTGACCACCACGTAACGGCGGTCATGCTCGTCCATCAGTTCCAGGGCATCGGCCACCGGGGTTTCCGGGCTCACCGACGGGGCGTTGTCCGCCGCGTCTTCGGCTTTTACCAGCAGCAGGCGCTTGAGGGTGCTGTCCTGGCCCACGAAGTTGCTGACGAACTCGTCGGCCGGGTGCGCCAGCAGCGTATCCGGGTGGTCGATCTGCAGCAGTTTGCCGGCGCGGAAGATGGCGATCTTGTCACCCAGCTTGATGGCTTCGTCGATGTCGTGGCTGACCATGATCACGGTCTTGTTCAGCGCGCGCTGCATCTCGAAGAACTCGTTCTGGATCATCTCGCGGTTGATCGGGTCGACCGCGCCGAACGGCTCGTCCATCAGCAGCAACGGTGCGTCGGCCGCCAGGGCGCGGATCACGCCGATGCGCTGTTGCTGCCCGCCCGACAATTCACGCGGGTAGCGATGCAGGTACTGCTTGGGCTCCAGCTTGATCATGCTCATCAACTCGCGGGCGCGGTCGTGGCATTTCTGCTTGTCCCAGCCGAGCAGCTTGGGCACCACCACGATGTTCTCTTCGATGGTCATGTTGGGGAACAGGCCGATCTGCTGGATCACGTAGCCGATGTTGCGGCGCAGGGTCACCTCGTCGAGGTCGGTGGTGTCTTCGCCGTTGATCAAGATCTTGCCCGAGGTGGGCTTGATCAGGCGGTTGATCATTTTCAGCGTGGTGCTCTTGCCGCAGCCCGAGGGCCCCAGGAATACGCAAATCTCGCCTTCGTTGACGGTCAGGCTCACATCGTTGACGGCAGTGACAGTCTTGCCGTTGCTTTGAAAAGTCTTGGACAGGTTTTGAAGTTCGATCATTTGAGCAATCCTTTTGGAGTCAGCGAGCGTTGCAGCCATTGCAGAAGCAGGTCGGCGAAGATGGCCAGGAGGCTGACCAGCACGGCGCCGACGATCAGCATCGACATGTCACTGCGGCTGATAGAGGCCAGAATCAGTACACCCAGGCCACCGGCACCGATGGTGGCGGCGATGGTCATCACACCGATGTTCATCACCACGGCGGTGCGCACGCCAGCGAGAATCACCGGCACCGCAATCGGCAGTTCGACCATGCGCAGGCGCTGGCCGAAGGTCATGCCGATGCCGCGTGCGGCTTCACGAATGCCTGGCTCTACGCCGGTCAGCGCGAGGTAGGTGTTACGCATGATCGGCAGCAGGGAGTAGAGGAACACGGCGGTGATCGCCGGCATTGGCCCCAGGCCTTGGCCGAACTTGGAGTAGAACGGCAGCAGCAAGCCGAACAGCGCAATGGAGGGCACGGTCAGCAGCACCGTGGCGCTGGCTTGCAACGGACCTGCCAGGGTGGGGAAGCGCGTCATCAGAATGCCCAGGGGCACGCCGATAAAGATCGCGAGGATCACGGCGATGCCGACCAGGGTGATGTGCTGCCAGGTCAAGTGCAGCACTTGGGCCCAATCAAGATGGGAAAAGGCGTTCAAAAATTCCATGTCTTCTCCTTTTTAGTTGATTGGATGTTGGCGCAGGAAATCGGCGGCAACGGCGGACGGGCTTTCATGGTCGACGTCGACCCGTGCATTGAGCTGGCGCATGGTTTCGTCGTCGAACAGGTGGGCCAAAGGCTTGAGTTCGGCGGCCAGTTGCGGGTGTTTGTCGAGGTATTCCTGGCGGATCACCGGGGCTGCGGTGTAGTCGGGGAAGTAGTGCTTGTCGTCTTCCAGCAGCTTCAACTTGAACGCGTTAAGGCGACCGTCAGTGGTGTAGACCAAACCGGCGAACACCTGGCCGTTACGCAGCGCGGTGTAGACCAGGCCTGCGTCCATCTGCCGGGTGTTTTTGCGCGTCAGGTTCATGTCGTACAGCTTGACCATGCCGGCCAGGCCATCGGAGCGGTTGGCGAACTCGGTGTCCAGGGCGACCAGGCGATGCTCTTTGGTCTCCTGAGCCATGGCTTGGGTGAGGTCGCTGATGCTGTTGATCTCGGGATGTTCCTGCGCGACTTTCTCCGGCAGTGCCAGGGCGTAGGTGTTGCTAAAGCGAGACGGCGACAGCCAGATCAGGCCTTTTTTCGCGTCGAGTTCTTTGACCCGAGCGTAGGACTGTTCGCTGTCGAGTTTCTCGTCGATATGGTTGTAGGCCACCAGGGACACACCGGTGTATTCCCAGATCAGGTCCAGTTGCCCGCTTTCCTGGGCACTGCGCGCCAGGTTACTGCCCAGGCCGCCGGTCACACGGGCGTCGTAGCCCTTGGTGCGCAGGTACTGGGAAGTGATTTCGGCGAGCAGGGTCTGCTCGGTAAACACCCGAGCGCCGATGCGGATCACGGGTTTTTCGGCGGCTTGTGCAATACCTGCAAGCAGCAGGACGCAGCCTAATATCAAGCTCAGTTTTTTCATGTGAATTCCTTTACCGGGCTTAAGACGGGCGCAACCCGCGTTCCAGCCAGAGGCGGCTGGCCATGGTTACCAGGCCATCAAGCAGCAACGCCAGCAGCGCGGTGCAGGCGGCGCCGAGCAGCAGTTGCGGCTGATTGTTCAGGGCAATGCCGGGGAAGATCAGGCTGCCCAGGCTGTTGGCGCCGATCAGGAAGGCCAGCGGCGCGGTGCCGACGTTGATCGCCAGGGCCACGCGCACACCGCCGATGATGATCGGCACGGCGTTGGGCAGCTCCACGCGAAACAGCACCTGGCGAGGAGTCATGCCGATGCCGGTGGCGGCTTCTTTCAGGGAACCCTGAACGTTTTTCAGGCCTTCGTAGGTGTTGCGCACGATGGGCAGGAGGGAGGCGAGGAACAGCGCGAAGATGGCCGGGCCGCTGCCGATGCCGAGGACGCCGAGGGCGATGGCCAGTACGGCCAGGGGAGGGACGGTGTTGCCGATGTTGAAGATCTGCATGAAACGTTCTGCGCGCCCGACCATATTGGGTCGGCTGAGCAGGATACCGGCGGGGATGCCCACAATCAGGGCTGCCAGCATGGAGACTAGGACGAGAATCAGATGAGCTTGCAGGTAAAACAACAAATCGTCGCGGTACAGTTCGATCGTGTTGATGCCGATCCAGTGGACCAGCAGGGCCAGGAGCGCGACGACAACCGCGCCTCCTATCAGCCCTTTGCCATAGCGAATAGCCACAGGCGGACTCCTTTTTTTCTTTTGTCGGCGAACACATTCTCCGGCGGCAATGCCATTCCTGGCTGTCGGCGAATAGGTTCGCGAAAAGCAGCTCGCCGATACTGGCAATGCAGTATGCGATCAAGCCATGAGCGCAGCCTCGTCAGGCTAACTTGCTGATATTTCAGCCCCTGTTCCGAGTGCGGTAGCAGGGGAGTGGACGTCTCGACCTTTTAAAAGGTTCCACACTTGGGTGCATTTAGCCACCCCCAATGGGCTCAACGGTGGTCCGTACCCTCGCGTTTGCGCTATACTCGCCGCCCTTTTTTGACTCACCTGCCAGGCGATTTCCCATGACCCACCAGGCCGCCGAAGTCGCGAAACGCCGCACTTTCGCCATTATTTCCCACCCCGATGCCGGTAAGACCACCATCACCGAAAAGCTGTTGCTGATGGGCAAGGCGATCGCGGTAGCCGGCACGGTGAAATCGCGCAAATCCGACCGCCATGCCACCTCCGACTGGATGGAAATGGAAAAACAACGGGGTATTTCCATTACCACGTCGGTCATGCAGTTCCCGTATCGCGAGCACATGATCAACCTGCTCGACACCCCGGGGCACGAAGACTTCTCCGAAGATACCTACCGCACCCTCACCGCGGTGGACTCGGCGCTGATGGTTCTCGACGGCGGTAAGGGCGTCGAGCCACGTACCATCGCGCTGATGGACGTGTGCCGTCTGCGTGACACGCCGATTGTCAGCTTCATCAACAAACTCGACCGCGATATCCGCGACCCCATCGAGCTGCTGGATGAAATCGAAGCCGTCCTGAAGATCAAGGCCGCGCCGATCACCTGGCCGATTGGTTGCTACCGCGACTTCAAGGGCGTGTACCACCTGGCCGACGACTACATCATTGTGTACACCGCTGGCCACGGTCATGAACGCACCGAAACCAAGATCATCGAGAAGCTCGACTCCGACGAAGCCCGCGCCCACCTGGGTGACGAGTACGACCGTTTTGTCGACCAGTTGGAGCTGGTGCAGGGCGCCTGCCATGAGTTCAACCAGCAGGAGTTCCTCGACGGCCAACTGACGCCAGTGTTCTTCGGTACCGCGCTGGGCAACTTCGGTGTCGACCACGTGCTCGACGCCGTCGTGGACTGGGCGCCAAAACCCCTGGCCCGCGTTGCCAACGAGCGCACCGTGGAACCGGTCGAAGAGAAATTCACCGGCTTTGTGTTCAAGATCCAGGCGAACATGGACCCCAAACACCGTGACCGTATCGCCTTCATGCGCATCTGCTCCGGCAAATACGAAAAAGGCATGAAGATGCGCCACGTGCGCACCGGCAAGGACGTGCGCATCGGCGACGCCCTGACGTTCTTCTCCTCCGAGCGTGAACAGCTGGAAGAGGCGTTTGCCGGCGACATCATCGGCCTGCACAACCACGGCACCATCCAGATCGGCGACACCTTCACCGAAGGCGAAGCGCTGGGCTTTACCGGTATCCCGCACTTCGCCCCGGAACTGTTCCGCCGCGTGCGCCTGCGTGACCCGCTCAAGTCCAAGCAACTGCGCCAAGGCTTGCAGCAATTGGCCGAAGAGGGCGCCACCCAGGTGTTCTTCCCCGAGCGCAGCAACGACATCATCCTCGGCGCCGTGGGCGTGCTGCAGTTCGACGTGGTCGCCAGCCGCTTGAAAGAGGAATACAAGGTGGAGTGCTCCTACGAGCCGATCACCGTGTATTCGGCGCGCTGGATTGATTGCAGCGATAAGAAGAAGTTGGAAGAGTTCTCCAACAAGGCCGTGGAAAACCTGGCGATCGACGGCGGTGGGCATTTGACCTACCTGGCGCCGACGCGGGTGAACCTGGCGCTGATGGAAGAGCGCTGGCCGGATGTGAAATTCCGTGCGACCCGCGAACACCACTAAGGTTTGAGCGGTTAAGAGAAGGGCGAAGCTGTGATGGCTTCGCCCTTTTTATTGGTCGCCAAAAGGCTAAGTGTGGGAGCGGGCTTGCTCGCGAAGGCGGTGGATCAGCCGACGCATCTGTTGAATGACGCCCCGCATTCGCGAGCAAGCCCGCTCCCACAGTTAATCTCGATTTGACCAGAAATTGGCGCAAACCCTTGATCAGAACTAGCTTCAAAGACTGGCGATGGTAATTGGTCTGTCGCCTGGGCTTTACCTACTGACTGGACGGAATCGATCATGAGTATTTTTCAACGAATAGTGCTGTTGATGAAGGTGCTGGTGCTGTTGTCGTTGGGGATGTCGACGGCCTGGGCGCATAACCCGGTGCATGGCTCAGCCATGGTGACGAGTAGCCAGAGCCCGGACTTGCAGTTGGCCAAGTCCGAAGCGGAACCCGGCGATAAAGGCCAAGGTGGCACTGAGGGGGATGATGACTCGACCACCGAAGAGCCCGACAGCGACGACGCAGACGAAGGCGATAGCCAGACGTAGGCTCGCTCAGCAATGTAAAGCGCTTCAAACAATGCCTTGGATGGGGTTTCCAAGGCATTGTTATTACTGGCCGCCCACTTTCCTCAGAACGAAGTGGTCACCGACGCGAAGTAAGCCCGCCCTGGCTCATTGTAGGTCTGCGCCCCCGCATCCTCGGCGTTGCCTTTGCGCGATAAACGCTTGTCCAGCAAGTTGTTGATGCCCACCCGTACGCTCAAGTTTTTATTGAATTCGTAGCCGCTGCTCAGGCCCATCAGCCCGTACGGGTCAACGTCCTGCTGGGCGCTGCGATTGTAACTGCTGGCGCTGCGTGAGTTGAGCGTCGGCGCCTCCTGCTTGCCGTAATAAGTGCCGCTGACCTGGAAAGACAGCTTGTCAGTGGCTTGCCAGTCCAGCGTGGTGTTGACGGTGTACTTGGGGATGATGCTCAAGGGCTCGCCGGTGTCTTTGTCCTTGGAGTCGATCATGTAGGTCAGGTTGGTGTTCAAGTCCAGATCATCGCGCAGGCTGATGAACAGGTTGCCTTCAACGCCCTGCACCAAGGCTGGGCCGCTGTTTTCCCACTCCAATACACGTCGGCCATTGCCCAGACGGAACGCCGCCTCGTTACTGGCGTTGATCTTGTTCTTGTAGTCATTACGGAAATACGTCGCACTGGTGCGCCAGGTGCCCTTGTCCAAAGCCAGGCCGATTTCCTTGTTGACGCTGATTTCCGGCTTCAGGTCCCGGTTGCCCACCAGGTAGCAACCGCCCATGTTGGCTTCGCTGGCGTTGCAGCCATTGCCACGGCTGTAGAGCAAATAGTTCGGGTTGGACTGGTACAGGTTGGGGGTTTTGTAGGCGCGGGCAATGCCGCCCTTGATGCTCAGTTCGTCGGTCAACTGGTGCGAGGCGTTGAAGCTGGGGCTCCAGTTGCCGCCGTATTCCTCATGATCGTCGAAGCGCAAGCCAGGCGTGATCACGGTCTTGCTGCCCAGTTCGATGTTGTCCTCGGCAAACAAGGCGTAGCTTGAGGCGGTGGTCTTGGTGCTGTTGCGGCTCACGCCCGGGATGGCGGGCACGCCGCCGGTGCCTGGGTCGTAAGTTTGCGGGCGCAGCGAGCCTGGGTCGTTCATCGATTCGTAGAGGTATTCGCTGCCCAGGGTCAGCACCTGTTCGGCACCGGCGCTCAGGGGCAGGTTGACCTCGGCGGTGGCCCGCGTGTTGCGCAAGCGGGACTCGAAACGGCCTGCACTGGCCGAGGGCGCGCCTTCGCCGGAACCGGCCAGGCCTTCGTTGAGGCGCTCGTTGCGGGTCAGGTCGTGGGTCAGCGAGGCCAGGGTCGAACCCCAGTCGAATTCGCCGCGATGGGTGGCAGAAAAGCTGCTGCGTTGAATCACACTGGTTTCCTTGCCCACCAGGCTTTCCACGAACGCGCCACCGCCGTTGAGCATGGTATCGCCGGCGAAAATATTGCCCTGGCGGCTGTAGCTGGCCTCCAGGTCGAGGGTTTGCTCGGGGGTGAACTGCCAGCTCAGCAAGCCATTCACATCTTTGTTGCGCACACCTTCGCGGCCGGCTACCAACGAGTCCGGCGTCGCTTGCGCTGCGCGGTTGATGTCGGCGTCATCGGCGTCGGTCTTGTTCAGGCCGCCATAGACGCGGAACGCCAGGCTGTCGGTCAATGGGCCACTGAGATTGAAGTTGGTGCGCTTGCTCGCGCCCTCGGCATCGTTTTCGGGGAAGGCGGTGTAGGCGGTCAGCGAGCCGTGCAGTTGGTCGGTGGGGCGTTTGGTGATGATGTTGATGACACCGCCCATGGCACCGGAGCCATAACGGGCGGCGGCCGGGCCGCGCAGAATTTCAATGCGTTCGACTTCTTCGGCCGGTACCCAGTTGGTTTCGCCACGGGTATCACGGTCACCGCTCCAGCCGTAACGCACAGCGTTGCGCGAGGTGGACGGCTTGCCATCGATCAGTATCAGGGTGTTTTCCGGGCCCATGCCGCGCAGGTCGATCTGGCGGTTATTGCCACGACTGCCGCTGGAACTGTTGCCGGTCAGGTTCACACCCGGCTCGCGGCGGATGATCTCCGACAGATCGTTAGTGGGCGGGCGTTTCTTGATGTCTTCGGCGGTGATGATCGACACGCCGGGCGCTTGCTTGAGTTCTTCGGCGGCGGTGCCCAGTACCCGCGTTTCGCCCAGTACCAGGGCTTGTGGCGTGCCATCCACAGGCAGGTCTGTCGCTTGGATCGGCACTTTGTCGCGCTCTTTTTCCACACTCTGCGCCAGTAGCGCGGGGGACGAAAGGGTAGCGATAAACGCCAGCGAGAGATGGCTGAGCCTGAATTGAGACGACATGTCCACAAAGTCCTTTAGGAGGGGCGATTGAACGAGAGGCGTCTGAATTTTTTTGTGCATCCAGCGCTCTCTGTGCGCCTTAATGGTATTGATTCTCAAACAGAAGTAAATTGCATTTACAATCTATACACTTTTTGAAACGCTCTGGCTCAATGTTTTCAGGGCGTTGGGCATGGGTTCAAACGGTATGTTTTTTGTTACAACCGCGCAAAAAAAAGCCCCTCCGGCCAGACTGATGCGCAATCTGGCGGGAAGGGCGATGGAACTCATTTAAACCGCAGCCCCTTGTAGGAGCGAGCTTGCTCGCGAAGAACCCATGGACACCGCGTTAAGCCAGACTACCCGCGTTATCGTTGACGTTTTTCGCGAGCAAGCTCGCTCCTACAGGGCGGTTGTGTTGCTTCAGGCCACGAATTGCTCCGCGTAGTGGCAAGCCACCTGCCGGTTATCCAACGCACGCAACAGCGGCTCCTGGCTACTGCAGCGCTCCGTCGCATACGGGCAGCGCTTGTGGAACGCGCAGCCAGGTGGCGGGTTCAGCGGGTTGGGCAGTTCGCCGACGATCTTGATCTTCGGCTTGCTCGGGTCCGGGTGAATGGTCGGGGTGGCCGACAGCAGCGCCTGGGTGTAAGGGTGCAAGGGGCGAGCGTAGATGTCTTCCTTGGGGCCCACCTCAACCGGGCGGCCGAGGTACATCACCATCACATCGTCAGCCACGTGCTGCACCACCGCCAGGTTGTGAGAGATGAACACGTAAGCGGTGTTGAATTCCTGCTGCAAATCCATGAACAGGTTGAGTACCTGCGCCTGGATCGACACGTCAAGCGCCGAGGTCGGTTCGTCCGCCACCAGCACCTTGGGTTGCAACATCATCGCCCGAGCCAACGCGATGCGCTGGCGCTGGCCGCCGGAGAACATGTGCGGGTAGCGCTGATAATGCTCAGGGCGCAGGCCCACTTGCTTCATCATCGCCTGCACTTTCTCGCGGCGCTCAGTGGCCGACAGGTTGGTGTTGATCAGCAGCGGTTCGGCCAGTTGATCACCGACTTTCTGGCGTGGGTTCAACGAGGCATAGGGGCTCTGAAACACCATCTGCACGTCTTTGCGCAATTGCTTGCGCTGGGCCTTGTCGGCGCCGGCCACTTCTTGCCCGGCGATTTTCAACGAGCCCGACGAGGGCTCTTCAATCAGCGTGAGGGCACGGGCCAGGGTGGACTTGCCACAGCCCGACTCGCCCACCACGGCGAGGGTCTTGCCGGCTTCCAGCTCAAAAGACACACCATTGAGGGCACGCACGGTGGCGTGGCCCTTGAACAGGCCACGGGACACTTCGTAGTGACGGGTGAGGTCGCGGGCGGTAAGTACGACGGCCATTACGCCACCTCCTGGTTCAGCGGGTAGAAGCAGCGGGCAAGGCTGTTGCTTTTCGGATCAAGGCCCGGGCGCTGGGCGCGGCAGGCGTCCTGCACATACGGGCAGCGCGGCGACAGCAGGCAACCCTGCGGACGGTCATAGCGGCCGGGCACGATGCCCGGCAGCGTGGCCAGGCGCGTAGCACCCAGGCTGTGCTCGGGAATCGCCTTGAGCAGCGCTTCGCTGTACGGGTGCGCCGGAATGTCGAACAACTGCGGCACCTGGCCGACTTCCACGGCTTGGCCGGCGTACATCACGCATACGCGCTGGGCGGTCTCAGCCACTACCGCAAGGTCGTGGGTGATCAGCACCAGGCCCATGTTCTGCTCTTTTTGCAGGGCCAGCAGCAGTTCCATGATCTGCGCCTGGATGGTCACGTCCAGTGCAGTGGTCGGTTCATCGGCGATCAGCAGTTTCGGTTCGCCAGCAATCGCCATGGCGATTGCCACACGTTGGCTCATGCCGCCGGACAGTTGATGCGGGTAGGCGTCCATACGGCTGGCGGCGCCTGGGATTTCGACTTTTTCCAGCAGCTCAATGGCGCGTTTGCGTGCTTGTTTGCCGGACATTTTCAAATGCAGGCGCAGCACTTCTTCAATCTGGAAACCCACGGTGTAGCTGGGGTTCAACGCGGTCATCGGGTCCTGGAACACCATCGCCAGGTCTTTGCCGACGATCTGACGGCGCTGGCGGTTGCTCAACTTGAGCATGTCCTTGCCGTCGAAGTTCAGGGCGTCGGCGGTGACGATGCCAGGATGCTCGATCAGGCCCATCAGCGCCATCATGGTCACGGATTTACCCGAACCCGACTCGCCAACGATCGCCAGTACTTCGCCTTTGTCGACGGACAGGTCGAGGCCATCGACCACCGGCACGGCGGTCTTGTCGCCGAAGCGCACGTTGAGATTCTTGATTTCTAATAGTGACATGGGAATCTCCTCAGGCGGCGTTCTTGAGTTTCGGGTCCAGCGCGTCGCGCAGGCCGTCACCCATCAAGTTGATTGCCAGCACGCTGAGCAAAATGGTCAAGCCAGGCAGGCTCACGACCCACCAGGCGCGTTCGATGTAGTCTCGGGCCGAAGCCAGCATGGTGCCCCACTCAGGGGTTGGCGGTTGTACGCCAAGGCCGAGGAAGCCCAGGGCCGCGGCATCGAGAATCGCCGAGGAAAAGCTCAAGGTCGCCTGTACGATCAGCGGCGCCATGCAGTTAGGCAGCACGGTGATGAACATCAGGCGTGGCAGGCCGGCGCCAGCGAGGCGGGCGGCAGTCACGTAGTCGCGGTTCAGTTCGCCCATTACGGCCGCGCGGGTCAGACGCACATAGGACGGCAGCGACACGATGGCGATGGCGATCACGGTGTTGATCAGGCCAGGGCCGAGGATGGCGACAATCGCCACGGCCAGCAGCAGCGACGGCAGGGCCAGCATGATATCCATCAAGCGCATGATGGTCGGGCCGAGCAAGCGCGGGAAGAACCCGGCGAACAGGCCCAGCAGGATGCCCGGTATCAGCGACATCACCACCGACGACAAACCGATCAGCAACGACAGGCGCGAACCCTGGATCAGGCGCGAGAGCAAGTCACGGCCCAGTTCGTCGGTGCCGAGCAGGAACTGCATTTGCCCACCTTCCAGCCACGCCGGCGGGGTCAGCAGGAAGTCGCGGTATTGCTCGCTGGGGTTATGCGGGGCAACCCACGGGGCGAAGATCGCGCAGAACACGATCAGCAACATGAACAGCAGGCCGGCAACCGCGCCTTTGTTCTTGGAGAAGGCTTGCCAGAATTCTTTGTACGGGGACGGGTACAGCAGGCTCTGATCGACTGCTGACACTTGAGTAGGTGTGGTCATGGTCATGATCTCAGCGCTGGTGACGGATGCGTGGGTTGGCGAAGCCGTAGAGGATATCCACCACGAAGTTCACCAGGATCACCAGGCAGGCGATCAGCAGAATGCCGTTTTGCACCACCGGGTAGTCCCGCGCGCCAATGGCTTCGATCAGCCATTTGCCGATGCCGGGCCACGAGAAGATGGTTTCGGTCAGTACCGCACCGGCCAGCAGTGTGCCGACTTGCAAGCCGACCACGGTGAGTACCGGGATCAGCGCGTTGCGCAGGCCGTGCACGAACACCACGCGAGCTGGCGACAGGCCCTTGGCCTTGGCGGTACGGATGTAGTCCTCACGCAGCACTTCGAGCATCGACGAACGGGTCATGCGCGCGATCACCGCCAGCGGGATGGTGCCGAGCACGATGGCCGGCAGGATCAGGTGGTGCAACGCATCCCAGAACGCGTCCGGCTCGTCAGCCAGCAAGGTGTCGATCAGCATGAAACCGGTGCGTGGCTCGATGTCATAGAGCAGGTCGATACGCCCCGAAACCGGGGTCCAGCCCAGGCTCACCGAGAAGAACATGATCAGGATCAGGCCCCACCAGAAGATCGGCATCGAGTACCCCGCCAGGGAGATGCCCATCACCCCATGGTCGAACAGGGATCCTCGCTTGAGTGCCGCGATCACCCCGGCCAACAGGCCCAGGATACCGGCGAACAACAGCGCGGCCATGGACAGTTCCAGGGTCGCGGGGAAGAGGGCGGTGAACTCGGTCCACACGCTGGTGCGCGTGCGCAGCGATTCGCCAAGGTCGCCCTGGGCGAGCTTGCCGACATAGTCCAAGTATTGCGCATACAGCGGCTTGTTAAGGCCAAGGCGCTCCATTGCCTGTGCGTGCATTTCGGGGTCAACCCGTCGCTCGCCCATCATGACTTCTACGGGGTCGCCTGGAATCATGCGAATCAACGCAAAGGTCAGCAACGTGATGCCGAAGAACGTGGGGATCAATAACCCCAGTCGGCGGGCAATAAAACTAAACATCTTGGTGTGTACCTCAATCAGCCGGTTAGGCAGGTCCGGCACCGTCAGTGTCGACGGTGCCGAGCGTTTTTCTTATTTACTTCACCTGGGTGGTGGCGAAGTTATTGGTGGTCAGAGGGCTTTGGGTATAACCCTCGACGTTCTTGCGCATGGCGGTAAACATTTTCGGGTAGGCCATGGGAATCCACGGCTGGTCCTTCTCGAAAACGGCCAAAGCTTGTTCATAGAGTGCAGCGCGCTCGGCGGGTTCAGCGTCGGCGCGGGCCTTGTCGATCAAGTCTTGAAACTCTTTGTTACACCAGCGGGCGTAGTTTTCGCCGTTTTTCGCTGCATCGCAACTCAGGTTAGGGGTGAGGAAGTTATCCGGGTCGCCGTTATCCCCGGCCCAACCGGCAGAAACCATGTCGTGCTCGCCAGCTTTGGCGCGCTTGAGCATTTCGCCCCATTCCATGACCTTGATATTGACCTTCAGGCCGATCTGGGCCAGATCCGCTTGCATGCGCTGGGCGCCGAGCATCGGGTTAGGGTTGGTCGGGCCGCCGCCGTTGCGGGTGAACAGGGTGAATTCGGTGCCTTCCGGCACGCCGGCTTCCTTGAGAAGGGCGCGCGCCTTGTCCAGGTCGCGAACTGGGTTTTTCAGCTTGTCACTGAAGCCCAGCAGGGTCGGCGGGTACGGCCCGGTGGCATCGACGGCGTTGCCTTTGCCGTACAGCGATTCGTTGTAGCCCTTTTTATCGAAGGCAATATTGATCGCGTGACGTACCCGCGCATCGCTCATGTACTTGTGGGTGGTATTCATGGCGGTGTAGCTGGTGGTCATCGCCGCTAGTTCCGCCACTTTCAGGTTGGGATCAGCCTTGGCGCTGGGTACATCATCGGGCTTGGGATACAGCGCGATCTGGCATTCGTTGGCCTTGAGCTTTTGCAGGCGCACATTGCTATCGGTGGTGATTGCCAAAATAAGCGGGTCGGCCGGCGGCTTGCCACGGAAGTACTCCGGGTTGGCCTTGAAACGCACCTGCGCGTCTTTTGCGTAGCGGTTGAAGATGAACGGCCCGGTGCCGATTGGCTTGGCGTTCAGATCATCGGTCTTGCCGGACTTGAGCAATTGGTCGGCATATTCGGCTGAGTGAATCGAGGAAAACGCCATGGCCAGGTCGGCCAGGAAGGGGGCTTCAGGACGGGTCAGGGTGAACACGACGGTGTGGTCGTCGGTCTTCTCTACGCTCTTGAGCAGTTCTTTAAAGCCCATGCTTTCGAAATACGGGTAACCCACAGCGGACTTTTTATGCCACGGATGATTCGGGTCCAGCTGACGCTGAAAGCTCCAAAGCACATCATCGGCATTCAGGTTGCGCGTGGGTTTGAAATAGTCGGTGGTGTGGAACTTGATGTCGTCACGCAGGTGGAACGTATAGGTCAGGCCATCGGCGCTGATTTCCGGCAGGTCTTTGGCCAGGGCAGGCACCACTTCTGTGGTGCCGGGCTTGAAGTCCACCAGACGGTTGAACATGGTTTCAGCGGCGGCGTCAGCGGTCACGGCAGTGGTGTACAGGACCGGGTCGAAACCTTCCGGGCTGGCTTCGGTGCAGACCACCAGCGGTTTGGCCGAAACGCCGATCGCCACGCTCAACAGCGCAGCGGCCATGGCGGCTTGTAGTGGGAGCATTTTCATTCAGAGCCCTCTGCAATCGATGGAGCCAGAAAAGCGTAGGCGGCGGGCTCATCCTGAGCTCGCCGCCTGCCTGGCGCTAATTAAAGGATGTTGAACGGGATGGTGGTGACCAGACGGAACTCTTTGATGCTGCCGTCGGACTGGAACTCGCTGCCACGGTGCTCAACATAGGTTGCGCGCACGGTGGTGGCTTTGAGGGGGCCGCTCTGCAGTGCGTAAGAGGCGCCGACACCGTATTCCTGGTGCTTCTCGCCGTCCTGGGACTGGATGCCGTCATAGGCAAACTTGGCCCGGCCGTTGTTGCCGGTGTAGTGGGTACCGTCGATGCCCCAGCCGCGTGCCGAGTAGGCGTTGAACTTCAGGCCAGGTACGCCGTATTCAGCCATGTTGATGGCATAGGCGATCTGGAAGGATTTCTCGTTCGGGCCGTTGAAGTCAGACGTCAGGGAGTTGGCCAGGTAGATACCGTTGGTTTCGTGCAGGTAGTCGAAGTACTCGTTACCGTTCACTTGCTGGTAGCCGAAGGTCAGGCTGTGTGCCTGGTGAGTCAGGCCCAGGGAGAGGGAGAAGGTATCGTTGTCGATTTCCCCCATCTCTTTTTTGCCTTCGTCGACAGTCTTGTAGTAGTTGAAGCCGGTGGTCAGGCCCAACTGCTGCGCGTCGCCCAGTTCGTGGGTGGCGCCGAAGTAGTACTGGTTCCAGAAGTCCTTCACGTTGGCGGCGAAGAAGCTGGTCTTCAGGCTTTTCAGTGGCTGGTAGTTCACACCCAGGGTCGACACTTTGTCGGTTTCTGCGCCATTGCCGTATTCGCTGCGGAATTTCGACAGGCTCTGCTCGCTACGTGGCGAAACGCGGTCAAACACGCCACCCTGGAACGACAGGTTGCTGAATTCTTCGCTGTTGAAGCTCACACCCTGGAAGCTGGAAGGCAGGGCACGGTTGCCGATGGTGTCGACGATGCCGCTGCTGAAGTTCTGGCGACCGGCGGTCAGTGTGGTGTTGGACACACGGAACTGCACGTTGGCCAGGCCCAGTTTGCTCCACTGGTCGACGGCGTCGCCGTTGGAGTCGGCCAGGGTACGGTTGGAGCCGCCTTTGATATCACGCTTGCTGCGGTCCAGCACCAGGGCGTTGTACACCGCCACTTCAGTCTTGACCCCAACGGTGCCCTGGGTGAAACCCGAGCTGGCGTTGAGGATGGTGCCTTGCACCCAGTTGGTACGGTTGCGATCGGTCAGGGTCTGGCCGTGCTTCTGGTACGAGAAGGTGCCCCCACGGTATTTGCTTTCATGGGAGTACCAGTTACGCGTGGTGCCGCCCAGGCTGAAATCTTCGATAAAGCCTTTGGCCTCGCTTTGGGCGCTGGTGCCGGCCAGGGTGGTAGGAACGAAGTCCTGGCTTTGCGTTTCAGCGTAGGCGGTGGCCGTGATGCTGCTGATGGCCAAGGCCAGAAGCGCTTTGCTGCTCAGTTTCATGGGTGAAGCTCCTTTGGTTCTCTTTTTTAATGCCGGTCTTTTTGGGTGATCCGGCTATTGGGTGTGGAACTCGTTCAAGCTAATGCAAACGTTTGGCGTAGGAAATTTCCCAACAAAAGCCTGCACGTTTGCCGGGAAGCCGATTTCGCTCCCCGCCATCCGGTTATTGTCTTATGGGTTGATGCTGACGCCCGAGAACACGTTGCGGCCGAAGGGGCTTACCTTGAAGCCTTCGACTTTGGCGCTTAACGGCTGGTTGACCGTCGAGTGGGCGATGGGCGTGATCGGCACCTGCTGCTTGAGCAGTTGCTGCGCCTGTTTGTACAGAACAGTCCTTTGTTCGCGGTCGGTCACGACCTTGGCTTGCTTGATCAGCTTGTCGTACGCCGGGTCGCACCACATGGAGTAGTTGTTCCCGCCGATGGCGTCGCAGCTGTAGAGGGTGCCGAGCCAGTTGTCCGGGTCACCATTGTCGCCGGTCCAGCCGATCAGGCTGACATCGTGCTCACCGTTCTTGGTGCGCTTGATGTACTCGCCCCACTCATAGCTGACGATCTTGACCTTGAGGCCGATCTTGGCCCAGTCGTTCTGCAGCATCTCGGCCATCAGCTTGGCGTTGGGGTTGTACGGGCGCTGTACCGGCATGGCCCACAAGGTGATCTCGGTGCCTTCCTTGACGCCGGCGGCCTTGAGCAACTCCTTGGCTTTTTCCGGGTTGTAGGCGGCGTCCTTGATGCTGTCGTCGTAAGACCACTGCGTCGGCGGCATGGCGTTGACCGCCAGTTGCCCGGCGCCCTGGTACACGGCGTTGAGGATGCTCTGCTTGTTCACCGCCATGTCCAGCGCCTGGCGTACTTCAAGCTGATCGAACGGCTTGTGGCGTACGTTGTAGGAGATATAGCCGAGGTTAAAGCCCGGCTTGGTCAGCAGTTGCAGGTTCGGGTCGGCCTTGAGGGCGTCGACATCGGCGGGGCGTGGATGCAGGGTCACCTGGCATTCGCCGGCCTTGAGTTTTTGCACGCGTACCGAGGCGTCGGTGTTGATGGCGAAGATCAGTTGGTCCAGCTTGACGCGGCTCGGGTCCCAGTACTGTTTGTTGCCCACGTAGCGGATCTGCGAGTCTTTCTGGTAACGCTGGAACACGAACGGGCCAGTGCCGATCGGCTTCTGGTTGATGTCGCTGGGCCGGCCTTGCTTGAGCAACTGCTCGGCGTATTCGGCCGAAAGGATCGCGGCAAAGCTCATGGCGATGTTCTGCACAAACGCGGCGTCCACCGTGTTCAGGGTCATCACCACAGTGTAGGGGCCTGTTTTCTCGACCTTGGCGATGTTCTTGTTCAGGCTCATCCCGTTGAAGTACGGAAACTCGGTAGGGTAGGCCTTGCGAAACGGGTGGTCGGGGTCAAGCATGCGGTTGAAGGTGAACAGCACGTCGTCGGCGTTGAAGTCGCGCGTCGGCTTGAATTCCTTGTTGCTGTGGAACTTCACCCCTTCACGCAGGTGGAAGGTGTAGGTCAGGCCATCCGGGGAGATATCCCACTTGGTTGCCAGCCCAGGGACGACGTCGGTGGCGCCTTTTTCGAACTCCACCAAACGGTTATACAAAGGCTCCGCCGCATCGTTGTCGGTGGCGGTGGTGTATTGCGCAGTGTCAAACCCTGCCGGGCTGCCTTCGGAGCAGAACACCAGGCTCTTCTTCTCGGCGGCTTGGCCCATCGTGGCCACGGCCAGCAGGCTGGTGGCAAACAGAGCGGATACAACGGTTGTATGGCGCATGACGATCCCCGTCCTTGTTTGTAGTTATCAACAGCGAGCCTTGCTTCTGGCGTAAAGCCAGGCAAACCTCACTGATCCCACACACAGCAAGTGCCCTTCCCCAGAATGATGCCTCTGCTGTCCTACGACCTTATGGGGCGTTGACCTTGCAGTAAATGCGTCAATTCTGACTGACCTTGTAGGCAACGGAGGCACGGGTCGCAGTTCATTGCTGTAAGACGGCAACGCTTGCAAACGTAGTCTGTTTCCGAAGGTCCAGGCGGATGGAATAACGGCGACGTTATGAAACGTCGCCGTTATTGATCCTTACTTGCCGCTGACGCTAACGCCGTAGAAGGAGTTCAAGCCAAACGGGCTGATCTTGAAATCCTGCACGGTATTACGCATGGGTTGATACACCGTCGAGTGCGCGATAGGTGTCATCGGGACTGCATCTTTGAGGATATGTTGCGCCTGCTTATACAGCTCGGTGCGTTTGGCGACATCCGATGTGGCCTTGGCTTCTTTAACGATGCCGTCGAATTTCTTGTCGCACCATTTGGAGAAGTTGTTGCCCGACAGCGAGTCGCAGCCGAACAGCACGTTCAGCCAGTTGTCCGGGTCACCATTGTCGCCGCTCCAGCCAATGATCATGGCCTGGTTCTCGCCGCCTTTGGAGCGCTTGATGTACTCGCCCCACTCGTAGCTGACGATGTTGACCTTCAGGCCGATCTGTTTCCAGTCGTTCTGCAGCATCTCGGCCATCAATTTGGCGTTGGGGTTGTAGGGGCGCTGGACCGGCATGGCCCACAGGGTGATCTCGGTGCCTTCCTTGACGCCAGCGGCCTTGAGCAATTCCTTGGCCTTGGCAGGATCGTACTTGGCATCCTTGATGGTGGTGTCATAGGACCACTGGGTCGGCGGCATGGCGTTGACCGCCAGTTGGCCGGCACCCTGATACACGGAGTCGATGATCTGCTGCTTGTTCACCGACATGTCCAGGGCTTCACGGACGCGCAGGTCAGCCAGCGGGTTCGCGGCGGTCTGGCCCTTGAGTACAGGCATGACGTTATAGGCGATGTAGCCCAAGTTGAAACCGGCCTGGTGCGGCAGTTTCAGGTCCTTGTCCTCACCCAGCGCCTTGAGGTCGGCCGGACGTGGGAACAGGGTGATCTGGCATTCGTTTTTCTTGAGTTTCTGGATACGCACCGACGGGTCGGTGGTGATAGCGAAGATCAGGTTATCGATCTTCACGTCTTCAGGTTTCCAGTAGTCCTTGTTGCCGGTGTAGCGAATGTTCGAGTCTTTCTGGTAGCTCTTGAACACGAACGGGCCAGTGCCGACCGGCTTCTGGTTGATGTCGGCAGGCTTGCCTTCCTTCAACAACTGCGCAGCGTATTCGGCGGACTGGATCGAGGCGAAGCTCATGGCCAGGTTCTGGATGAACGCGGCGTCCACGGTGCCAAGGGTGAACTTGACGGTGTGGTCATCGATTTTTTCGATGTTCTTGATGTTGGTGTCCATCCCCATGTCCGTGAAGTACGGGAACTCGGTGGGGTAGGCCTTACGGAATGGATCGTCTTTATTGATCATCCGGTTGAAGGTAAACAGTACGTCGTCAGCCGAAAATTCACGAGTTGGCTTGAAGTACGGGGTGGTATGGAACTTGACGCCTTCGCGAAGGTGGAAGGTGTACGTCAGGCCATCCGGGGACACGTCCCAGCTAGTGGCCAGGCCAGGAACGACGGCGGTGCCACCACGTTCGAACTGGCTCAGGCGGTTGAACATGGTTTCGGCCGAGGCATCGAAGTCTGTTCCGGTGGTGTACTGGCCTGGATCAAAACCGGCCGGGCTCCCTTCGGAGCAGAACACCAGGTTAGTTGCCGCAAGGGCTACGGGGGCTGCGGCCATAAGGCCAGCGCTCACTAATAACGGAAGGACTGCGTGTTTAAGCATGTTGGCCTCATGATTTGTTGTCATTTTTGGTGGTGAGGGCGACCTCGTGAGTCGGCCTGCGGATACTTATGCAGGCGCCATACCCAATGCAAGATGCAGAGCGGTTGCAAAGGGAAAACTGTGGTACGAACGTACAGGAATGTCGCAATTATGAAAGTTTCGACACAAAAGTGCTTGTTTGGAGGGTTTTTTCGGTGCAAATCGCGCACCAAAAAAGCCCAGCCGAGGCGTCTAGCGCACTCGGTTGGGGCGCGGCTGTTACTTATCTAGACCCACACCGTAGAACGGCGTTAGCCCAAACGGGCTGATCTTGAAGTCCTGCACTTGCTTGCGCATAGGCTGGAAAACCGTCGAGTTCGCAATAGGCGTTATAGGTACTTGTTCCTTAAGGATTTTCTGTGCCTGTTGATACCACTTGATGCGCTGCTCGCGGTCGCTGCTGACCTTGGCCTGCTGCACCAGCTTGTCGTAGGCCGGGTTACACCATTTGGCGTAGTTGCTGCCCTTGACTGCGGCACAACTGTAGAGCACGCCCAGCCAGTTATCGGGGTCGCCGTTGTCGCCGGTCCAGCCATAAATCATTGCATCGTGTTCGCCATTTTTGGCGCGCTTGATGTATTCGCCCCACTCATAGCTGACGATGTTGGCCTTGATGCCCACCTTGGCCCAATCCTGTTGAATCATTTGTGCGGACATCCGCGCATTCGGGTTTGAGGCGCGTTGAACGGTCATTGCCCACAGGTTGATGGTGGTACCTGGTGCAACCCCTGCTTCTTTTAGTAGCAACCGTGCCTTGGTCGGGTCGTAGGGGGCGTCCTGGATATTCGGGTCATAAGACCACTGCGCGGGAGGCAGTGCGTTCTGCGCCAATTGCCCGGCGCCCTGGTACACGGCCTTGATGATCGCGGGCTTGTCGATGGCCATGTCCAGGGCCTGGCGCACCTTGAGTTGATCCAGCGGCGGGTGAGTCACGTTATAGGCCAAAAACCCCAGGTTGAAGCCTGCTTGTTGCAACACGCGCAGGTTGGGGTCTTGTTTCATGACCTCGATATCGGCAGGGCGCGGGTAACCGCTGACCTGGCATTCGCCCGCCTTGAGTTTTTGCAGGCGTGCGGCGGCGTCCGGGGTGATGGCGAACACCAGGTTGTCGAGCTTCACGTCCTCGGGTTTCCAATACTGTTTATTGGCCACGTAGCGGATCTGCGAGTCCTTCTGATAGCGCTTGAACACAAACGGCCCGGTACCGACCGGTTGCTGATTGATCTGTTCGGCCTTGCCTTCTTTCAACAGTTGGGCGGCGTATTCGGCCGATTGCACCGAGGCGAAACTCATGGCCAGGTTTTGCACGAACGAAGCATCGACCGTGTTCAGGTTGAACCGCACGCTGTGCTCGTCGAGTTTTTCGACGCTCTTGATCGTGGTGTTCAAGCCCATGTCGGTGAAGTAGGGCGACTCGGAGGGGTAGGCCTTGCGAAACGGGCTCTGGGCATCGAGCAGGCGATTAAAAGTGAACAGCACGTCATCGGCGTTGAAATCGCGGGTCGGAGTGAAGAAGTCGGTGGTGTGGAACTTGACGCCTTCACGCAGGTGAAAGGTGTACGTCAGGCCATCCTTCGAAACATCCCAGCTCGTCGCCAGACCAGGTTCGACCTCGGTGCCGCCGCGCTTGAACTGGGTCAGGCGGTTGAACACAGTTTCGGCGGACGCATCGAAGTCGGTACCGCTGGTGTATTGGCTGGGATCGAAGCCGGCGGGGCTGGCTTCGGAGCAGTAGACCAGGGTCGTGGCGGCCTGGGCCATCGGCATAAAGGCCGCAAGGCTTGCGGCGAGGAGCAGTGGCTTGACGGCGATTCTTTGCATAAAGACCCCTGAAATGGCGGGCATATTAAAGCTGCCCAAACGAAAACGGCGGTGACCGAGGTTACCGCCGTTCAGCTGGCTTAGGTAGGGGATACGTTTATGCGGGGGGAGACTTCTATCCGGATGGGAGCCGATTTGTCGATTGTAACGGGCGGGCCGTCTATTTCATTACTTTTACGAAGGGTGAAAGTTCGAGTGGCTGTTATGTTCACGTCATCGGCGAGGGTGGACTCACCTCTAACCGCATATTTCAGGCGCCATTGGGTGGTTATTATGACCTCGGTCTCGTTTTTTAAAGGGTTGTAGTCGATGAAGTACTGCCTGTCGCCAACGCCGCTGCTAAAGCCGGGCTTCACGCGTGGAGGCTGCAATTCAAACCACACAGGAGCGGAAGAGCCTTGATGAGCAACCTCTGAAATGGCCGCTCGCATGTCAGGATCGGGCACGATGTGCTCAAATTTATCGATCCCGTCCCTTATAAGACCCTCACGAATCGGCTCTTCTAAGTTATTGGGGATAGTCATTCCTGCTATCTGCCGAGATATGTCGATTTCAACGTTCTCCCGGCCAGGGCGCCTTATTGTGTAAGGGTCTCGGTTGATGTCTTTGATAAATTGTTCGGAGTAATCGCTGGTACCGAACGGGGATGAGGAGGCTCTTTCCGATGCGGATACCGTGAAATCCCCGCTGTCGGCTGTCCAAGAAAAGACAGGGCGATTCTTTAAAACACCGTTCTCCTCCTCGACGCTGATGCCATATTTATAGTTCGCTTGCTCTTCAACGTGGAAATACTTGTCGAATATGTCAGCGCCTTTCATTTTGGTACCGTCTAACTCAATAAAATTATCCGATACCTGTGCAGGGGTTTTTATATCGTTACTGAGTGTCGGGGACTCAGTTCGCGGCCACGGCCACTGCCACCTCACCCCGCCATCGCCCGGGGCACGGGCCCACTCTCCATCACGCCCGGGTGTGATGATCATCAGTCCCGCGCCGTTATCAGGGTTGATGACTCGGGCAAACACATCGCCGGTGCGGTAACGCCCCGATATCTCAAATACCTTGCTCGCCCCCGTCTCATCGGTAAGGCGCACGAATTGGCGCAGTGCTCCCTGGCTGTCGGATATTCGGTAGACACCCAGCGCGTCGCGGGGCGCATCCTTTATCAACTGTTCACCCTCGGGGACAGCATAGGGCGCCATCGGCAGTAGGGGGCGGGATTTTGGCGCCGCAGCCCCCGCGTCGTTGACCACCTGAGTACCGCTGGATGGCCCGGGTTTTGGTTCTTCAATTTCGGTGACTTGTGGTTGAACAAGCGGGTTTCTCACCGGCAGTTCTTTCTTCGGCGGCAGTGCAAAAGGATCTTCAGGGACGGTACTCGCCCCGATGGAAAATAATGTGTTCAGCACACCATCGAGTGCTCGGGAGGCCCCGTTGTCGCGTTCCGCCTCGGTGTCTCCGGACGCGGATTGTTCGAACCCCAACCCCAATTCGGTCAACCCGGCAATTACTGCGGCGCCGGTGACCGGTGCCGCGATGGGGGCAAGCTTGGCCAGTAACCCCGCGGCCACGGTAATGTCATTGAGCCAGGTATCCCGCGTCACTTCGCTGTTGGATTTGACGACAACGTCGGTATCACTCGTCATGCGCTGTTTGGCAGCGGTTGCCAGGGTGGAAAACACGTCCCCCTCGATCTTTGACTGACTGCTTTTATTCAGCGGTGTTTTCAGAGCGCCGGCGGCCATTTTCTTGAAGAGGGCGTCCAGGCCATCTTGCGTGTCGCCAATACCTGTAAAGCTCCCGCCCGGTACGAACCCGCTTGCCAGTTGTATGAGAACGCCAGGCTTACGGTTCTGACGATCAGCCAGCGAAAAGTGCGCGAGCAGCGACTGGCTTTTTTTCGGGTCCTTGGTCTGGTCAATCACCCATTGATTGAGCTTGTCCAAGGAGTCGAAGCGCAGAAATGCTGGTTTGGCTCCAGGTAGGTAAAGCACTTGCCGGCCAGCGTCGTCGTTGCTGAATCGAAGAATGTCGCTGGATATAAAGCCGTGGATATCAAGGGCATGGACTTGGGGGGTGCTGTTTACTGGCGCTTTAGCCTGCAGCTGTTCAAGGCTCAGGGGGGTGTTTTCGTCGAGTGGAATATTGTTCGCCGCTGCCATTACCAGGCTGTAGTCGCCACGGGTGAACTGATGTTCGGGGGCTTGTAACGCTCGCTCAGCAGGTGACCCGGCTTCGGCGTTCTTCAGTTGTTCCCGGGCCTGGGAAACGAACTCGCCCTTGATTACCGTCTGGTAGTCATCGGTATGCGCGCTCCAGAACGCGTCGAATTTCTGGGTCATCTGGGCCTGAAAGTCGGTTTTCCAGCTTTCGTGCATTACTTGGGACGGCTTGAGGTCGATTTGATTGTGTTTTCCGTAGCCGCCGTTTTCGCTTTGCCCGGCAGGCTGGGTATACAAACCCGCGTCGAGGTCCAGGTTGCCAGGCACCCAGTCGTGCTCGGAGAAGTTTTTCAGCAGGGCGTCGGGCAAGCGCAGCGAAGACCAGGGCTCCTGGAATGTGTGTTCCCAGCCGGTCGCCGTGTCCGCGCTTTCGCCACCTTTGAAGCGATTCAAGTAGACGGTGTCGGAGTCGATAGGTTTGCCCGTGAGTTTGAGCAGCAGGTCATCCGCCCACTTCTTGGCTTCTGCCCGCGTATTGGGCAGATTGTTGGCCACGTCAACCGCCAGGCGCTTGTAAGCCAAGGCCTGTGGTGCGGTGCTGTAGTACCTGGCGGCGTTGTGTTGTTGCACTAGCAGCGCCTGTGCCGAGCGGCTGCTGGCAGGGCGCAGGCGGTCATCGGCGGGGATAGGGTCGAAGGTGTCTTTATGTTCCAGGTGCCTGATTTGCGCACGGGCCTGTGTCAGTGTTTGCGGCAGGGTAACGCCTTCAAAGTTGGCCACCACTTTTGCGCTGACCTGTATGGAGTCCTCGCGCAGCCTCACACGCAAATCACCGTTATTGCCAGGGGCGATAACTTTTGCGGCGTCCAGCAATGGCCCTGAAATTTGCCCCCAGCCTGATGTATCCGACAGTTGAAAGGTTTTGGTTTTGCCCTCGACCTCGGCCGACAAGGTACCGGTAGAGGGGTTGATTGAAAGCAGGGTGTCCGCAGCGAAGTGTTGTGCGCGCAGCCAACTCTGGACAACGGAGTTTTCCAAAAGCCTGCGATACAGCCCAAGCCATTGACCCAGGGTACTTTGGGGCGGGACGGTTATAAGCCCGGCATTGCCGTGTAAGACCTTGCGCTGTGCGGCCTCGAGGTAGGCCTTGAGCAGTGCTGTTTCGTCGGGTTGGACGGGATTGGCTGTTGGCGGGACTGCGGGTGGCGTCTGCGTTTGAGTGCTCGGCGTCGGATAGGCGATTCCCGATGGCAGTGATGCAGAGGGTATTGGGTTGATTGATAGGGACATGAATTCGGCTCTCATTGTGTGAATAAATGCCAGCACAGCCCTCCCTGGTAGCTATGGCAGTAATGAGTCGTGAAAGCCGGGCACTTGATTCCTGCGAGATATGCTGCTGGATATGACGTGGCGCCAACGCAAAAAAAAGGCGCACGCCCCGTGGGGCTGCGCCTCTGTCCTGTCTAAAAAAGTTACTGTAAAACTTCGATCACGCCGTCGGCACTCATAGTGACCTGGCTGGTGCCGGCTTCCACTTCAGGCGTCGGCGCTGAATCGGCCATGGCGGCCTTCATCATCATGCCGCCATTGCGGGCGTAGGGCATCGGGTAGCCATTGGTGTTGAAGTTCAGGTTGACGATCTTGTAGCCCTTGCCGCCGAGTGCATCGGTAGCCAGTTGCGCGCGCGCCTTGAACGCCGCCACCGCGTCTTTGAGCAGCGCATCTTCGCTGGCCTTGCGGGTGGCGTCGGCGATGGCGAAGTCCATGCTGTCCATTTTCAAGGTGTTCAACAACTCGCCGGTGAGTTTGGACAGCGCCGGGAAGTCCGCGCTTTCCAGGCGCAACTCGGCGCGTTCACGCCAGCCGGTGATCTTCTGGTTCTTGCTGTCGTAGATCGGGTAGCTGTTGCGGCTGCCCTGGCGCAAGGTCACGCCTTTGACTTCGCGCGCCTGGCCCAGGGCCTGGTTCAGGGTGGTGGTTATTTCGGCGGCGAGCTTGGCCGGGTCGGCGTTTTGCGATTCGGTGTAAAGGGTGACGATCATCTTGTCGCGGGCCACTTCCTGGCTGGCTTCGGCGCGCAGGGAGATCTGGTTGTAATGCAATGCATCGGCGGCCATGGCCGGCAGGCTGGCCAGGGCGCTGGCGCTGAGGGTAATGATGGCTGCACTGCGAATGAAACGAGACATGGAAGCTCCTTGAGATAGTCGTGCTCGGTAAGACTGTAGACGTTGGCACTGGGTTCTTCGGGTTTACACATTACCTACAAGTGATGCGGGCGCCGACGAACGGTCATTTGCCCGGCCTGCGTCAAAGAGCCACACACGCCGTGCCAGTAGGTCTGCTTCGTTTATACTCGTGCCGATCCGCCTGCAGCGCTCACCGGGAGAGCTCATGCTCGCCGCCGTAAAACTGACTTCCGCCACTCGCCAGAACCTTTGGCGCCTGACGTTCATTCGCACCCTGGTATTGGCCGCACAGGCCGGTTCCGTCGGGCTTGCCTATTGGTTCGACCTGCTGCCGCTGCCCTGGCTGCAACTGGCCGTGACCCTGGGTTTTTCCACCGTATTGTGTGTGTTCACCGCCATACGATTGCGTACCACCTGGCCTGTGACCGAGCTGGAGTACGCCCTGCAACTGGCCTGTGACCTGTTTATCCACAGCGTGTTGCTGTACTTCTCCGGCGGTTCCACCAACCCCTTTGTCTCCTACTACCTGGTGCCTTTGACCATCGCCGCCGTGACCCTGCCGTGGCGCTATTCGGTGGTGCTGTCGGGCATCGCGCTGACGCTGTACACCTTGCTGTTGGCGCAGTTCTACCCCTTGCAGACATTCCCCATCGCCCGGGAAAACCTGCAGATCTACGGGATGTGGTTGAGCTTCGCCCTGTCGGCGGCAGTCATTACCTTCTTCGCCGCACGCATGGCCGAAGAACTGCGCCGCCAGGAAGAACTGCGCGCCATTCGCCGGGAAGAGGGCCTGCGTGACCAGCAGTTGCTGGCCGTTGCCACCCAGGCCGCCGGCGCCGCCCATGAGTTGGGCACGCCGCTGGCGACCATGAGCGTGCTGCTCAAGGAAATGACCCAGGACCATCACGACCCGGCCCTGCAGGACGATTTGAGCGTACTGCAGGAGCAGGTCAAACAGTGCAAGCTAACGCTCCAGCAACTGGTGCGCGCCGCCGAAGCCAATCGCCGTCTGGCGGTAGAAATGCAAGACGTCACCCAGTGGCTCGATGAGGCGCTCAACCGCTGGCACCTGATGCGTCCCGAAGCCAGTTACCGTTTCAACCTGCTGGGCCAAGGCAGCGTCCCGCGCATGGCGCCACCGCCGGACCTGACCCAGGCGCTGCTCAACTTGCTGAATAATGCCGCCGACGCCTGCCCTGAAGGCCTCGGTGTGCAGTTGGACTGGGACGCCGAAAACGTCACCATCAGCATTCGTGACCATGGCGCGGGCGTGCCGTTGGCCATTGCCGAGCAGATCGGCAAACCCTTCTTTACCACCAAGGGCAAAGGCTTCGGCCTGGGCCTGTTTTTGAGCAAGGCCAGCGTGACCCGCGCGGGCGGCTCAGTGAAGCTCTATAGTCATGAGGAAGGTGGCACGCTCACCGAGCTGCGCCTGCCCCGTGTCGCACGAGGAGATATCGATGAGTGACGAGATCCAAGTCGAAGGCGAAGAACTGCCGCACCTGTTGCTGGTAGATGACGACGCGACCTTTACCCGCGTGATGGCACGCGCCATGAGCCGGCGCGGTTTTCGCGTCAGCACCGCAGGCTCTGCCGAAGAGGGCCTGACCATCGCCCAGGCCGACCTGCCGGACTACGCTGCCCTGGACCTGAAAATGGACGGCGACTCGGGCCTGGTGCTGCTGCCCAAGCTGCTGGAACTCGACCCGGAAATGCGCGTGGTGATCCTCACCGGTTACTCCAGCATCGCCACCGCCGTCGAGGCGATCAAACGCGGCGCCTGCAATTACCTGTGCAAGCCGGCGGATGCCGACGACGTGCTGGCCGCCTTGCTGTCCGAGCATGCCGACCTTGACACCCTGGTGCCGGAAAACCCGATGTCGGTAGACCGCCTGCAGTGGGAACATATCCAGCGTGTGTTGACCGAACACGAAGGCAATATCTCCGCCACCGCCCGCGCCCTGGGCATGCACCGCCGCACGCTGCAACGCAAGCTGCAGAAGCGCCCGGTGCGACGCTGAACGGCGACTGAACAACCCGCTTCAGGCTGCACGGACGCACGAACCGATCACCTATGATCGGTTCAAACGCCTGTCACTTTTTTCCTACCGAGCCTGAACGATGAATCAGAACGCTGAATACCGCGCGGTCAACGATGCGGTGCGTGGGCACTTCTTCCGCCGAACCTGGGCCATGATCACACCCTATTGGCGCAGCGAAGAGAAGGGCAGGGCCTGGCTGTTGCTGGCCGCAGTGATTGGCCTGTCGCTGTTCAGCGTGGCGATCTCCGTGTGGATCAACCATTGGTACAAGGACTTCTACAACGCCCTGGAGAAGAAGGACACCGCGGCCTTCTGGCAACTGATCGGCTATTTCGGCGGGATCGCGGCGGTGGCGATACTCGGTGCGGTGTACCGCCTGTACCTGACCCAGATGCTGACGATCCGCTGGCGCGCCTGGCTCACCGAAAAACACTTCAGCCGTTGGCTCGCCCACAAGAATTACTACCAGCTGGAGCAGGGCGGCTACACCGACAACCCGGACCAGCGGATTTCCGAAGACCTCAACAACTTCACCTCTGGCACCTTGAGCCTGGGCCTGGGGTTGCTGCGCAACGTGGTCAGCCTGGTGTCATTCTCGATCATCCTGTGGGGTGTCTCGGGCAGCATCGAGGTGTTCGGCGTCACCATCCCCGGCTACATGTTCTGGTGTGCGTTGCTGTACGCCGCCGTGGGCAGTTGGCTGACGCACCTGATCGGCCGGCGCTTGATCGGCCTGAGCAACCAGCAACAACGCTTTGAGGCGGACCTGCGTTTTTCCATGGTGCGGGTGCGTGAGAATGCCGAAAGTATCGCCCTGTACAACGGCGAACCGAATGAAAGGCAGCGCCTGAGCACGCGCTTCGGCAAGGTCTGGCAGAACTTCTGGGACATCATGAAAGTGTCCAAGCGCCTGACCTTTTTCACCGCCGGTTACAGCCAGATCGCGATCATCTTCCCGTTTATCGTCGCCGCGCCGCGCTACTTCACCGGCAAGATCGAGCTGGGCGAGCTGATGCAAATCAACTCGGCGTTCGGCAACGTACAAGAGAACTTCAGCTGGTTTATCAACGCCTATTCGGAGCTGGCGACATGGCGCGCCACCAGCGACCGTCTGCTGAGTTTCCAGCAAGCCATGAGCGACAACGAGCAACGCACGCCGGCGATCGACGTGCGCCCTGAAGGCGAGCGCCTGGTGATCAAAGACTTGGGCATGGACCTGGCCGACGGCCGCCATTTGCTCACCGACGCCGACATGACCGTGGAGCCTGGCCAGCGCGTCATGCTCAGCGGGCGTTCCGGCAGCGGCAAGAGCACGTTGCTGCGGGCGATGGGGCATCTGTGGCCGGCCGGGCATGGCAGCATTCGCCTGCCGGCGACACGCTACCTGTTCCTGCCGCAAAAGCCTTATTTGCCGATTGGTACGCTCAAGGCCGTGTTGAGTTATCCACAGGACGACAGCGTCTATGCACCAGAACGTTATGCACAGGTGCTGGAAACCTGTCGCCTGCCCCATCTGGTCAATCGCCTGGATGAAGCCAACCACTGGCAACGCATGCTCTCGCCCGGCGAACAACAGCGCCTGGCCTTTGCCCGTGCGTTGTTGTTTGCACCGCAATGGCTGTACATGGATGAGGCGACCTCGGCGATGGATGAAGAAGACGAGGCAACCCTGTACCAGGCGTTGATTGATGAACTGCCAGGACTGAGCATCGTCAGCGTCGGCCACCGCAGCAGCCTCAAGCGTTTCCATGGTCGGCATGTGCGCATTGACGGTGGTCGGTTGCAGGAGCAGCCGGTGTCTTAAGGCTCAAACGCGGTCAAAAAGGTGGGAGCGGGCTTGCTCGCGAATGCGGTGTATCAATCAAAACGTCAGTGACTGACACGGCGCATTCGCGAGCAAGCCCGCTCCCACATTGGATCTGCGTTGGCATGGAAATGAGACAAAAAAGCCCGGCTGATCATCGATCAGCCGGGCTTTTTTATTGCTCGAAGATGACTTACTTCTTCAAGCCGTAATGCTCATCCAACATGCCTGGAGCGTTCGGCGTTTTGGGCGCGTAGTCCCGTGGTGGCTCCTGGTTTTCCCGTGGCGGGGTCAGGCGTTCCCGTGGGGGTTGCGGTGCATCGGAATGCAGCGCGGCCAGCAGGCGCTGGCGGGTGATGTCGTCGAGGGCCAGGCGGTTAGCGCCATCGGCGAGGTGATCCTGTACTTCCTGGTAGCTCTGGGTGAGCTTCTTGACCAGGGTCGCGGTGCTGTTGAAGTGGGTAACAACCTCGTTCTGATAACTGTCAAAACGTTCCTGAATGTCATCCAGCTGACGCTGCGTGCGGTTAGGCGCGGCATTCGGCAGCAGGCGGGCAACCAGGAAACCAATGGCGACACCGGCAACCAGGGCAAGAGTCGGCAACAACCAAACTAAGAGCGAGTGTTCCACGAGTCCTTCCTCTATAAACGGCTTTGCTTTACGTTAACGGCTCAAACCTGCGCTGTATACCGCGATTAAGCTCGCAATGATGCCATGCACAGACTTTTAGCTAGACGAGTCGACCCCTTGAGAGGTCACGGAGTTCATCCTTGCTCATGCGTGAAACCCCCGTTTTGATCGATGGCCCGGTGGGCCAATTGGAAGCCTTGTACCTGGATCACCCCGAACCACGTGGCCTGGCGCTGGTTTGCCACCCTAACCCGGTGCAGGGCGGGACCATGCTCAATAAAGTCGTATCGACCTTGCAACGCACCGCCCGCGACGCGGGTTTGATTACTTTGCGTTTCAATTACCGGGGCGTCGGTGCCAGTGCCGGTACTCACGATATGGCCAGCGGTGAAGTTGACGATGCTGAAGCGGCCGCCACCTGGTTGCGGGAAAAGCACCCGGACCTGCCGATCACCTTGCTGGGTTTTTCCTTCGGCGGTTACGTGGCTGCCAGCCTCGGCGGGCGTTTGGAAGCCAAGGGCGAGAAGCTCGCACACCTGTTCATGGTGGCTGCGGCGGTGATGCGCCTGGGCGAGTCGGACGTGCTGCCCCAAGGCTGCCCGTTGACCCTGATCCAGCCGGAAACCGATGAAGTTGTGGACCCGCAACTCGTCTACGCCTGGTCCGCCGCCCTGAAACGCCCCCATGAGCTGCTGAAAGTGGCAGAATGCGGACACTTTTTTCATGGCAAGCTGACCGATCTCAAGGATCTGGTGCTGCCACGTCTTTCGAATTGATGACAAGCGATCACCCATGACGACCCGTACCCGTATCCTCACCGGCATCACCACCACCGGCACGCCGCACCTGGGCAACTACGCCGGTGCGATTCGCCCGGCGATCCTCGCCAGCGAAGACGCGAATGCCGATTCCTTCTACTTCCTGGCCGACTACCACGCCCTGATCAAATGCGATGACCCGCAGCGCATCCAGCGCTCGCGCATGGAAATCGCCGCGACCTGGCTGGCCGGTGGCCTGGATGTGAACCGGGTAACGTTCTACCGCCAGTCGGACATCCCGGAAATTCCGGAGCTGACCTGGCTGCTCACCTGCGTTGCCGCCAAGGGCCTGCTCAACCGCGCCCATGCCTACAAGGCCTCGGTGGACAAGAACGTCGAAAACGGTGAAGACCCGGATGCAGGCATCAGCATGGGCCTGTACAGCTACCCGGTGCTGATGGCGGCGGACATCCTGATGTTCAACGCGCACAAGGTGCCGGTGGGCCGCGACCAGATCCAGCACGTGGAAATGGCCCGCGACATCGGCCAGCGCTTCAACCACCTGTTCGGCAACGGTAAAGAATTCTTCACCATGCCCGAAGCGCTGATCGAAGAAAGCGTGGCCACCTTGCCGGGCCTGGATGGCCGCAAGATGTCCAAGAGCTACGACAACACCATCCCGTTGTTCACCAGCGCCAAGGACATGAAGGACGCGATCTCGCGGATCGTCACCGACTCCCGCGCCCCAGGCGAAGCCAAGGACCCGGACAATTCGCACCTGTTCACCCTGTACCAGGCGTTCGCGACCAAGGCCCAGGAAGCCGAATTCCGTGGCCAGTTGTTAGAAGGCCTGGGCTGGGGCGAGGCGAAGAACCGTCTGTTCCAACTGCTCGACGGCCAGCTGGGCGAAGCGCGCGAGCGTTACCACCAACTGATGTCGCGCCCATCGGACATGGAAGACCTGCTGCAGGTCGGCGCCAAGAAGGCCCGCGCTGTGGCGGCACCGTTCCTGGCCGAGCTGCGTGAAGCGGTGGGCCTGCGTTCGTTCGTCAACCAGGCGGCGGCGCCAGTCGCTACCAAGAAGAAAGCGGCAAAGGCTGCGCGGTTTGTGAGCTTCCGTGAAGCTGACGGCAGCTTCCGCTTCCGCCTGCTGGCCGCTGATGGCGAGCAACTGCTGCTGTCGCGCAACTTTGCCGATGGCAAAGCGGCCGGCGCGGTGACCAAGCAACTGCAAAGTGGTGATGCGCTGGACGTACGCGCCGAGGCTTTGAACTTCAGCGTATGGCTGGATGGCGCCGCAGTCGCTGACAGCGCCGAGTACGCCGACCAAGCTTCGCGTGACGCGGCCATCGAAGCCTTGCGCGCTGCGTTAGCCCCAATCGAGGATTAACCCGACCAAGGGTTGATTGCCATTATCCGGGGCCGTCGTTACAGTGTCGGCCCGTTTTTGTTGCCTTGCTAACGAAATTATGACGCCCCTAGAACGATATCAAGCTGATCTGAAACGCCCCGAGTTCTTCCACGACGCGGCACAGGAAAATGCCGTGCGTCATTTGCAGCGCTTGTACGAGGACCTCGTGGCCGCGTCGCAAAGCAAGCCAGGGATGTTCAGCAAGCTGTTTGGCAAAAAAGACCACACGCCGGTCAAGGGCCTGTATTTCTGGGGCGGCGTGGGCCGGGGCAAGACTTACCTGGTAGACACCTTCTTTGAAGCGCTGCCGTTCAAGGAAAAGGTACGTACGCACTTCCACCGCTTCATGAAGCGCGTGCACGAAGAGATGAAGACCCTGCCGGGCGAGAAAAACCCGCTGACCATCATTGCCAAGCGTTTCTCCCAAGAGGCACGGGTGATCTGCTTCGATGAGTTCTTCGTCTCCGACATTACCGACGCCATGATCCTTGGCACGCTGATGGAAGAACTGTTCAAAAACGGTGTGACCCTGGTGGCCACGTCGAACATCGTGCCCGATGGCCTGTACAAGGATGGCCTGCAACGTGCGCGCTTCCTGCCGGCCATTGCGCTGATCAAGCAGAACACCGATATCGTCAACGTCGACAGCGGCGTCGACTACCGCCTGCGTCACTTGGAGCAAGCCGAGCTGTTCCACTTCCCGCTCAACGAAGCCGCACACGAAAGCCTGAAGAAAAGCTTCCGTGCGCTGACACCGGAATGCACCCAGGCGGTGGAAAACGACAAGCTGATGATCGAGAACCGCGAGATCATCGCGCTGCGCACCTGCGATGACGTGGCCTGGTTCGATTTCCGCCAACTGTGCGATGGGCCGCGTAGCCAGAACGACTACATCGAGCTGGGCAAGATTTTCCACGCCGTGATCTTGAGTGGTGTGGAGCAGATGGGCGTGACCACCGACGATATCGCGCGACGGTTTATCAACATGGTCGATGAGTTCTACGACCGTAACGTCAAGCTGATCATCTCGGCGGAAGTCGAACTCAAGGACCTCTATACCGGCGGCCGCTTGAACTTCGAATTCCAGCGCACCCTGAGCCGCCTGCTGGAAATGCAGTCCCACGAGTTCCTGTCGCGCGGGCACAAGCCTTAAGCACGCTATAAGTCAAATGTGGGAGCGGGCTTGCTCGCGAATGAGATCTGTCAGTTGATGAATAAGTCGACTGACAGTCCGCATTCGCGAGCAAGCCCGCTCCCACACTTTTTTACCGCGTTCAGCCTGGGTCAGGCGGCTTGCTGGAATTGCTGCCTGTACTGGTTGGGCGACAACTCCGTGTGCTGCCTGAACAACCGCGCAAAGAAACTCGCATCGTCGTAACCCACCTCATAACTGATGGTCTTGATGCTCTTGCGGCTGCCCGAGAGCAGGCCCTTGGCGGTCTCGATGCGCAGGCGTTGCAGGTAATGCAGCGGCTTGTCACCGGTGGCGGTCTGGAAGCGGCGCATGAAGTTGCGGATGCTCATGCCGTGTTCCCGGGCGACGTCTTCAAAGCGGAACTTGTCGGCAAAGTGCTCTTCAAGCCAATGCTGGATCTGCAGGATGATCACATCCTGATGCAGCTTCTGCCCGCCAAACCCGATCCGCCCCGGTGAATAGTTGCGCTGCACCTCATAGAGAATGTCGCGGGCCACCGCCTGGGCGATGTTGGCGCCGCAGAAGCGTTCGATCAGGTAGATATAAAGGTCGCAGGCCGAGGTGGTGCCGCCGGCGCAATACAGGTTGTCGGCGTCTGTGAGGTGCTTGTCCTGATTGAGCTGCACCTTGGGGAAGCGCTCGCTGAAGGCATTGAAGAAGCGCCAGTAGGTGGTCGCCTCCTTGCCATCGAGCAGCCCGGCTTCGGCCAGCCAGAACACCCCGGTGGCCTCGCCGCACAGCACAGCCCCGCGGGCGTGTTGTTCGCGCAGCCACGGCAGCACCTGGGGGTAGCGGGTGCACAACACATCGAAGTCGTCCCAGAAGGCCGGCAGCACGATGATGTCGGCGTCTTCGAGACCGCCGTCCACCGGCATGATCACATCGCTGAAGCTGCGCACGGACTGGCCGTCGGGGCTGACCAGGCGCGTTTCGAACCCTGGGGTCAGGCCCAGGCCTTGCTGTTTGCCATGGCGCAGGCTGGCGAGATGGAAGAAATCCTTGGCTTGCATGAGGGTGGAAGCGAATACCCGATCAATGGCCAAAATGCTGACGCGCCGCAACGGCGTGGAGATTTGGTTAGACATAATTTCATTTATTCTTATAGGGGAAAGTGGTCACCAGACGGCTGGATCGTCTTATTTTTTGTCGCATGTGTCCAGTGTCCCGTGACGCCTTCGGGGCATAGGCTCTGTGGGCTCGTCCTTGTCCGACAATCCACACAGGTGACCCATGATCCCCAGAACCTTGTTCAGCTCGGAGCACGAACTCTTCCGTGAGAGCGTGCGGACCTTCCTCGAAAATCACGCCGTGCCCTTCCATGGGCAATGGGAAAAGCAGGGCTATATCGACCGTAACCTGTGGAACCAGGCGGGGGAGGCGGGCATGTTGTGTTCCCACCTGCCAGAGGAATATGGCGGCCTGGGCGCGGATTTTCTCTACAGCGCGGTGGTGATCGAAGAGGTCAGCCGCCTGGGTTTGACCGGCATCGGCTTTTCCCTGCATTCGGATATCGTCGCGCCGTACATCCTGCATTACGGCAGTGAAGCGCTGAAGCACAAGTACCTGCCCAAATTGATCTCCGGGGAGATGGTCACGGCCATTGCCATGACCGAGCCGGGCGCTGGTTCCGACTTGCAAGGGGTCAAGACCACCGCGGTGCTGGACGGTGATGAGTACGTGATCAACGGCTCCAAGACCTTTATCACCAATGGCTACATGGCCGATCTGGTGATCGTCGTTGCCAAGACCGACCCCAAGGCCGGCGCCAAGGGCACCAGCCTGTTCCTGGTGGAAGCCGATACGCCGGGCTTCGACAAGGGCAAGCGCCTGGAGAAAGTCGGCATGAAGGCCCAGGACACCTCGGAGCTGTTCTTCCAGGACGTGCGCGTGCCCAAGGAAAACCTGCTGGGCCAGGCGGGCATGGGCTTTGCCTACCTGATGCAGGAGCTGCCGCAAGAACGCCTGACTGTTGCAATTGGCGCACTGTCCTCAGCCGAAGCGGCGTTGCAGTGGACCCTGGACTACACCCGTGAGCGCAAGGCGTTCGGCAAGGCGATTGCCGATTTCCAGAACACCCGCTTCAAGCTGGCGGAGATGGCTACCGAGATTCAGATCGGCCGTGTTTTTGTGGACAAGTGCATGGCTATGCACCTGGACGGCAAGCTGGACGTGCCTACCGCAGCGATGGCCAAGTACTGGGCCACGGACCTGCAATGCAAGGTGCTCGATGAGTGCGTGCAGTTGCATGGCGGTTACGGGTTCATGTGGGAATACCCGATTGCCCGGGCCTGGGCGGATGCGCGGGTGCAGCGCATTTATGCGGGGACCAATGAGATCATGAAGGAGATTATTGCGCGGGCGCTTTGATTGTCTGGTGCTCTTGATGGCCTCATCGCAGGCAAGCCAGCTCCCACATTTGACGGTATTCACAGATCAAAATGTGGGAGCTGGCTTGCCTGCGATAGCGGTCTAAGGATCAATCAAGGTGCTGGGTTTGGATGATCCTTCTGAATCGCCTCAATCCCTTCCAACACTTCTTTGGACAATTTCAGATCGGCACTGGCGATGTTGCTGTCCAACTGTTCCAGCGTCGTGGCCCCAATAATATTGCTGGTCACAAATGGCTGCTGTGTCACAAAGGCCAGCGCCATCTGCGCCGGGTCCAGGCCATGTTCCCGCGCAAGAGCCACATAGCGGCTGCACGCCGCTTCCGACTGCGGGTTGAAGTAACGGCTGAAGCGGCTGTACTCGGTCAGGCGCGCCTTGGCCGGGCGTGCGCCATTCTCGTACTTGCCACTGAGCATGCCGAACGCCAAAGGCGAATAGGCCAGCAAGCCGCATTGTTCACGAATGGCAACCTCCGCCAGGCCCACTTCAAAGCTGCGGTTGAGCAGGTTGTAGGGGTTCTGGATCGACACTGCACGCGGCCAGCCGCGGGCTTCGGCCAGGGCGAGGAACTTCATGGTGCCCCACGGCGTTTCGTTGGACAGGCCAATGTGGCGGATCTTGCCGGCCTTCACTTGTTCGTCCAGGGCTTCGAGCGTTTCCTCCAGTGGGGTGAGGTCGTCTTCGTCCTTGTGCTTGTAGCTCAACTGGCCGAAGAAGTTGGTGCTGCGCTCCGGCCAGTGCAGTTGGTAGAGGTCGATCCAGTCGGTCTGCAGGCGCTTGAGGCTGGCGTCGAGGGCTGCGCCAATGTGCTTGCGGTTGTGGCGCAGGTAGCCATCGCGGATATAGTCGATGGTGTTGCCGGGGCCGGCGATCTTGCTGGCAAGCACCCAGTCGGCGCGGTCGCCACGGCTTTTGAAGTAGTTGCCAATGTAGCGTTCGGTGGTGGCGTAGGTGTCGGCCTTGGGCGGTACCGGGTACATTTCTGCGGTGTCGAGGAAGTTGATCCCCGCGGCCTTGGCCCGTTCGATCTGCGCGAAGGCCTCTGCCTCGCTGTTCTGCTCGCCCCAGGTCATGGTGCCCAACGCGATCGCGCTGACATTCAGATCGGTGCGGCCCAGCTGTCGGTAATCCATCGGGTACTCCTTCGGGGGAAAACAATCATAAAAGCAGGTTGAATTTTTTTTCGCAATCTGCATAATTGCCCACCTCTTTCTGCAGTGGAAGTGATGCGCCGCCTGCCGAAGAATCTTGCCGTTGAACGGACGCGCCGACCCGAGCCCCCGATAGCGTCTGTATCCGGCTGCCTTTGACCTTGTCAAAGTACGCACTATTCAGTAAGATCCGCCGTCTAAATTTACAGGCGGCCCCTGAGGCTATTAAAGAATGACAACTTTTACTGCAAAACCGGAAACAGTTCAGCGCGACTGGTTTGTCGTCGACGCCGCTGGTCAGACCCTGGGTCGTCTGGCCACTGAAGTCGCCAGCCGTCTGCGTGGCAAGCACAAGCCTGAATACACCCCGCACGTTGATACCGGCGACTACATCGTCATCATCAACGCTGAGCAGGTTCGTGTAACCGGCAACAAAGCAAGCGACAAAATGTACTACCGTCACTCCGGTTTCCCAGGCGGTATCAAGTCTTCCAACTTCGAAGGCCTGATTGCCAAGAAGCCTGAAGCCCCGATCGAAATCGCGGTCAAAGGCATGCTGCCTAAGGGCCCACTGGGTCGCGATATGTTTCGCAAGCTGAAAGTCTATGCGGGCGCTGTACACCCTCATGCTGCTCAGCAGCCCCAAGAACTGAAGTTTTAACGGAATAGTTCATTATGTCGGCGACTCAAAATTACGGCACTGGCCGTCGCAAAACCGCAACCGCACGCGTTTTCCTGCGTCCGGGCACTGGTAACATCTCGATCAACAACCGCTCCCTGGACAACTTCTTCGGTCGCGAAACTGCCCGCATGGTAGTTCGTCAGCCGCTGGAATTGACCGAGACCGTTGAAAAGTTCGACATCTACGTCACCGTTATCGGTGGCGGTGTAAGTGGTCAAGCTGGCGCAATCCGCCACGGTATCACTCGCGCTCTGATGCAGTACGACGAAACCCTGCGTGGCGCTCTGCGCAAAGCTGGCTTCGTGACTCGCGATGCTCGTGAAGTTGAACGTAAGAAAGTCGGTCTGCGTAAAGCGCGTAAGCGTCCGCAGTACTCGAAGCGTTAATTCGCTTTACGTTCTACAAAAACGCCCAGCCTCCTTACGGAGCTGGGCGTTTTTTATTGCCTGCGATTTATGCACATTTTTCGCCGTGACAACTTGCCACATCCGTAGACCCCCTATACTACAAGGCCTGGAGGCGGAGCTCCGGGCAATTCCCTTGTCATACGTGGGGCTTTTCATTACCATCCGTCAAAATTTTTATAAGTAAAGATTCAACACTTAGTAGACGCCTGATTTAACAGGCCAAAAAGCTGATGGGAGAGGACTGAATGAGCAATGACGGCGTGAATGCAGGCCGGCGTCGCTTCTTGGTAGCAGCCACATCCGTGGTGGGTGCTGCAGGAGCGGTGGGGGCTGCGGTCCCGTTCGTGGGGTCATGGTTTCCCAGTGCCAAGGCGAAAGCCGCAGGTGCACCGGTGAAGGTGAATGTCAGCAAGATCGAGCCAGGCCAGCAGATGATTGCTGAATGGCGCGGCCAGCCGGTTTTCATTGTTCGTCGTACCGAGGAAATCCTGGGGAATTTGAAGAAGATCGAAGGCCAGTTATCTGACCCGACATCCGAAAAGTCCGACCAGCCCGCCTACGCCAAGAACGAAGCGCGTTCGATCAAGCCAGAGATTCTGCTGCTGGTTGGTCTGTGTACCCACCTGGGTTGCTCACCTACCTTCCGCCCGGAAGTGGCGCCTGTCGACTTGGGCAAAGACTGGGTCGGCGGTTATTTCTGCCCGTGCCACGGTTCCCACTATGACCTCGCTGGCCGCGTTTACAAATCCCAGCCCGCGCCCCTGAACCTGCCGGTTCCTCCTCACAATTACGAATCTGACGACATCATTGTCATTGGCCTCGACAAGGAGAACGCGTGATGAGCAAGTTCATGGATTGGGTGGATGCGCGCTTCCCCGCCACTAAAATGTGGGAAGACCATCTCAGCAAATATTACGCGCCGAAAAACTTCAACTTCTTCTACTTCTTCGGCTCCCTGGCCCTGTTGGTGCTGGTCAACCAAATCGTCACTGGCGTGTGGTTGACGATGAGCTACACGCCGTCGGCGGAAGAAGCGTTTGCTTCTGTCGAATACATCATGCGTGACGTCGAGTACGGCTCGATCCTGCGCCTGCTGCACTCCACCGGCGCGTCGGCGTTCTTTATCGTCGTCTACCTGCACATGTTCCGCGGCCTGCTCTACGGCTCGTACCAGAAGCCTCGTGAGCTGGTGTGGGTCTTCGGCATGTTGATCTATCTGGCGCTGATGGCCGAAGCGTTCATGGGCTACCTGCTGCCTTGGGGCCAGATGTCGTACTGGGGGGCCCAGGTGATCATCTCGCTGTTCGGCGCAATCCCGGTGATCGGCAACGACCTGACCCAGTGGATTCGTGGTGACTACCTGATCTCCGGCATCACCCTGAACCGCTTCTTCGCCTTGCACGTGGTGGCCTTGCCGATCGTGATCTTGGGCTTGGTAGTACTGCACATCCTGGCGCTGCACGAAGTGGGTTCCAACAACCCGGATGGCGTGGACATCAAGAAGCACAAGGACGAGAACGGCATCCCGCTGGATGGCATTCCGTTCCACCCGTACTACACCGTGAAAGACATTGTCGGCGTAGTGGTGTTCCTGTTCGTGTTCTGCTCGATCGTGTTCTTTTTCCCGGAGATGGGCGGTTATTTCCTGGAGAAGCCTAACTTCGAACAGGCCAACGCCTTCAAGACACCTGAGCACATTGCCCCGGTCTGGTACTTCACGCCGTTCTACGCGATCTTGCGCGCGATCCCCGACAAACTCATGGGCGTGATCGCCATGGGCGCGGCCATCGCGGTGCTGTTCGTGCTGCCTTGGCTCGACCGTAGCCCGGTCAAGTCGATGCGCTACAAAGGCTGGCTGAGCAAGATCTGGCTGTGGGTGTTTTGCATTTCGTTCGTGATCCTGGGTGTGTTGGGCGTATTGGCGCCTACCCCTGAGCGGACGTTGCTGTCGCAGGTCTGCACCTTCCTGTACTTCGCCTACTTTATTCTGATGCCGTTCTATACCCGGCTCGAGAAGACCAAACCGGTTCCGGAAAGGGTGACTGGCTGATGAAAAAATTACTCGTTGCATTCGTGCTTGCGGCGCTGCCGCTACTGTCCTTCGCTGCCGAGCATGGCGCGGAGTTGGAAAAAGTCGATATCGATGTGTCTGACAAAGCCGCCATGCAGGATGGGCTGCGTACATTCACCAACTACTGCATGGGGTGCCACAGCGCCAAGTTCCAACGGTATGAGCGCGTTGCCGATGACCTGGGCATTCCCCATGAAGTGATGCTCAGCCACGCGGTGTTCACGGGTGCCAAGATCGGCGACCACATGAACATCGGCATGCAGCCGGCCGACGCCAAGACCTGGTTCGGCGCCGCACCGCCCGACCTCACCCTGGTGGCCCGGGTACGCGGTACCGACTGGCTCTACGGTTACCTCAAGTCCTTCTACGAAGACCCTGCGCGCCCCTATGGCGTGAACAACAAAGTCTTCCCGAACGTCGGCATGCCGAACGTTCTGGTCGGCCTGCAGGGGCGCCAAGTGGTAGGATGCAAGCAGGTTCAGGTCGTTGAAAACGGCAAGAAGCAATATGATCCGTTGACCGGCACGCCGCTGACCCATGAAGCGTGCGATCAACTGACCATCGTGCCCAAGACCGGTACGCTGAACGAAGAGCAGTTCGACGAGAAGGTCAAGAACCTGGTGACCTTCCTGGCCTACTCGGCCAACCCGGTCAAACTGCAGCATCAGCGCATTGGTACCTACGTCTTGCTGTACCTGGCTTTCTTCTTCGTATTCGCTTATTTGCTCAAGCGTGAATACTGGAAGGATGTGCATTGATCCAACCGTAAGCAATTGCTGTTAATCTTGCGCGCCCAGCGGCATCTCTGAACACGTAGCGCCGGTTTGAACCGGTCGTTACAGGGATGCTTTCTGGGCGCGCTCGTTTTTGAGCTTTCGATAATTTCAACAAGCGAGGAGGACCGCCATGGGCGTGACCAACCGGTTGGCCTGTTACTCCGACCCCGCCGACCACTATTCCCACCGAGTACGCATCGTGCTCGCAGAGAAGGGTGTCAGCGCCGAGATCATCAGTGTGGAGGCGGGCCGTCAGCCGCCGAAGCTGATCGAAGTGAACCCTTACGGCAGCTTGCCCACCCTGGTCGATCGTGACCTGGCGTTGTGGGAGTCGACCGTGGTGATGGAATACCTGGATGAGCGTTACCCTCATCCGCCTTTGCTGCCGGTGTACCCGGTGGCGCGTGCCAACAGCCGCCTGCTGATCCATCGGATCCAGCGTGACTGGTGCGGGTTGGTGGATGTGATCCTGGATTCGCGTTCCAAAGAAGCCGCTCGTGTGCAGGCGCGCAAGGAATTGCGCGAGAGCCTGACCGGCGTTTCGCCGTTGTTCGCCGATAAACCTTTTTTCCTCAGTGAGGAACAAAGCTTGGTGGATTGCTGCCTATTACCCATACTCTGGCGCTTGCCGATTCTGGGCATTGAACTGCCACGGCCGGCCAAGCCGTTGCTTGATTACATGGAGCGCCAGTTTGCGCGTGAGGCTTTCCAGGCGAGTCTGTCTGGCGCCGAACGCGATATGCGCTAAGGCTTAAGGAGCCGTTGATGAACTCCAGTCGACCTTACCTGGTCCGCGCGCTCTATGAGTGGATTGTGGACAACGATTGCACCCCGCACATGCTGGTCAATTCCGAATTTCCTGCGGTTCAGGTACCCCAGGGTTTTGCCAGTGACGGGCAAATTGTGCTGAACGTATCGCCCAGTGCCGTGCGCCACCTGCACATGGACAACGAAGCGGTGAGCTTCGAAGGGCGTTTCGGCGGTGTGCCCCATACGCTGTTCGTGCCCATCGGTGCCATCCTCGGGATCTACGCTCGGGAAAATGGCCAGGGCATGGTGTTCGATCTGGAGTCGCCTTTAGAGGATGACGAAACGATCGAAGGCGAAGACGGTGATGATGTACCGCCACCGGATGCCGAGCCGCCGCGCCCTAGCGGTCGGCCAAGCTTGAAAGTGGTGAAGTAGGCGGATTTCGCTTACAAACCCATCTGAAAAATGCCTCGACAGCTGTCGGGGCATTTTTTTTGCGTGAAGGATATGGATGAAAGTCGCGCCAGAACGGTGATCGTACAACCACCATGGGCTATGATGCGGTCTTTAGTTCGTCGAGAAAGATGGTTCATCATGGAAAACGCCAGCGCCGCCCCACGTCTTCCCCGCAAGCGCCGCAGCCTTGCCCAGGAATTGGTCACGGTGTTGTCCGAGCAGATCCGCGATGGCCAGCTCAAACGCGGCGACAAGTTGCCCACAGAGTCGGCGATCATGGACGCCCATGGCGTCAGCCGTACGGTGGTGCGCGAAGCCATCTCGCGGTTGCAGGCGGCAGGGCAGGTCGAGACTCGCCACGGTATCGGCACCTTCGTGCTGGACACGCCAAGCCCCAGCGGTTTCCGCATAGACCCGGCCACCGTGGTGACCTTGCGTGATGTGCTGGCGATTCTGGAGTTGCGTATCAGCCTGGAAGTGGAGTCTGCGGGCCTTGCGGCCTTGCGTCGCAGCGATGAGCAGTTGGCGGCCATGCGTGCGGCCCTCGATGCCTTGAATGAAAGTGCGGCCCACGCTGGCGATGCGGTGGCGTCGGATTTTGCCTTTCATCTGGAAATTGCACTGTCTACCGGTAACCGCTACTTCACCGACATCATGACCCACCTGGGCACCAGCATCATTCCGCGTACCCGCCTGAATTCGGCGCGCCTGGCTCATGATGATCAACAGCACTACATGAGCCGCTTGAGCCGCGAACACGAAGAAATCTATGAGGCGATTGCCCGCCAGGATTCGGATGCGGCACGTGCGGCCATGCGCCTGCATTTGACCAACAGCCGTGAGCGGCTGCGTCATGCCCATGAAGAGGCAGAGGCGCAGCGGGGCTGAGGTTTGCCCATGTGGGAGCTGGCTTGCCTGCGATGGCGGCCTGCCAACCGGCGGCTATCTACCTGACACCCCAACGATCCTACTGTGGGAGCGGGCTTGCTCGCGAAGGCGGCCTAACAGTCAACACAGTTGGACCGGGTACATATCCGTTGTTTAGGTAACGGCCACTTAGGGTTCCGCCCTGACGGCGGGTCACTTTGGAAAAGCCCCAAAGTAACCAAAGGGCTCTTGCCCCACCACTCGGCACCTCGCCTAGGCTCGGTGTGCCCGTAATCCGCCAGTGATTTGGGGGGCCGCCGCCACGCGCCATCCATGGCGCGGGGCGGCTAAACCGGCATCCCTGCCGGTTTACCCCCCAAATCCCTGTCGAATTCCGGCCAGCGTGGTTTGACGGGGCGCTTAAGATCAAAAGCAGATCAAGAGCGGCTCGCTTCGCATCGTGGAGTGTGTGGCCGGGCGCGGTCAGCTGTGGGAGCAGGCAAGCCACACACAGTTGATCTCCATTATCTGGAGTACCGCGTCTATTTAGCTGGCGGGTTGATTAGGCTTGTAGTCCTTAAGCAGCAAGTACGTACTCCATCCCCACCAATCATTGGTCCAGTGCTTGTCGTTCAAATCGTTGACGTCCTTGCGCCGCAGTACCTTGTCCCCCTCCATCTTGAACAGCGGCGAGAAGTTATTCGCCGGGTTTTGTGCGGCGTTCAGGTCGGGTACATACAGCGGTGCCTTGAACTCAGCCGGGGAGGGCGCGATGCCGCTGATGAAGGTTTCGAAGATCTCATCGGCCGAGGCCTGTACGGCCCCTTTGACCTGCAGGCGATTGTCGGCGTCGATGCTGTCGAAGTAGCGCTTGTCGCCGTAGGCATGCCACTGAGCGCCCATGGCATTGCGCACCTTGAGCCCGAATTTACTGTCTTCATCGTGCATGAAGCGGCTGATCAGCGAGCCGAGTTCTCCTGGCGTCACCACTGCCGCCAGTTGTTTGCGCGGTACCCGCAGGTGGCCGGCGGAAAACAGGTCGGTCAAAAAGTGATCGGCAAAGCTGTTCATGGCGTAGGCCAATTCCAGGGCCTGGTCGGTGCCAGTCTGGTGGGCCACCACTGCCTGTTGCAGTGCTGCCGTATGGCCGGCCATGTAGGCCGACAAGGCCCACTCACCGAAGTGGTCGGCGTTGTCCGCTGCCAGTTTCAGGTAGCGGCCCAGCGGCACGAGGGCCGAAACAGCGCTGCCGCCGCCGGTGATGCGGTTCCACTCCTCGGACAACGTATCACCAAGGGCGTCATAGGCTTCGTGCGGCTGTTTGCCTTCCTTGATCGCCTGGTTGACGGCGTTGATCTCCTTTTGCATCACCGCCAGGATCTTCTGCGCTTCTTGCCGTGAAGCGGGCAGCACGGCGAGAGAGTTGAAAGCGGCGGTGAAGCGTTGCACGCGCTCGGCCGGGGAGTTGCCATCGCTGATCGGTTGGCCGGGGATGCCATAGAAGTCGCCGCCCAGGGCGATCACTTGGCCATAGGTGAGTGCGAGCCCGTTGGGCAGGTGCAGTTCGACTTGGCGCGCAGGGATGGCCGGGGCGTCCTTGCTGAAGCGAAGCAGGGTGTCATCGCCGATGGCGGTGTGTTCACCGCCTTCGAAGCGCAGGGTAGGCGGGGTTTTTTCGGGTGCTGCGAGTTCAAGACCTGACATGTTAGCTCCTTGCTATGTCGTAGGAATCTTCCGTGATAGCTGTATGTATATACAGCTACCTGAATCATAGGTGAGAAATTTCCTACGTCAAGAGCCGCGTCTTAAGCCTTCGCCGTATTACGCCGGATGAATTGCAGTTGACGAATTTATTTATAGTTGTACGATGACGTACGACATCGCCAAAACCAACAACAACCTTTCGTAAGAAAGTCTTCGCCCAGGGTGTTCGAATAATGAATCCACAAGAACTGAAGTCCATCCTCTCTCACGGTCTGCTGTCTTTCCCGGTGACCGATTTCAACGCCCAGGGTGATTTCCACCAGGCGGGTTACATCAAGCGCCTGGAATGGCTGGCCCCATATGGCGCCAGCGCCTTGTTCGCCGCGGGTGGCACAGGTGAGTTTTTCTCCCTGGCGGCCAGCGAATATTCCCAGGTGGTGAAAACCGCCGTGGATACCTGCGCGTCCAGCGTGCCGATCCTGGCCGGTGTAGGCGGTGCCACCCGCCAGGCCATCGAGTACGCTCAAGAGGCCGAACGCCTCGGCGCCAAAGGGTTGCTGCTGCTGCCGCACTACCTCACCGAAGCCAGCCAGGACGGGGTTGCCGCCCACGTTGAGGCCGTGTGCAAATCGGTCAAGATCGGCGTGGTGGTGTACAACCGCAATGTCTGCCGCCTGACCGCACCGTTGCTGGAGCAACTGGCCGAGCGCTGCCCGAACCTGATCGGCTACAAGGATGGCTTGGGTGATATCGAGTTGATGGTGTCGATCCGCCGTCGCCTGGGCGACCGTTTCAGCTACCTCGGTGGCTTACCGACTGCTGAGGTTTACGCCGCGGCCTACAAGGCCTTGGGCGTGCCGGTGTACTCCTCGGCGGTGTTCAACTTCATCCCCAAGACGGCGATGGATTTCTACCACGCCATTGCCCGCGAAGATCACGCCACCGTCGGCAAGATCATCGACGACTTCTTCCTGCCGTACCTGGATATCCGTAACCGCAAGGCCGGTTACGCGGTGAGCATCGTCAAGGCCGGTGCGAAAATCGTCGGTTATGACGCCGGCCCCGTGCGCACGCCACTGACCGACCTGCTGCCGGAAGAGTATGAAGCCCTCGCCGCGCTGATCGACAAGCAAGGCGCGCAATAAATTATCCACAAGGCCGCTGAGCAATCAGCGGCCTTTTGCGTCAGGAGAAGATTCGTGTCCCAAGCAAAGCGTTTTGAAAACTACATCAATGGTGAGTGGGTAACCGGCGCCGACTACTGCACCAACATCAACCCGTCGGATGTGTCCGACGCCATTGGCGAATATGCCAAAGCAGACGTGGCCCAAGTCAACGCGGCCATCGATGCTGCCCGCGCCGCGTTCCCGGCGTGGTCCACCTCCGGTATCCAGGCGCGTCACGATGCGCTGGACAAAGTCGGCAGCGAGATTCTCGCCCGTCGTGAAGAACTCGGCACCCTGCTGGCCCGCGAAGAGGGCAAGACCCTGCCAGAAGCCATTGGCGAAGTGACTCGCGCCGGCAATATCTTCAAATTCTTCGCCGGTGAGTGCCTGCGCCTGTCGGGCGATTACGTGCCGTCGGTGCGCCCGGGCGTCAACGTTGAAGTGACCCGCGAAGCCCTCGGTGTGGTGGGCCTGATCACCCCGTGGAACTTCCCGATTGCCATCCCCGCGTGGAAAATCGCCCCGGCCCTGGCCTACGGCAACTGCGTGGTGATCAAGCCTGCCGAACTGGTGCCGGGCTGTGCCTGGGCCTTGGCGGAAATCATCTCCCGCGCGGGCTTCCCTGCCGGTGTGTTCAACCTGGTGATGGGCAGTGGCCGTGTGGTCGGCGACGTGCTGGTCAACAGCCCGAAAGTCGATGGCATCAGTTTCACCGGGTCTGTGGGCGTTGGGCGTCAGATTGCCGTCAGCTGTGTATCGCGCCAGGCCAAGGTGCAGTTGGAAATGGGCGGCAAGAACCCGCAGATCATTCTCGACGATGCCGACCTCAAACAGGCTGTCGAGCTGTCGGTACAGAGTGCGTTTTACTCCACCGGGCAGCGTTGCACCGCGTCGAGCCGCCTGATTGTTACTGCTGGGATCCACGATCAGTTTGTCGCCGCCATGGCCGAGCGCATGAAGTCGATCAAGGTCGGCCACGCTTTGCATAGTGGTACCGACATTGGCCCGGTGGTGTCCCAGGCCCAGTTGGATCAGGACATGAAATACATCGACATCGGCCAGAGCGAAGGCGCCCGGCTGGTGAGCGGTGGCGGCCTGGTCACCTGCGACACCGAAGGCTATTACCTGGCGCCGACACTGTTTGCCGACAGTGAAGCGGCGATGCGCATCAGCCGTGAAGAGATCTTCGGCCCGGTGGCCAACGTGGTGCGCGTGGCCGACTACGAGGCGGCGCTGGCCATGGCCAACGACACTGAGTTCGGCTTGTCGGCGGGCATCGCCACCACCTCGCTCAAATATGCCAACCACTTCAAGCGCCACTCCCAGGCTGGGATGGTGATGGTCAACCTGCCGACGGCGGGGGTGGACTACCACGTTCCATTTGGTGGCCGTAAGGGGTCATCCTACGGTTCGCGTGAGCAGGGTCGCTATGCGCAAGAGTTCTACACCGTGGTGAAGACCAGCTACATCGGTTCGTAACACGCAGCACCCTGTGGCACCGGCTTTATGTGGGAGCTGGCTTGCCTGCGATAGCATCACCTCGGTCTCGCTGACACACCGAGGTGCCTGCATCGCGGGCAAGCCCGGCTCCCACAGGAAAACAAAAAATCATTACCCGCAAAAAAAATAATTAGTGGGAGTACTTCTACATGCAAGCGACCAAGCCGACCCACGTCCGCTATTTGATCCTGCTCATGCTGTTCCTAGTGACCACGATCAACTATGCCGACCGGGCCACCATCGCTATCGCCGGCTCCAGCCTGCAAAAAGACCTCGGTATCGACGCGGTCACCCTCGGTTATATCTTCTCTGCGTTCGGTTGGGCCTACGTGGCCGGGCAAATTCCCGGTGGCTGGCTGCTCGATCGTTTCGGCTCGAAAAAAGTCTATGCCTTGAGCATCTTCACCTGGTCGCTGTTCACCGTGCTGCAAGGCTATGTCGGTGAGTTTGGCGTCTCCACTGCAGTAGTCGCGCTGTTTATGCTGCGCTTCATGGTGGGCTTGGCCGAGGCGCCGTCGTTTCCGGGAAATGCCCGTATTGTTGCGGCGTGGTTTCCTACGGCTGAACGCGGCACTGCGTCGGCCATCTTCAACTCGGCCCAGTACTTCGCCACGGTGTTGTTCGCGCCGTTGATGGGCTGGATCGTCTATCGCTTCGGCTGGCAGCACGTGTTTATCGTGATGGGCGTGATCGGCATTGTGTTCTCGCTGATCTGGCTGAAAGTTATCCACAGCCCGCGCCAGCATCCGATGATCAACGAGGCCGAGTTCAATCACATCGCCGCCAATGGCGCGATGGTCGATATGGATCAGGACAAGGGCAAGGGTAAGAAAACCGACGGGCCGAAGTGGGATTACATCCGTCAGCTCCTGACCAACCGCATGATGCTCGGCGTCTACCTGGGCCAGTACTGCATCAACGGCATCACCTACTTCTTCCTGACCTGGTTTCCGGTGTACCTGGTGCAGGAGCGTGGCATGACCATCCTCAAGGCTGGTTTCATTGCTTCGTTACCGGCGATCTGCGGCTTTATCGGCGGGGTGCTCGGTGGGGTGATTTCCGACTACCTGCTGCGCAAAGGCCACTCGCTGACCTTCGCGCGCAAGGCGCCGATCATTGGTGGCCTGCTGATTTCCAGCAGCATCGTGGCCTGCAATTACGTAGACATCGAATGGATGGTGGTGGGCTTCATGGCCTTGGCCTTCTTCGGCAAAGGCGTTGGCGCACTGGGTTGGGCGGTGGTGTCCGACACCTCACCGAAACAAATCGCCGGGCTCAGTGGCGGCTTGTTCAACACCTTCGGTAACCTGGCGTCGATCACCACGCCGATTGTGATTGGCTACATCATCAGCACCACCGGCTCGTTCAAATGGGCGCTGGTGTTCGTTGGCGCCAACGCGCTGGTGGCGGTGTTCAGTTACCTGGTGATTGTCGGCCCGATCAAGCGCGTGGTGCTCAAGGAGCCGCCTAGACAGGGCCCTGAGTTGACCAACCTTTCTCAAGCGCATTCCTGAGGTTCGTGTGATGCAGTTGATTGAACATGCCGACTCGCCGCGCTCGATCCGTTTGCACGAGCGCGACAATGTGGTGATCGTGGTGAACGATCAAGGGGTACCCGCCGGTACCGAGTTTCCCGACGGCCTGGTCACCGTGGATTTCATCCCGCAGAGCCACAAGGTGACGCTGGAAGACATCCCCGAGGGCGGCCAGATTATTCGCTACGGCCAGACCATCGGTTATGCCCTGGCACCGATTCCGCGCGGCAGTTGGGTGCAGGAGGACCAGTTGCGCATGCCCACCGCACCACCGCTGGACAGCTTGCCGCTGTCCACCGAGGTGCCTGAAACCCAGGCACCCCTGGAGGGGTTTACCTTCGAGGGCTATCGCAATGCGGACGGCACCGTGGGCACGCGCAATATCCTCGGCATTACCACCACCGTGCAATGCGTCACGGGCGTGCTGGACCATGCGGTCAAGCGCATCAAGGACGAGTTGCTGCCCAACTACCCGCATGTCGATGACGTGGTGGCGCTGACCCACAGCTACGGCTGCGGCGTGGCAATTACGGCGACGGATGCCTACATCCCCATCCGCACCGTGCGCAACCTGGCGCGCAACCCCAACCTGGGCGGCGAAGCCTTGGTGATCAGCCTGGGCTGCGAAAAGCTCCAGGCCGGCCAGGTGATGCACGACAACGACAGCTCCGTGGACCTGAGCGAGCCGTGGTTGTATCGCCTGCAGGACTCCAGCCACGGCTTTACCGAAAGGATCGAGCAGATCATGGCCTTGGCCGACGTGCGCTTGAAGAAACTCGACCAGCGCCGCCGCGAAACCGTGCCGGCCTCCGAGTTGATCCTGGGCATGCAGTGCGGCGGCAGCGATGCGTTTTCCGGCATCACTGCCAACCCGGCGCTGGGGTATGCCTCGGACCTGTTGCTGCGCGCCGGCGCGACGGTGATGTTTTCCGAAGTGACGGAAGTGCGCGATGCGATTTACCTGCTGACTTCACGCGCGCAAAACGAAGACGTTGCCCGCGAGCTGGTCAGGGAAATGGACTGGTACGACCGTTACCTGGCCAAGGGCGAGGCGGACCGAAGCGCCAATACCACGCCGGGTAACAAGAAGGGCGGGCTGTCGAATATTGTCGAGAAGTCGTTGGGCTCCATCGTCAAATCCGGCAGCAGTGCGATCACCGGTGTACTTGGCCCTGGCGAGCGCTTCAAGCAAAAGGGCCTGATCTTCTGCGCCACACCGGCCAGTGATTTTGTCTGCGGCACCTTGCAACTGGCGGCGGGGATGAACCTGCACGTGTTCACCACCGGGCGCGGCACGCCGTACGGGCTGGCGATGGCGCCGGTGGTGAAGGTTTCGACCCGCACCGAGCTGGCCCAGCGTTGGCCGGACCTGATCGATATCGACGCCGGGCGCATTGCCACGGGGCGCGCGAGTATCGAGGAGTTGGGCTGGGAGCTGTTCCACTTCTATCTGGATGTGGCCAGCGGCAAGAAGCAGACCTGGGCAGAGCGGCATAAGCTGCATAACGACATCACGCTGTTCAACCCGGCGCCCATTACCTGAGACCGAGTCGCTGCCTTCGCGAGCAAGCCCGCTCCCACATTTGACCGAGTTCTACCTTTGGAATGCGACTAAATGTGGGAGCGGGCTTGCTCGCGAAGGCGCCCTACCAGACGCCACAGGCTCTATGGCTTATCATTAGCCAACTAACGACGCCCACCAAGGTTCTCCCCGGCATGCTGGCAATCTTCCTCACCACCCTCACCATCACCGCGCCGGTGTTTGCCATGCTGTTCCTGGGCGTGTTTCTAAAGCGCATCAATTGGATCAACGACAACTTTATCCACACCGCATCGTCCCTGGTGTTCAACGTTGCCATGCCGGCGCTGCTGTTCCTGGGCATTCTGCATGCCGACCTGCACTCGGCGCTCAAACCGGGGCTGCTGATCTACTTTTGCGTCGCCACCTTGGTGAGCTTTGCCATGGCCTGGGGCTGGGCGATCTTTCGTTGCAAGCGCGAAGACCGAGGCATTTACGCCCAGGGCGCGTTTCGTGGCAACAACGGGGTCATCGGCCTGGCGCTGGCAGCCAGTATGTACGGCGACTACGGCATCTCCCTGGGCGCGATCCTCGCCGCGTTGGTGATCCTCTTTTACAACACGCTGTCGACCATTGTGCTGGCGGTGTATAGCCCGGTGATCAAGTCCGACCCGTGGAGTATCTTCAAAAGCGTAATGGCCAACCCGCTGATTATCAGCGTGATCGTCGCCACGCCGTTCGCGTACTTCCAGATCGGCGTGCCCGGTTGGCTTGAGAAATCCTTGCAGTACCTGTCCGATACCACGCTGCCGCTGGCGTTGATTTGCATCGGTGGCACCTTGTCCATGGCCGCGCTGCGCAAGAGCGGCAACATGGCCTTGAGCGCGAGCCTGATGAAGATGATCTGGCTACCGGTGATCGCGACCCTGGGCGCCTGGTTGTTGGGGTTCCGTGGGCCGGAGTTGGGGATTCTGTTCCTGTATTTCGGCGCGCCGACCGCCGCCGCAAGCTTTGTGATGGCCAGGGCGGCGGAGGGTAATCATGAGTTGGCGGCCGCGATTATCGTGATCACCACGCTGATGGCGGCGGTGACCACGAATATCGGGATTTTTGTGTTGCAGGCGGGTGGTTGGATCTAAGTTTTGCGCGGTCTTCAGGGCCATTCGCGAGCAAGCCCGCTCCCACATTCGACCGCATTCTCATGTTGAAGCTCGTACAACTGTGGGAGCGGGCTTGCTCGCGAAGGCGATCGGGCAGTCACTGCTGATCCGCCTGATACGCCTCAATCACTTCCTGCGCCGCGCGAAACGCATCAATCGCCGCCGGCACCCCGGCATACACCGCGCAATGCAGCAGCGCTTCGCGAATCTCCTCAACCGTACAGCCATTATTCAGCGCACCGCGCACATGGCCCTTGAGTTCCTGCGGGCACTTGAGAGCGGTGAGGGCGGCGAGGGTGATCAGGCTGCGGGTCTTGAGCGGCAAACCTTCGCGGTTCCAGACGCTGCCCCACGCGTGCTCATTGACGAAGTCCTGCAGCGGTTGGGTGAACGCCGTTGCATTGCCCAGGGCGCGGTCGACGAATACATCGCCCATGACCTGGCGACGCACTTCAACCCCGGGCTTTTTCTGATCGGTCATTGCGATTCCCTCTTGTGTTGGCGGTGCCAGGCGCGCAGTGAGGTGAATAACAGCAGAACCCCTAACGCCGGCAGGACGTAATACAGCATCAATTGTTCAAGTTTGTTGGCCAGCGGCATGCCAGTGGTGAAGGCCATCACGTGCAGGCCGTAAGCCAGGTACAGCCCCAGCAGCACCAGCCCTTCGATGCGCGTTACCCGGTAGCCTGTATAGAACACCGGCAGGCACAGGGTGATGGCGCCGAGCATCACCGGTAAATCGAAATCCAGGGCGTTGGGCGAGACCGACAGCGGCGTCGGCGCCACCAGGGCGGTAAAACCCAGCACGCCGAGCAGGTTGAACAGGTTGCTGCCGATCACGTTGCCCACGGCGATCTCGCGTTCGCCACGCAAGGCGGCGATCAGCGACGTGGCCAGGCACGGCAGCGAGGTGCCGACGCCGATCAGCGTGAGGCCGATGACGCGCTCCGACAGGCCCAGGTCGCCCGCCACCTCCACCGCTGCGCCGAGCAACAAATGCCCGGCCAGCACCAACACCAGCAAACCGCCGAGCATCAGCAGCACACTGCTCAGCCACGGCGCCTTGGCCACGGTGTCGAGGGTGCGCGGGCGGCGGGAATGGCGTGTCTGGTAATGCAATACGCCCAGGTAAGCCAGCAGCGCCACCAGCAGCACGGCGCCATCGAAGGGCGTCAGCATTTCATTGGCGGCCAGGATAAACACCAGCAGGCCGGCGACGATCATCACCGGGATATCCACGCGCACCAGCTGCCGCGAGACTCGCAGTGGAATGATCAGTGCGGACAAGCCCAGGGTCACGAGGATATTGAAGATGCTGCTGCCGATGACGCTGCCTACGGCAATGTCCGTGTTGCCAGCCAGCGTGGCCTGCAGGCTCACGGTCATCTGCGGCGCACTGCTGCCGAAGGCGACGATGCTCAAGCCGATGATCAGTGGCCGCACCTTGAGGCTGGCCGCCAGGCGCACCGCAGCGCGCACCAGGACTTCAGCGCCGACGATCAGCAAGATCAGGCCGCCCACCAGTTCGAGCAGGCTCCAGGGCGATAGGGCGTTCAATCCGAAAATGCTCAAGGCTGCCTCGATCAGTTGTTCAGGGCTTGCACGCGAACCCGCGCGGTGCCGCTGCTCAGCATGCGCAGTTGCTCGGCAGCCTTGCGTGAAAGGTCGATCAGGCGGCCACGGGTATGCGGGCCGCGATCAGTGATACGCACCACGACAGAACGGTTGTTGTCGAGGTTGGTCACCTTGACCTGGGTGCCGAAGGGCAGGCGCCGATGGGCGGCGGTCAAGGCGTTCTGGTTGAAAGGTTCACCGCTGGCAGTTCTCTTGCCATGGTGCTTGGCGCCGTAATAGGACGCGGTGCCGGTTTCGTCGTAGCCGTTGGGGTCGATGAGGCCGCTGGCGCAACCGGCCAGCAGGGAGGACAAGGCCAGGAGGCCGAGTAGACGCTTCATTTCAGATATGCCCCGGTAGCAAATGTGGGAGCGGGCTTGTTCGCGAATGCGGTAGAACACTCAACATATATGTTGGCTGTCAGTCCGCTTTCGCGAGCAAGCCCGCTCCCACAGGAGTTAGAGCCAGAATTTGGATTCTGCTCCAACCATTTCACTGCAATCAGCCTTCGAGCTTGCTTTTGAGCAGTTCGTTCACCTGTTGCGGGTTGGCTTTGCCCTTGGAGGCTTTCATCGCCTGGCCGACAAAGAAGCCGAACATCTTGCCGCGCTTGGCTTCGTCTGCCGCGCGGTATTGCTCGACCTGCTCGGCATTGGCCGCGAGCATTTCATCGAGTACGGCCGAGATGGCGCCGCTGTCGGTGACTTGCTTGAGGCCACGCTTCTCGATGATCTCGTCGGCATTGCCTTCACCGGCGGCCATCGCTTCGAACACGGTCTTGGCGATTTTGCCGGAGATGGTGTTGTCTTTGATGCGCAGCAGCATGCCACCCAGTTGCTCGGCGGTGACCGGCGCTTCGTCGATTTCCAGGCCTTGTTTGTTCAACAGGCTGCCCAGCTCGACCATCACCCAGTTGGCCGCCAGCTTGGCGTCGCCAGCAATGCTCACGACTTTTTCGAAGTAGTTGGCTTGTTCGCGGCTGGAGGCCAGCACGCTGGCATCGTAGACGGACAGGCCGAACTGCTCCTGGAAGCGCTCGCGTTTTTGCTGCGGCAATTCCGGCAGGGTGGCGCGGATGTCATTGAGGAACGAGTCCTCCAGTACCACCGGCAAGAGGTCCGGGTCGGGGAAGTAACGGTAGTCGTTGGCTTCCTCTTTGCTGCGCATGGCGCGGGTTTCGTCTTTGTTCGGGTCGTACAGGCGCGTTTGCTGGATCACCTTGCCGCCGTCTTCGATCAGCTCGATCTGGCGACGCACTTCGCTGTTGATCGCCTTCTCGATGAAGCGGAACGAGTTGACGTTCTTGATCTCGCAGCGGGTGCCGAACTCGACCTGGCCCTTGGGGCGGATCGACACGTTGCAGTCGCAACGCAGCGAGCCTTCGGCCATGTTGCCGTCGCAGATGCCCAGGTAGCGCACCAGCGCGTGGATGGTCTTGACGTAGGCCACGGCTTCCTTGGCACTGCGCATGTCCGGCTCGGACACGATCTCCAGCAGCGGCGTGCCGGCACGGTTCAGGTCGATACCGGTGGCGCCCGGGAATTCTTCGTGCAGGCTTTTGCCGGCGTCTTCTTCCAGGTGCGCACGGGTGACGCCGACACGCTTGATGGTGCCGTCTTCCAGGGGAATGTCCAGGTGGCCCTTGCCGACAATCGGCAGTTCCATCTGGCTGATCTGGTAGCCCTTGGGCAGGTCCGGGTAGAAGTAGTTCTTGCGCGCAAACACGTTGTGCTGGCCGATCTCGGCGTCAATCGCCAGGCCGAACATCACCGCCATGCGCACCGCTTCCTGGTTCAGCACCGGCAGCACGCCGGGCATGCCCAGGTCTACCAGGCTGGCCTGGGTATTGGGCTCAGAGCCGAACGTGGTGGCGCTACCGGAGAAAATCTTCGATTGGGTGGCGAGCTGGGTATGAATCTCCAGCCCGATCACAACTTCCCATTGCATAGTGTTCTCCTCAGAAGCCGGTAGGGGTGCGGGTGTGCCAGTCGGTGTTCAACTGGTACTGGTGCGCCACATTGAGCAGGCGGCCTTCCTGGAAGTACGGGGCGAGCAATTGCACGCCCACCGGCAGGCCATCGACGAAACCTGCGGGCATGGACAAGCCCGGCAAGCCCGCGAGGTTGGCGGTGATGGTGTAGAGGTCTTCCAGGTACTCGGCGATCGGGTCGCCGGTCTTGGCGCCGATCTTCCACGCCAGGTTCGGCGCGGTCGGGCCGAGGATCACATCGACTTCTTCAAAGGCGGCCATGAAGTCGTTCTTGATCAGGCGACGGATTTTTTGCGCCTTGAGGTAGTACGCGTCGTAGTAGCCGGCCGACAGGGCGTAGGCGCCGACCATGATCCGGCGCTGCACTTCACTGCCGAAGCCTTCGCCACGGGAGCGTTTGTACAGGTCGGTGAGGTCTTTCGGGTTTTCGCAGCGATAGCCGAAGCGCACGCCGTCGAAACGCGACAGGTTGGAAGACGCCTCTGCTGGCGCGATCACGTAGTAGGCGGGAATCGCATGCTGGTTGTTCGGCAGGCTGATTTCCTTGATCAAGGCGCCAAGTTTTTCCAGCTCTTTGATGCTGTTTTGCACCAGATCGGCGATACGCGGGTCGAGGCCGGCGCTGAAGTATTCCTTCGGCACGCCGATGCGCAGGCCCTTGATCGAGGTGTTCAGGCTGGCGCTGTAGTCCGGCACGGGCTCGTCGATGCTGGTGGAGTCCTGTTTATCGAAGCCTGCCATGCCTTGTAACAATATTGCGCAGTCTTCAGCGGTGCGTGCCAAGGGGCCGCCCTGATCGAGGCTGGACGCATAGGCAATCATGCCCCAGCGAGACACACGACCGTAGGTCGGCTTCAGGCCGGTGAGGTTGGTGAAGGCCGCTGGCTGGCGGATCGAACCGCCGGTGTCGGTGGCGGTAGCGGCGGGCAGGAAGCGCGCAGCCACGGCCGCAGCCGAACCACCGGAGGAACCACCCGGTACGTGTTCCAGGTTCCACGGGTTTTTCACCGCGCCGTAGTAGCTCGACTCGTTGGCCGACCCCATGGCGAATTCGTCCATGTTGGTCTTGCCCAGGGTCACGGCCCCGGCAGCGGCCAGCTTGGCGACCACAGTGGCGTCGTAGGGCGCCTTGAAGTTGTCGAGCATCTTCGAGCCGCAGCTGGTGCGAATGCCCTGGGTGCAGAACAGGTCCTTGTGGGCGATCGGTGCGCCAAGCAGCGCGCCGTTCTCACCGTTGGCGCGACGGGCGTCGGCGGCCTTGGCCTGGCTCAGGGCCAGCTCCTCGGTGAGGCTGATGAAGCTGTTGACCTTCGGATCGAGCGCGGCGATACGCGCCAGCAAGGTCTGGGTCAGCTCTTCGCTGGAAAACGATTTGTCGGCGAGACCGCGGGCGATCTCGGCCAGAGTCATGTGATGCATGAAAGGCTCTTTCCCTTTAGTCGATGACTTTCGGAACCAGGTACAGGCCGTTTTCGACCGCTGGCGCGATGGACTGGTAGGCCTCGCGATTATTGCGTTCGGTCACGACGTCTGCGCGCAGGCGCTGGCTGGCTTCCAGTGGGTGAGCCAGGGGCTCGATGCCGTCGGTATTCACGGCTTGCATTTGGTCGACCAGCCCGAGAATGCTGTTCAGGGCTGCGGTGGTCTGTGGAAGATCGGCATCATTAAGGCCAAGCGAGGCCAAATGTGCGATTTTTTCCACGTCGGAGCGTTCAAGCGCCATGGGATTCTCCAGTGGAAAACAGAACGGAGGGCGTCCGTGTGTTAGATTGTCGGAACACTACCGCATTTCTACGGTCATAAGGCCGCGATTGTGGGGGTTGGTGCACAGAAAGTCGGCCAATTTAGCACATTGGCGCCTTGCCCAAAATCCCTGTCGTTGTTAGAGTTTGCCGCACTTTTTTACCCACGCGTTGCCTAGGGTCCTTTCCCCATGTTCAAGAAACTGCGTGGCATGTTTTCCAGCGATCTCTCCATTGACCTGGGCACTGCCAACACCCTTATTTACGTGCGCGAGCGCGGTATCGTTCTGAATGAGCCATCGGTTGTGGCCATTCGGACCCATGGTAATCAGAAAAGTGTCGTTGCCGTTGGCACCGAGGCCAAGCGCATGCTCGGCCGTACACCAGGCAATATTGCTGCCATTCGTCCGATGAAGGATGGCGTGATCGCCGATTTCAGCGTCTGCGAAAAGATGCTGCAGTACTTCATCAACAAAGTTCACGAAAACAGTTTTCTGCAGCCCAGCCCTCGCGTGCTGATCTGCGTTCCGTGCAAGTCCACCCAGGTTGAGCGTCGCGCCATCCGTGAATCGGCCCTTGGCGCCGGTGCCCGTGAAGTCTTCCTGATCGAAGAGCCGATGGCCGCTGCGATCGGTGCCGGCCTGCCGGTTGAAGAAGCACGCGGTTCGATGGTGGTGGATATCGGTGGTGGTACCACCGAAATCGCCCTGATTTCCCTGAACGGTGTGGTGTATGCCGAATCCGTACGCGTGGGCGGCGACCGTTTCGACGAAGCGATCATCACGTATGTGCGTCGTAACTACGGCAGCCTGATCGGCGAATCCACCGCCGAGCGCATCAAGCAGGAAATCGGCACCGCTTACCCAGGCGGCGAAGTGCGCGAAGTCGATGTGCGCGGTCGCAACCTGGCCGAAGGCGTTCCACGTGCCTTCACCCTGAACTCCAATGAAGTGCTGGAGGCTCTGCAGGAGTCCCTGGCCACCATCGTTCAGGCCGTGAAAAGCGCCCTGGAGCAATCGCCGCCGGAGCTGGCTTCCGATATCGCCGAGCGTGGCCTAGTACTGACCGGTGGTGGCGCCTTGTTGCGCGACCTCGACAAGTTGCTGGCCCAGGAAACCGGCCTGCCGGTGATCGTCGCCGAAGACCCGCTGACCTGTGTTGCCCGTGGCGGTGGTCGTGCGCTGGAAATGATGGATAAACACACCATGGACCTGCTCTCCAGCGAATAAGATTGCCTGGATGGTTCATGCTTCGTCGGCAGGCAGCACTTTGCAGTGCTGCCTGTTGGCGTTTATCTTCTTCAATCTGCATCCAGGCCGGTTTGATGCCGTATGAATAAAGAGAACATTTGCCTGGGAGGAGCGGCTTATTAAACCGCTTTTCGCCAAAGGCCCCTCATTGGGTGTGCGCTTATTGGTGCTGACCGTGCTTTCGGTCGCGCTGATGGTGGTCGATGCCCGCTTTGCACTGCTCAAGCCGGTGCGTAGCCAGATGTCGCTGGTGTTGATGCAGACCTACTGGATCACCGACCTGCCGCAACGTCTATTCCAGGGTGTGTCCAGCCAATTTGGCAGCCGCACCGAACTGGTCGCCGAGAACGAAAAACTCAAGACTGAAAACCTGCTGTTGCAGGGGCGCATGCAAAAGCTGGCGGCCCTCACCGAGCAGAACGTTCGGCTGCGCGAGTTGCTCAATTCTTCCGCGCTGGTCAACGAAAAGGTCGAAGTGGCCGAGCTGATCGGCATGGACCCCAACCCCTTTACCCACCGCATCATCATCAACAAGGGTGAGCGCGACGGTGTGGTGCTTGGCCAGCCGGTGCTCGATGCCCGTGGCCTGATGGGCCAGGTGGTCGAGTTGATGCCCTACACCTCGCGGGTGCTGTTGCTGACGGATACGACCCACAGCATTCCGGTACAGGTCAACCGTAACGGCCTGCGCGCCATTGCCAGCGGCACCGGCAACCCGGAACGCCTGGAGCTGCGCCATGTGGCGGACACCGCTGACATCAAGGAAGGTGACCTGTTGGTCAGCTCTGGTCTGGGCCAGCGCTTCCCGGCGGGTTATCCGGTGGCGACGGTCAAAGAGGTGATCCATGATTCCGGCCAGCCGTTCGCTATCGTTCGGGCGGTACCGACTGCCGCTTTGAACCGCAGCCGCTACCTGCTGCTGGTGTTCAGCGACAACCGCACCCCGGAAGAGCGCGCCAACGACGCCGCCCAGGCCCAGGAAGCGGAAGACCAGCAGAATGGTACCGCGCCTATCGTGCCGGCCACGGTGCCGAAACCGGCTTTCGTCGGTCCGCCTGCACCTGCGGCAACAACTGCCCCGGCGCCGGCGGCAACGCCCGCTCAACCGGCAGCGCACAACGCGCGCCCGGCTAAGCCAGCGGCAGTCAAACCCCCGGCCACTACGCCGAGCACCGCTCCGGCCACCACACGGCAGAGGGAGCAATAATGGCCGGTACTCATTCACGCAATGGCTGGATCGTCTGGCTGACCTTCGCCATCGGCCTGCTGCTCAGTGTTTCGCCGCTGCCGCAGTTCATGGAAATCCTGCGCCCGCTCTGGCTGGCCTTGTTGCTGGCGTTCTGGTCATTGAACCTGCCGCACAAGGTGGGCATGGTCACGGCGATGTGCCTGGGGTTGGCCGAAGATGTGCTGTATGGCACCTTGCTGGGCCAGAACGCGTTGATCCTGACCCTGATTACCTTTCTGGTGCTGTCGTTGCAACAGCGCTTGCGCATGTTCCCGATGTGGCAGCAGTGTTTGGTGATCCTGGTGATCTTCGGCCTGGCGCAGTTGGTGCAACTGTGGCTCAGCGCGTTGACTGGCAACCGCCAGCCGACCCTGGCGCTGGTCTTGCCGGCGCTGGTCAGTGCCTTGTTGTGGCCCTGGATCAGTTTTGGCCTGCGTGGGCTGCGTCGCCGCTATAAAATCAATTGAATGGATTGCGAGGCTCTGCCTGGTTATCGAACCCCACAGGGAGAGGCTGCAATGAATTCGCTTTATCTGGCCTCGGGCTCCCCGCGGCGACGTGAACTGCTGGCCCAGATCGGTGTGCCCTTCACCTTGGTCAGCGCCGCTATTGATGAAACGCCCCTCAACAACGAACCTGCCGTTGCCTATGTCGAGCGCCTTGCGCGGGGCAAGGCGACGGCGGGTTTTGTTGCGCTTGGCCACACCTCAAACACCTGTGTGCTAGGGGCCGACACGGCGGTGATCGTTGACGGGCAGATCCTGGGCAAACCGGTGGATCAGGCCGATGCACTGGCCATGCTGATGGCCCTTTCCGGCCGCGAGCATGAAGTGCTTACCGCCATTGCCCTGACCGACGGCCAGCAATGTGAAACCCGATGTGTCAGCAGCCGTGTACGTTTCCGCGAGGTTTCTGTGCAGGAGGCTACCACCTACTGGCACAGTGGCGAACCGCAGGACAAGGCTGGCGGCTATGCTATCCAAGGGCTGGGTTCGGTGTTTGTGGCCGGGCTTAATGGCAGTTATTCCGCCGTGGTGGGCCTGCCAGTCTGCGAAACCGCGCAACTGCTCGCCCAATTCGGCATACCCTGTTGGCAAAACCTTACCGTGTGCTGAACGCCGTACTCCAGCGCCAAGCCTTAAGCGAACGGTCACTATTGTGAAAACGCCTGAACGAGACCCAGCCATGAGTGAAGAGATTCTGATCAATATCACGCCGATGGAATCGCGCGTGGCGGTGGTAGAGAACGGTGTTCTGCAAGAAGTGCATGTCGAACGCACCCAGAAACGCGGGATCGTCGGCAATATCTACAAAGGCAAGGTGGTGCGCGTATTGCCGGGCATGCAGGCGGCCTTCGTCGACATCGGCCTGGACCGTGCAGCGTTTATCCATGCCTCGGAAATTTCCCTGCGCGAAGGCCCTGCGGTGGAAAGCATCAGCGCCCTGGTGCACGAGGGGCAGAGCCTGGTGGTGCAAGTCACCAAGGACCCTATCGGTTCCAAGGGCGCCCGCTTGACCACCCAGCTGTCGATTCCCTCGCGCTACCTGGTGTACATGCCACGCACTGCCCATGTGGGCATTTCCCTGAAGATCGAAGATGAAGCCGAGCGCGAGCGCCTGAAGAAGGTGGTCAGCGACTGTGTCGCCGCCGAGGGCATCAAGGAAGCGGGTGGGTTTATCCTGCGCACCGCCGCAGAAGGCGCTGGCGCGGATGAAATTCTCATGGATATTCGCTACCTGCGGCGCCTGTGGGACCAGATCGACGCCCAGATCAAAACCATCGGCGCGCCCAGCGTCATCTATGAAGACCTCGGCCTGGCGCTGCGCACGCTGCGCGACCTGGTCAGCCCGAAGATCGAGAAAATTCGCATCGACTCGCGGGAAACCTTCCAGCGTACTACGCAATTTGTTGCCGAGTTGATGCCAGAAATCGCCGATCGCCTGGAACACTACCCCGGCGAGCGGCCGATCTTCGACCTGTATGGCGTCGAAGACGAAATCCAGAAAGCCCTGGAACGCAAGGTGCCACTCAAGTCCGGCGGCTACCTGGTGGTAGACCCGGCAGAAGCCATGACCACCATCGACGTCAATACCGGTGCATTCGTGGGCCATCGCAACCTTGAAGAGACCATCTTCAAGACCAATCTCGAAGCGGCCACGGCCATCGCCCGTCAACTGCGCCTGCGCAACCTGGGCGGCATCATCATCATCGACTTCATCGACATGGAAGATGAAGAGCACCAGCGCCAGGTGCTGCGCACGCTTGAGAAGCAACTGGAGCGCGATCACGCCAAGACCAACATCATCGGCATCACCGAGTTGGGCCTGGTGCAGATGACCCGCAAGCGCACGCGCGAAAGCCTCGAGCAGGTGCTGTGCGAGCCGTGCAGCAGCTGCCAGGGCCGCGGCAAACTGAAGACCCCGGAAACGGTTTGCTACGAGATTTTCCGCGAGATCCTGCGCGAGGCGCGCGCCTACCAGGCTGAAGGTTATAGAGTACTTGCCAATCAGAAGGTGGTGGATCGCCTGCTGGACGAAGAGTCCGGTAACGTCGCCGAACTGGAAAGTTTTATCGGTCGCACGATTCGCTTCCAGGTCGAAACCATGTATTCACAGGAACAATACGACGTGGTGTTGCTCTGATCCCCAGCTGTGCACTTTCTTCGAGACCGGCAGACCTTGATCTGCCGTCCGCTAACTGTTTTTTGAGGGTCGCCTGACATGGAGCGTCTGATACGCTTTTTTGCCGCTTTGACCCGTTGGGGCCTGGGCCTATGCGCGTTGTTGCTGGTATTGGCAGCGGTGTACGTGAGCCTGGGGCGCGAACTCACCCCGCTGGTGGCCGAATACCGCGCCGAAGTCGAAGCCAAGGCCCAGGCTGCGCTGGAGACGCCGCTGCATATCGGTAGCCTTGAGGGCCGCTGGAGCGGGTTTGCCCCGGTATTGCTGGCCCACGACGTCATGGTCGGCGAGGGTAGCAGTGCCTTGCGCCTGGACCAGGTGGAAGTGGTGCCGGACATGTGGGCCAGCCTGTTGGCCCGCGAAGTGCGCATCGCTCATCTGCAAGTCAGTGGCCTGCAACTGAGTGTCAAGGAAGACCAGGACGGCCACTGGACGCTGCAAGGCTTGCCGGTTCAGGACAATCAGCCGTTGGACCCGCAACAGCTGCTGACGCGCATGCAGATGGTCAAGCGCGTGTCGGTGCTGGACAGCCAGGTGACCCTGCAACCCTTCGACCAGGCGCCGGTGACCGTAACCTATGTGGGCCTGAGCCTGCATACCGGCATTAGCCAGCAGCGCCTGGACGCTCGCCTGACATTGCCCGACGGCCAACCGTTGGCGGTCAGCCTGCGTAGCCGCATTCGTGCCAGCCAGTGGCAAGACGCTGAGGTCGATGCCTACCTGAGCCTGCCGCAAAGCGACTGGGCCAAGTGGATTCCCGCGAGGTTGACCCAGCAATGGAAGCTGACGCAATTGAAGGCCGGCGGCGAGTTTTGGCTCAGTTGGGCCAAAGGCACAGTGCAAAGCGCGGCGGTACGCCTCAATTCGCCCCAAGTGAAGGGCAGCTACGCCGACCGTAAGCCGGTACACCTCGAAAACCTGGCCCTGACCGCCTACCTGCAGCGCAGTGACACTGGCCTCAAGGTGCTGTTTGATTCCTTGGCGATGAACATTGGCGAAACCCGTTGGGAGTCGCGCCTGCAATTGCAGCAAAGCCTGGCGACCGACAAGGAACAGGAAGTGTGGAAGTTGCAGGCCGATCGTCTCGACCTCACTCCCATCACACCGCTGCTCAACGCCTTGGCACCGCTGCCGGACGGTTTCGCCAAGGCCGTCGAACACCTCAAAGCCACCGGCCTGTTACGCAATGTGCTGGTGGACTTCCGGCCGCAAGACACCACCGACCGCAAACTCAGTTTTGCCGCCAACCTGGAGCGTGTCGGCTTCGATGCCTACTTTGGCGCGCCGGCCGCACGCAATGTGTCCGGCAGCATCAGTGGCGACCTGGGCCAGGGCGAGTTGCGCATGGACAGCAAGGACTTCTCCTTGCATCTGTATCCGATCTTCGCCAAGCCGTGGCAATACATCCAGGCCAATGCGCGCCTGACCTGGAAGCTGGACAAGCAAGGCTTCACCCTGATCGCCCCGTATATCAAGGTACTGGGCGAGGAAGGCAAGGTGGCGGCGGACTTCCTGATTCGCCTGCATTTCGACCACAGCCAGGAAGACTACATGGACCTGCGGGTCGGCATGGTCGATGGCGATGGCCGTTTCACTCCCAAATACCTACCGGCCGTGTTGAGCCCGGCGCTGGATGAATGGCTGCGCACGGCGATCCTCAAGGGTGCGGTGGACGAAGGCTTTTTCCAGTACCAGGGTTCGCTCAGCCACAATGCGCTGCCGGCGTCGCGCAATATCAGCCTGTTCTTCAAGGTGCATGATGCCGAACTGGCCTTCCAGCCCGGCTGGCCTCATGTGAACAAGGTCAATGGTGAAGTGTTCGTCGAGGAAAGCGGCGTACGCATCCTGGCGAGCAAGGGCCAGTTGCTCGACACCCAGGTCAAGGATGTCTACGTCAATATCCCCCACGCCCCAGCGGGCGGGGACAGTCATCTGCTGCTCACGGGCGGGTTCTCCGGCGGTTTGGGCGACGGCCTGAAGATCCTTCAAGAAGCCCCTATCGGCACGGCGTCCACGTTCGCTGGCTGGAAAGGCGAGGGCGACCTGCAAGGTAGCCTGGACTTGGACGTACCGCTGGCCAAAGGCACTGAGCCCAAGATCGTGGTGGACTTCAAGACCGACAAGGCGCGCCTGCAATTGGCGGAACCGCCGCTGGACCTGACCCAGCTCAAAGGTGATTTTCGCTTCGACAGCGCCAAGGGCCTGAGCGGGCAGAAGATCTCGGCCCAGGCGTTCGACCGCCCCATCACGGCGCAGATCTTTGCCGAAGGCAAGCCGGGCAATATCAGCACTCGCGTGACCGCCAATGGCCAGGTCACCGTCAAGCGCCTCACGGACTGGTTGAACATCAGCCAGCCGTTGCCGGTCTCCGGCGATATTCCCTACCAGTTGCAAGTGATCCTCGACGGCGCAGACAGCCAGTTGATGGTCAATTCCAACCTCAAAGGCGTCGCGGTGGACCTGCCGGCACCGTTTGGCATGCCGGCCAGCCAGGGGCGTGACAGCACTTTTCGTATGACCTTGCAGGGCGCTGAACGCCGTTACTGGTTTGATTACGGCGAGCTGGCGAATTTCACTTTTGCCGCGCCGCCGGACACGTTCAATGATGGCCGCGGCGAACTGTTCCTCGGCGATGGTGATGCCGTGCTGCCCGGTGCCAAAGGCCTGCGCATTCGTGGCGTGCTGTCGGAACTGGATATCGACCCCTGGAAGAAACTTGTGGATCGCTACGCGGGCAATGATCCAGGTGGCAATGCCAAGCAACTGCTCAGCGGTGCGGACTTCAAGGTGGGCAAGCTGACCGGGTTTGGTACCCAGTTTGACCAGGTCAGCTTGCAGCTTGATCGCAAACCAGCGGCCTGGGGCCTGCAACTCGATAGCCAGCAAGCCAAGGGCACGGTGAACCTGCCGGACGCCAAGGGCGCGCCGATTGCAGTCAACCTCAAATATGTGAAATTGCCTGCGGCAGACCCAACCGCGCAGGCGGACGAAAACGCGCCGGACCCGCTGGCCGATATCGACCCCAAGAGCATTCCGGCCCTGGATATTGCCGTCGACCAATTGTTCCAGGGCTCGGACCTGATCGGCGCCTGGTCGCTGAGAATCCGCCCGACCGCCAAGGGCCTGGCTTTCAATAACCTCGACCTTGGCCTCAAGGGCATGTTGCTCAAGGGCGCCGGGGGCTGGGAAGGTGCGCCAGGCGCCAGCAGCAGTTGGTACAAGGGCCGCCTCGACGGCCGTAACATTGCCGACGTGCTCAAAGGGTGGGGTTTTGCGCCTACGGTGACCAGCGAAGACTTCCACCTGGACGTGGATGGCCGCTGGCCGGGTTCGCCGGCCTGGGTCGGGCCCAAGCGCTTTTCCGGCAGCCTGGATGCTGCGTTCCGTAAAGGTCAGTTCGTCGAAGTGGAGGGCGGGGCCCAGGCATTGCGCGTGTTTGGCCTGCTTAACTTCAACTCCATTGGCCGGCGTTTGCGTTTGGACTTTTCCGACTTGTTCGGCAAGGGCTTGAGTTACGACCGGGTCAAAGGCTTGTTGGCCGCCAGTAATGGCGTGTTCGTGACCCGCGAACCCATCACCATGACCGGGCCTTCCACCAATCTTGAGCTTAACGGCACCCTGGATCTGGTTGCCGATCGCGTCGACGCCAAGTTGCTGGTCACGTTGCCTGTGACCAACAACCTGCCGATTGCGGCGCTGATTGTCGGTGCGCCGGCCATTGGTGGTGCGCTGTTTTTGATCGACAAGCTGATCGGTGACCGGGTTTCGCGCTTTGCCAGTGTGCAATACAAGGTGCAGGGCCCTTGGAAGGATCCGAAAATCACCTTCGACAAGCCATTTGAAAAGCCAAACTGAGAGGCTGTGGAGTAGCATGGCCCCATGCCCTGTATGGAGTGTCGGCCCATGTCCTTTGCGGTAATTCAAATGGTCAGCCAGAGTGACGTGCTGGCCAACCTCGCCCAGGCGCGTCGCCTGTTGGAACAGGCGGCGGCCGGTGGCGCGAAACTCGCGGTGCTGCCGGAGAATTTCGCCGCCATGGGGCGCCGTGACGTGGCCGACATTGGCCGCGCCGAGGCGTTGGGCCAAGGGCCTGTGTTGCCCTGGTTGAAACAGGCCGCCCGCGACCTCACCTTATGGATAGTGGCCGGCACATTACCGTTGCCGCCCAAGGACCAGCCCCACGCCAAGCCCAACGCTTGCTCGCTGCTGATCAACGATCAGGGTGAAATCGTCGCTCGCTACGACAAACTCCATTTGTTTGATGTGGACGTAGCGGACGCTCGCGGTCGTTATCGCGAATCTGACGACTATGCTTTCGGTAACCAAGTGGTAGTGGCGGATACGCCGGTGGGCCGTGTGGGGTTGACGGTGTGTTATGACCTGCGTTTCCCCGAGCTGTACAGCGAGTTGCGTGCGGCGGGGGCTGAACTGATTACCGCGCCCTCGGCCTTCACGGCGGTGACCGGGGCTGCGCACTGGGATGTGCTTATTCGTGCGCGGGCCATCGAAACCCAGTGCTACCTGCTGGCGGCCGCCCAGGGTGGTGTGCACCCAGGCCCACGGGAAACCTTTGGCCACGCGGCGATTGTCGACCCTTGGGGCCGAGTGCTGGCGCAACAGGATCAAGGCGAAGCGGTGTTACTGGCCGAACGCGATAGCAGTGAACAGGCGTCGATACGGGCGCGCATGCCGGTGACCAATCACCGGCGCTTTTTCTCGCAGGGCGCGCAGCGGCCTGCTTCAGAACGATGAATTTAAGGCCAAACCTATGAGCGAGTTGTTGTCCTCAGTCAGTGATCACCTCCTGGCACCCGGTGGCGTGACCATCGAAAGCCTGCAAACCGTGCTCGGCGATCTGGCCGGGCCGGGTATCGATGCGGCTGACCTGTATTTCCAGGGGCAGATTTCCGAGTCTTGGGCGCTGGAAGATGGGATCGTCAAGGAAGGCAGTTTCAACCTTGACCAGGGCGTAGGCGTTCGCGCGCAATCGGGTGAGAAGACCGGCTTTGCCTACAGCAATGCGATCACCCTGGAGGCCCTGGGCCTGGCGGCGCGTGCCGCCCGTTCGATTTCCCGTGCCGGCCAGAATGGCACGGTGCAGGCATTCAGTACCCAGGACGTGGCCCAGTTGTATGCGCCGGATAACCCCTTGGAAGTGATCAGCCGTGCGGAAAAGGTCGAGCTGCTCAAGCGTATCGACGCAGCTACCCGTGCCTTGGACCCGCGTATCCAGCAAGTGACCGTGAGCATGGCCGGCGTGTGGGAGCGCATCCTCGTGGCGTCCACCGACGGTGGGCTGGCGGCGGATGTACGGCCACTGGTGCGTTTCAATGTGAGTGTGATCGTCGAACAGAACGGGCGCCGCGAGCGCGGTGGCCATGGCGGCGGCGGGCGCACCGACTACCGTTATTTCCTCGCTGACGACCGTGCCATGGGCTATGCCCGTGAGGCGCTGCGCCAGGCATTGGTCAACCTGGAAGCGATACCGGCACCGGCCGGTACCTTGCCGGTGGTGCTGGGCTCGGGTTGGTCTGGGGTGTTGCTCCACGAAGCCGTGGGCCATGGCCTGGAAGGCGATTTCAACCGCAAGGGCAGTTCCGCTTATAGCGGGCGCATGGGCGAAATGGTTGCGTCCAAGCTGTGCACCATTGTCGATGACGGCACCCTGGCCGGCCGCCGTGGTTCGCTGAGTGTCGATGACGAAGGCACGCCGACCGAATGTACCACCCTGATCGAGAACGGCGTGCTCAAGGGCTACATGCAAGACAAACTCAACGCCCGCCTGATGGGCGTGGCGCGTACCGGTAATGGTCGTCGCGAGTCTTACGCGCACCTGCCGATGCCGCGCATGACCAACACCTACATGCTCGGTGGCCAAAGCGATCCTGCAGAAATCATTGCCTCGGTCAAACGCGGTATCTACTGCGCCAACCTCGGCGGCGGCCAGGTGGACATCACCAGCGGCAAGTTCGTGTTCTCCACCAGCGAGGCGTACCTGATCGAAGACGGCAAGATTACCGCGCCGGTCAAAGGGGCGACGCTGATTGGTAACGGGCCGGAAGCCATGAGCAAGGTGTCGATGGTCGGTAACGACCTGTCGCTGGACAGCGGCGTGGGCACGTGCGGCAAGGATGGGCAGTCGGTGCCGGTAGGTGTCGGCCAGCCAACCTTGAAAATTGATGCGATCACCGTGGGTGGCACGGGGTCGTAGGAACGCAAGCTTCGGGTGGCGAAGACCGCCACCCGGGGAAGAGGATCAGCGCAGGCCGCGTTGAGTCTCGTCCAGCTCACGGATGTACTTGAAGATTTTACGGCTGGTGGCTGGCGCCTTGTTATGCGCCAGCTCGTGCTGGGCCTGACGGATCAGGGAGCGCAATTGCTGGCGGTCCGCGTCCGGGTAGTCCAGTACGAATTTCTCCAGCACCGCGTCATCGCCCGAGATCAGGCGGTCACGCCAACGTTCCAGGTTGTGGAAGCGTTCGTTGTACTGGCGAGTGGAGGCATCGGTTTGATCGAGCAAAGTCAGAATGGCGTCAATGTCTTGATCACGCATCAGCTTGCCGATAAACGAGATGTGCCGTTTACGCGCGATATTCGCGGTGTGCTTGGGCGCATCGGCCAGGGCTCGACGCATTTCGTCGGTCAGTGGCAGTTTTGCAACCAAATCCTTTTTGAGCGTTGTAAGGCGCTCGCCAAGGTCAACCAGAGCATGCAGCTCACGTTTGACCTGGGTTTTGCTTTTCTCCCCATCGAGGGAGTCGTCGTAAGAATCAACCATGGTGGCAGTCCGCAAAGAAACGCCGCCATGATAACCAGTCGGGGGCCGCTTGTCCGGCCCGGTCGCTCGATGGCCATTACCGAAAGCAGAATTTGAGTGGAGAAAACCATGAGTGCAGCCCAAAGCGTCGGTCCACAAGCGTTACCGGCACTGCAGGAACAAGTCGAGCAGATCCTTGCCGAGGCCAAGCGCCAGGGGGCCAGCGCCTGTGAAGTGGCGGTGTCGCTGGAGCAAGGCTTGTCGACTTCGGTGCGCCAGCGGGAAGTGGAAACGGTCGAATTCAATCGTGACCAAGGGTTTGGCATTACCTTGTATGCAGGCCAGCGCAAAGGCTCGGCCAGCACTTCCGCCAGTGGCCCTGAGGCGATTCGCGAGACCGTCGCCGCGGCACTGGCGATTGCCAAGCACACGTCCGAGGATGAAAGCTCGGGCCTGGCCGACAAGGCGCTGATGGCCAAGGATGTGCAGGATTTTGACCTGTTCCATGCCTGGGATATCACCCCTGAGCAAGCCATTGAGCTGGCGCTGACCTGCGAAGCGGCAGCCTTCGATGCCGATGCCCGCATCAAGAATGCGGACGGCACCACCTTGAGCACCCATCAGGGCTGCCGCGTCTACGGCAACAGCCATGGTTTTATCGGTGGTTATGCCTCCACGCGTCATAGCCTCAGTTGCGTGATGATTGCCGAAGCCAACGGGCAGATGCAGCGTGATTACTGGTACGACGTAAACCGCCAAGGCGATTTACTGGCAGACCCTGCAAGCATTGGCCTGCGTGCGGCGCAACGGGCTGCAAGCCGCCTGGGCGCGCGCCCGGTGCCGACCTGCGAAGTGCCTGTGCTGTTTTCCGCTGAGCTGGCCGGTGGTTTATTCGGCAGCTTCCTGGGGGCGATTTCCGGAGGCAACCTGTATCGCAAGTCTTCGTTCCTGGAAGGCGCCATCGGCCAGAAGCTGTTCCCTGAGTGGCTGACCATCGACGAGCGCCCGCACCTGATGCGCGCGATGGGCAGTTCGTCGTTCGACGGCGATGGCTTGGCAACCTATGCCAAGCCGTTTGTCGAAAAGGGTGAGCTGGTGTCCTATGTGCTGGGCACTTATGCCGGTCGCAAGCTGGGCCTGCCAAGCACCGCCAACGCGGGCGGCGTGCATAACCTGTTCGTGACCCATGGCGATGAAGACCAGGCCGCGTTGTTGCGGCGGATGGGGCGCGGGTTGCTGGTGACTGAATTGATGGGCCATGGCCTGAACATGGTCACCGGTGACGACTCGCGTGGTGCGGCGGGCTTCTGGGTGGAGAATGGCGAGATTCAGTTCGCCGTCCAGGAAGTGACCATCGCCGGCAATATGCGCGATATGTTCAAGCAAATCGTTGCCGTGGGTAACGACCTGGAACTGCGTAGCAATATCCGTACGGGTTCGGTGCTGATCGAACGCATGACAGTCGCTGGCAGCTAATCCCTCCAGCACGTCCCAAAAGGCGCGCCATCGCAAAGATGGCGCGCCTTTTTTATTGCGGGTCTTTTCGCAAGATCAATGGGCCACTCTTGTTTTGATTCTCAATATCATTTAATAATAAATATCATTACCGAATGAGTGTGGCTCATGAGTTCTGTTCTGCATGAGGATCCCTATCTGGAAAGCTGGCGTTGGATGAGCCGCCAGATTCGCTGTGGCCTGGATCCCAATGAACCCCGCCTGATCGAGCATTACCTCAACGAAGGTCGGTACCTGGCGTGTTGCACCGCAACCCATCCGTGGACGATCGCCGAAACCTCATTTCGCTTGTTGATCGACACTGCCAGCGATATCGCCTTGCCCTGGCATTGGCGCTCCCTTTGCCTGGACCAGGCCTGGCGGCCACTGCGCGACCTGGAAAAACTCTCCCACTGTGCCTGCCGCCTCAAGCGCTGGCAGACCTTTGCCTGGCAATTGGCGAGCTGCGAATTACTGCCTTCGATTTCCGTTTCTGACTTGGTGCAAGGATCTAATGATGAGTAACACCCGTATCGAACGCGACAGCATGGGCGAACTGCGTGTGCCGCAAGAAGCTTTGTATGGCGCTCAAACCCAGCGTGCCGTGAATAATTTCCCGATCAGTCATCAACCCATGCCGGCGCAGTTCATCCGCGCCCTGATCCTGGCCAAGACCGCCGCCGCGAGGGTCAACGTCGACCTCAAGCAAATCAGCGAAGGGCAGGGCAAGGCCATTGTCGATGCCGCCCAAGGCCTGCTGGAAGGCGACTACATGCAGCATTTTCCGGTGGATATCTTCCAGACCGGCTCTGGCACCAGCTCCAACATGAACGCCAACGAAGTGATCGCGACCCTTGCCAGCCGTTTGCTCGGCGAGACGGTCAACCCAAATGACCACGTCAATTGCGGCCAGAGCAGCAACGACATCATCCCCACCACCATCCACGTCAGTGCCGCGTTGGTGCTGCACGAGCAAACACTGCCGGCCCTGTCGCCTCTGGTGCAAGTCATCGAGCAAAAAGCCGAGGCGGTTCACCCGTTCATCAAGACCGGCCGCACGCACTTGATGGACGCCATGCCGGTGCGCATGAGCCAGGTGCTCAACGGCTGGGCGCAGCAGCTCAAGGCCAATATCGGCCACTTGCAGGACCTGCTGCCGGCGCTGCAAGCACTGGCCCAGGGCGGCACGGCGGTCGGTACCGGGATCAACGCGCACCCCGAGTTTGCCGGGCGCTTCAGCCAGCAACTGAGCCTTTTGACCGGGGTGAAGTTCACCCCCGGCAAGAACCTGTTTGCGTTGATTGGCTCCCAGGACACCGCCGTTGCAGTCTCTGGCCAGTTGAAAGCCACGGCGGTGTCACTGATGAAGATTGCCAATGACCTGCGCTGGATGAACTCTGGCCCATTGGCCGGCCTCGGTGAAATCGAACTGGAGGCGTTGCAGCCGGGCTCCTCGATCATGCCGGGCAAGGTCAACCCGGTAATTCCAGAAGCCACGGCCATGGTGGCCGCCCAGGTTATTGGCAACGACACAGTGATCACCGTGGCCGGCCAATCGGGCAACTTCGAGCTGAATGTGATGTTGCCGATCATTGCCCAGAACCTGCTCAGCAGCCTGGAGTTGCTGGCCAATGCCAGCCGGTTGCTGGCGGACAAGGCCATTGCCAGCTTCAAGGTCAACGAACCCAAGCTCAAGGAAGCGCTGTCGCGCAATCCGATCCTGGTCACCGCACTTAACCCGATCATCGGCTACCAGAAAGCCGCTGAAATCGCCAAGAAGGCGTATCAGCAAGGCCGCCCGGTGATCGATGTCGCCCTCGAACACACCGACCTGCCTCGCAGCCAACTGGAAGTCCTGCTGGACCCGGAAAAGCTCACGGCTGGCGGCGTGTAATCAACGACCCTGCTTTGGAGGCTCACCATGGAGCACTGGAAACGCACGATCGAACGGGCCAATCGCTGCTTTATGGCGGGTGAGCTGGTTGACGCTCGCGAGGCCTATCTGCAAGCCCTGGCCCTGGCCCAAGTGTTGTTCGAACGCTGGGCGGATGCTGACGAAGCAGTGGCGGCTTGCGTCATTTCCCATCACAACCTGGCGGACCTGCACTTGCGCCTGAACCAGCCTGAGGAAAGCGCGGAATACCTGTGCGCTATCCATCAGCGTCTATTGCAGACCATGCAGGACCCACGCCTGAGCCCGTCATTGCGCGAGGCCGCGCTGCGCCAGAGCAGCAAGACCTACGTCGAGCTGCTGAATTTCATCAGCGATCACGGCGAATACCCACGCACTCATCGGCTGCTGGGCAGTGCTGCGACGCCAACGTCTACGTCCCACTATGGAGCACATTGATATGACTTATACCTTGCCGGCCTTGCCTTACGCCTACGACGCCCTCGAGCCGCATATCGACGCGCAAACCATGGAAATTCACTACACCAAACACCACCAGACCTACATCAATAACCTCAATGCCGCAGTCGAGGGCACTGAGTTCGCCGGCTGGCCGGTGGAGAAGCTGGTGTCCAGCGTCCAAACATTGCCTGAGAAGTTACGCGCCGCCGTGGTCAACCAAGGAGGCGGGCATGCGAACCACTCGTTGTTCTGGGCGGTCATGTCACCGACAGGGGGAGGCAAACCCGAGGGTGCGCTGGGCAAGGCCATCGACGAACAACTTGGCGGCTTTGACAGCTTCAAGGAAGCCTTTACCAAGGCGGCGTTGACGCGTTTCGGCAGTGGTTGGGCCTGGTTGAGCGTTACGCCACAAAAAACGCTGGTGGTGGAAAGCAGCGGCAACCAGGACAGCCCGCTGATGAGCGGCAATACACCCATCCTCGGTCTGGACGTCTGGGAACACGCTTACTACCTGCAATATCAAAACAGACGACCCGAGTACATCAATGCATTTTATAGCGTCATCAACTGGCCGGAAGTTGCCGCGCGCTATCAGGCGGCCTTGGCCTGACACTCACTCCATAACAAGATCTAAGGCCGACTATGGGCACTCAAACACTGGCGATCGGTAGCGTACGAATGTTTCGTTATGCGTTTGGCACGCTGCTGCTATTGGCAGGTACTGCGTTATTGGTGGCCCATGGGCTGGCCTGGTTGAACCTGGAACCGCGCATCCTGCGTGCTTTGCAGGGCGGGGCGATCTGCGCGCTCGGCACCGCGCTGGGGGCGGTGCCGGTGTTGGTGATTCGGCGCATGCCGATGGCGCTGAGCGACACCCTGCTGGGCTTTGGGGCTGGTGTGATGCTGGCGGCGACCGCGTTTTCCCTGGTCGTGCCGGGTATCGCGGCTGCTGAAAGCCTGGGGCTGTCACCCTGGGGCGCCGGTGGCCTGATCAGCTTCGGCATCATGCTCGGAGCGTTCGGCCTGTATCTGGTGGACCGCAAGGTCTCTGGCGCCAGCCCGGAAATGCTGGTGGGTACAGCGGATAAACCGGTTATCCCGCCGCGTATTTGGTTATTCGTGTTTGCCATCATTGCGCACAACATTCCTGAAGGCATGGCTGTGGGTGTTTCTGCGGGCGGAGGCATGACGGATGCTGACAGCCTCGCCATGGGCATTGCCCTGCAGGATGTCCCCGAAGGGCTGGTGATTGCGTTGGTATTGGCGGGAGCGGGAATGTCGCGGGTCAAGGCCTTCCTGATTGGCGCTGCATCAGGCTTGGTTGAACCGGTATTTGCGGTGCTCTGCGCATGGCTGGTGAGCCTTGCCGAAGTGTTGTTGCCGTTGGGTCTGGCGCTGGCCGCTGGGGCGATGTTGCTGGTGGTGACTCATGAAGTCATCCCCGAATCGCGCCGCAATGGCCATGAAAAGCTCGCCAGCCTTGGGCTGTGCCTCGGGTTTTGCCTGATGATGGTGATGGATACGGCGTTAGGCTGAGGATGGCTTTATCTATGTAGGAGCGAGCTTGCTCGCGAAAAACCTGAGAGCACTGCGTTTAACCAGGATGCCCGCGTTATCGTTGACGTTTTTCGCGAGCAAGCTCGCTCCTACCGCAGGGGTTATTCGCCTTCGTCGAAGTAGTTATTGATCAGTGCGACCAGTGCGTCCATAGCCTCCTGCTCTTGCTCACCTTCGGTTTTCAGATGGATTTTAGTGCCTTTGCCGGCCGCCAACATCATCATCGCCATGATGCTTTTGCCATCGACCATGGACTCTGGGGTGCGCCCAGCACGAATCTGGCAGGGGAACTGCCCAGCCACGCCGACGAACTTAGCCGACGCCCGGGCGTGCAGGCCCAGCTTGTTGATGATTTCAATTTCCCGAGCCGGCATCGCAGTGGTGTTCCTTTCAGCTAAGGTCGCGGTGGCGAACCTGGACGTTCTTGAGGGTTTGTTGCAGCACCTGTCCCAGCCGTTCAGTCAAATAGACCGAGCGGTGGTGGCCGCCGGTGCAGCCAATAGCAATGGTGACATAGGCCCGATTGCTGGCGGCAAAGCGCGGCAACCATTTGAGCAGGTAGCTGGAGATGTCCTGGAACATCTCTTCTACGTCTGGTTGCGCGGCCAGGTAGTCGACCACAGGCTGGTCCAGCCCCGACTGATCACGTAATTCCGGCTTCCAGTAAGGGTTGGGCAGGCAGCGAACATCGAACACTAGGTCGGCGTCTACCGGCATGCCGCGCTTGAAGCCAAACGACTCGACCAGAAACGCCGTCCCCGGCTCAGGCTGGTTCAGCAGGCGCAGCTTGATCGCATCGCGAAGCTGATACAGGTTCAGGTTGGTGGTGTTGATCTTCAGGTCGGCCAGGTCAATGATCGGCCCCAGCAGTTTGGTCTCGTCCTCGATGGCTTCGGCCAGAGAGCGGTTGGCACTGCTGAGGGGGTGGCGTCGACGGGTTTCGGAGAACCGCTTGAGCAGGGTTTCTTCGTCTGCATCCAGGTACAGCACATCGCAATGAATGTGCTTGGCGCGCACTTCTTCCAACAGTTCCGGGAACCGCGAGAGGTGGCTGGGCAGGTTGCGGGCGTCAATCGAGACCGCAACCAGGGGCTGCGCCAATTCGGTATGGATCAGTGCACGTTCCGCCAGCTCTGGCAGCAGGCCGGCCGGAAGGTTGTCGATGCAATAGAAGCCGTTGTCCTCAAGCACATTGAGGGCGGTGCTCTTACCGGAGCCGGAGCGACCGCTGACGATGATCAAACGCATGATTACTGCCCGTTTTGTTCATCCAGGACAACTTGGTACAACGCTTCATTGCTGGAGGCGCTGCGCAGTTTGTCGCGTACATCCTTGCGGTCCAGCATGCTGGCGATCTGCCGGAGCAGTTCCAGGTGCGCATCGGTGGCGGCTTCCGGGACCAGCAGCACAAACAGCAGGTCGACCGGGGCGCCGTCGATGGCGTCGAAATCAATGGGGTGATCCAAGTGCAGCAAGGCGCTCACAGGTGTTTCACAGCCTTTGAGGCGGCAGTGCGGAATGGCGATGCCGTTGCCAAAACCGGTGGAACCGAGTTTTTCACGGGCAATCAACGCTTCGAAGACATCTTGCATCTCCAGATCCGGCACTTCGCGTGCGATCAGGTTGGCAATTTGTTCGAGGGCTTTTTTCTTGCTGCCGCCCGGCACGTTCACGAGTGAACGGCCGGGGGTCAGGATGGTTTCAAGTCGGATCATGGGGGGAGAGTTAACGACCTGTACCTTGCATCAGGTGCAGATTCTTTTCCTTATGCTTTATGAGTTGGCGGTCGAGCTTGTCGTAGAGGGAGTCAATGGCCGCGTACATGTCTTCATGTTCCGCATTGGCGACGAGCTTGGCATTCGGTACGTGCAGGGTGGCCTCGATTTTCTGCTTGAGCTTATCGACCTCCATGATGACCTGCACGTTGGTGATCTTGTCAAAATGCCCCGCAAGCTTGTTCAGCTTGCTCTCGGTGTATTCACGCAGGGGCTTGGTGACTTCCAGCTGGTGTCCACTGATGTTGACTTGCATACAGCTTCTCCTTCGTTGCCAGTGCATAAAGCGGTGGGCAGGAATGCCCACCACTGGAACGCTGTGGCCCGCCCGTCACATCAACCGCTTACGCTCGCTGGAAGGCGCGATCCCAAGGGACTCGCGGTACTTGGCGACGGTTCGACGGGCGACCTGAATGCCTTGTGCCTCCAGTAAACCAGCGATCTTGCTGTCACTCAACGGCTTTTTCTGATTTTCCGCGGCAACCAGTTTTTTGATGATCGCGCGGATCGCCGTGGACGAGCATTCGCCGCCTTCGGAGGTGCTGACGTGGCTGGAGAAAAAGTATTTCAGCTCATAAATACCCCGTGGGGTATGCATGAATTTCTGCGTAGTGACCCGCGAAATCGTCGATTCATGCATGCCAACGGCTTCGGCGATGTCGTGCAGCACCAGAGGCTTCATGGCCTCGTCGCCGTATTCCAGGAAACCGCGCTGGTGTTCGACGATCTGGGTCGCGACTTTCATCAGGGTTTCGTTGCGGCTTTGCAGGCTCTTGATGAACCACCGCGCTTCCTGCAACTGGTTGCGCATGAAGGTGTTGTCGGCGCTGGTGTCAGCGCGGCGCACAAAACCGGCGTACTGCGGGTTGACCCGCAGGCGCGGTACCGACTCTTGGTTCAACTCCACCAGCCAGCGTTCGTTGTCCTTGCGCACGATGACGTCGGGGACCACGTATTCGGCTTCGCTGGATTCGATCTGCGAGCCCGGACGCGGGTTGAGGCTTTGCACCAGCTCGATGACCTGGCGCAAGTCATCTTCCTTGAGCTTCATGCGGCGCATCAGTTGGCTGTAGTCACGACTGCCCAACAGGTCGATGTAGTCACTGACCAGGCGTTGCGCTTCGGTGAGCCATGGCGTCTTGGCCGGCAGTTGGCGCAGTTGCAGCAACAGGCACTCGCTGAGTGTGCGGGCACCGATGCCGGCGGGTTCGAATTGCTGGATGCGGTGCAGGACGGCTTCGATTTCGTCCAGTTCGATGTCCAGTTCCGGGTCGAAGGCCTCGAGGATCTCGTCGAGGGTTTCGTCCAGGTAGCCCTGGTTATTGATGCAATCGATCAGGGTGACCGCGATCAGGCGATCGGTATCGGACATCGGCGCCAGGTTCAGTTGCCACAACAAGTGGCTCTGCAGGCTCTCGCCCACCGACGTACGGGTGGTGAAGTCCCACTCGTCATCATCGTTGCTCGGCAGGCTGCTGGCGCTGGTCTGGTAGACGTCTTCCCACGCGGTGTCCACGGGAAGCTCGTTGGGAATGCGTTCGTTCCAGTCGCCTTCCTCCAGGTTATCCACCGTCGGGGCGGTTTCCTGATAGGAGGGTTCCTGCACGTCGGGATTGGGTTTTTGCTCGATGTTGTCGGCCAGCGGATCTGCGTTGTCGAAGTCGTCGCCTTCTTCCTGGCGTTCGAGCATCGGATTGGACTCCAGGGCCTCCTGGATTTCCTGTTGCAGGTCCAGGGTCGACAATTGGAGCAGGCGGATGGCCTGTTGCAGCTGCGGTGTCATCGTCAGCTGCTGGCCCATTCTCAGGACTAGCGATGGTTTCATGGCAGGGGCTTAACACCTTATTCGCCGGCGCAATGCGCCATCCACGACAGGGCGCGTGAGCGCCAAACATAAGCAAATTATATGCCTGATCTCGGGGCCTTTGCCTAGAGCGCGGTAACAATAAAAAAACCGAGGTTTCCATTGACTCCCGCGCGCTCCAGGGAAAAGCGCGATACCCCTGTGTTTACAGGCGGAACTCGTGACCCAGGTAAACTTCCTTCACCAGCTCGTTAGCCAGGATCGTCTCGGCATCGCCTTCGGCAATCAGCTGACCATCGTTGACGATATAAGCGGTTTCGCAGATATCCAGGGTCTCGCGCACGTTGTGGTCCGTGATCAGCACCCCAATGCCTTTGGCCTTGAGGTGATGGATGATCTGCTTGATATCACCCACCGAAATCGGGTCGACACCGGCAAAGGGTTCATCCAGCAGGATGAATTTCGGCGCGGTCGCCAGGGCGCGGGCGATTTCCACGCGACGACGTTCACCACCGGACAAGCTCATGCCGAGGTTGTCGCGAATATGGTTGATGTGGAATTCCTGCAGCAGGCTTTCCAGCTCTTGGCGGCGGCCATCGCGATCGAGTTCCTTGCGGGTCTCGAGGATCGCCATGATGTTGTCGGCTACCGACAGTTTGCGGAAGATCGACGCCTCCTGGGGGAGATAGCCGATACCTGCCCGTGCACGACCGTGCATGGGTTGGTGGCTGACGTCCAGGTCGTCGATCAATACGCGACCCTGGTCTGCCTGGACCAGCCCGACGATCATATAGAAGCAGGTGGTTTTGCCGGCACCGTTAGGGCCGAGCAAACCGACGATCTGGCCGCTCTCGATCGACAGGCTGACATCGCGTACCACCTGGCGGCTTTTATAGGCCTTGGCCAGGTGCTGGGCTTTCAGGGTTGCCATTACTCGGCCTTCTTCTTCGGCTGGATAACCATGTCGATGCGCGGGCGCGGTGCGGTGACCTTGTTGCCGTTGGCGCGACCGGCGTTGGCGATCTGCTTGACGGTGTCATAGGTGATCTTTTCACCTTCGGTCGAGTTGCCGTCGGGGCTCAGTACCTTGGCCTGGTCGATCAGCACGATACGATTCTGCTGGGCGTGATACTGGATGGTCTTGCCGTAGCCCTTCATCGGGCCGGTGTCGGTGGCGGACTGCTTCTGCTCGAAATAAGCCAGGTTGCCCACCGACGTCACCACGTCAATGTCGCCTGCGGGGGTGCGCGTCAGAGTCACCGTGTTACCGGTAATCTTCATCGAGCCCTGGGTGATGATCACGCCGCCGGTATAGGTGGCGACACCTTTCTTGTCATCGAGCTGTGCATCGTCAGCCGAAATATGGATCGGTTGCTGGCTATCGTTCGGCAGAGCCCAGGCGCTCACGCTTCCCAGTGCTGCGCCCAGACCGAGCAAAATAGGGAGGGTTTTAACGAGCCTCATACTGTCCTCTTACGTTCGATAGCAGGTGTATCCTGCTTTCTTTCAAATACGCTTTCATTCCCTTGCCAGTCGATACACCGCCAGCGCCGTCGATTCTAACGTCTTGCTCGGTCTGCGCATATTGCTTCTGTGGGAATACGGTCATGCGACTGCTGGTAATGATGGTGTCGCGGTTCTGCGCGTCTGTACGTGCGACGCGAACCGAGTCGATCAGTTCAACTTCGGTGCCGTCCGGGTTGACCTCGCCACGCTTGCTGGTGACGTGCCAGGGAAACTCGGTGCCGCGATACAGATTCAGGTCCGGATTGGTCAGCAGGCTGACTTCGGAAGCCTTCAAGTGTTCGACCTTGTCCGATGTCATCTCATACTGCACCTTGCCGTCGGGCAGGTACTGAATGCTGTAGGCATTGGTGGCGTAATAGTCGATAAGGCCTTCGTCAACCTGCGCAACAGGCTTGTCGAGAAAGCGCTCCGGGCTGATATTCCAGTAGCCCACCGCCAGGAGCAGCGCGGCGATGACCCCGAATAACAGGAAGTTGCGAATCTTTTTGCTCAGCATATAACGCTCTATAGGTAGGCGGCGTGGGCCGCTTCAAGACTGCCCTGGGCACGCAGGATCAACTCGCAGAACTCGCGGGCGGCACCTTCGCCGCCACGGGCGGTGGTGATGCCATGGGCGTGTTCGCGCACAAACGCTGCGGCATTCGCGACGGCCATACCCAGGCCCACCCGGCGAATCACCGGCAGGTCTGGCAGGTCGTCGCCCAGATAGGCGACCTGTTCATAGCTTAGGTTGAGTTGGCCAAGAAGCTCGTCCAATACCACCAGTTTATCCTCGCGGCCCTGATACAGGTGAGGAATACCGAGGTTTTGTGCGCGGCGTTCCACAACCGGTGTTTTTCGACCGCTGATAATTGCGGTTTGCACGCCCGCTGCCATCAGCATCTTGATGCCTTGGCCGTCGAGGGTGTTGAAGGTCTTGAATTCGCTGCCGTCTTCGAGGAAGTACAGGCGGCCATCCGTCAGCACGCCGTCAACGTCGAAAATCGCCAGTTTGATGTTTTTACCGCGTTGCATCAGGTCGCTGGTCATTTACATCACTCCTGCGCGCAGCAAGTCGCCAAGGTTAAGGGCCCCGATCGGCCGATCATCGTGGTCGACCACTATAAGAGCACCTATCCGGTGGTCTTCCATGATTTTCAACGCTTCGGCCGCGAGCATTTCGGCGCGGGCGGTCTTGCCGTGAGGGGTCATCACGGCGTCGATGGTGGCGGTATGGATATCAATGGTGCGGTCCAGGGTGCGACGCAGGTCGCCGTCGGTGAATATCCCGGCCAGCCGGCCATCGGTCTCGACAATAGCGGTCATGCCCAAGCCCTTGCGGGTCATTTCCATCAGCGCATCCCGAAGCAGGGTACCGCGTGGAACGCTCGGCAGCTCGGCGCCGCGATGCATCACGTTTTCCACTTTCAGCAGCAGGCGACGGCCCAGTGCGCCACCGGGATGGGAAAATGCGAAGTCTTCAGCGGTAAACCCGCGAGCCTCCAGCAGTGCCACTGCCAGGGCATCGCCCATTACCAGCGCAGCGGTGGTGGAGGAGGTGGGCGCCAGGTTCAGCGGGCAGGCCTCGTGGGCCACGTGCACGTTCAGGTTGACGTCGGCGGCCTTGGCCAGCGTTGACTCAGGGTTGCCTGTGAGGCTGATCATCTGGATGCCCAGGCGCTTGATCAGCGGCAACAGGGTCACGATTTCGTTGGTGGTGCCGGAGTTGGACAGCGCCAAAATCACGTCATCCTTGGTGATCATGCCCATGTCGCCGTGGCTGGCTTCGGCCGGGTGCACGAAAAACGCCGTGGTCCCGGTGCTCGCCAGGGTCGCGGCGATCTTGTTGCCAATGTGGCCGGACTTGCCCATGCCGACCACCACAACGCGGCCCTTGCTGGCCAGAATCATCTCGCAGGCGCGCACGAAATCCGCGTCGATATGCGCCAGCAAGCCTTCTACGGCTTCAAGCTCAAGGCGTATGGTGCGTTGCGCGGATTGAATAAGGTCGCTGGATTGGCTCATGTCTGAAATCGTATAGCCTGACGAAAAGTCGGCGATTATAGCGGTAATGATCAATTCCCTCACACAAGTTCGTCAGGCTTTGTGCGCCGGATAACTGAAAAGCACCGTCGGTAACATAGCAAGCAACGTTTTTTCCCTGTCTCAAATCTGAACCAGCGCTGTTCCGGCCTTGGGCGCTCTGTACCAGCAGTGATATAGTTCGCCGCCAGTTCGGTCCGCCCAACCCATGTGCTCAACTATTGCGCATCTGTTGAAAACCAAAGTCGCACACATGGTGTCTGAGTGAAAGGCTGCATCCCAAGGAGATTAGATGAGTGCCGATAACGCCTACGCGGTCGAGCTGAAGGGCCTTACCTTCAAGCGCGGTACGCGCAGCATCTTCAATAACGTCGATATTCGCATTCCTCGCGGCAAGGTCACGGGCATCATGGGGCCTTCCGGTTGCGGCAAGACCACCCTGTTGCGCCTGATGGGCATGCAATTGCGCCCCAGTGCCGGGGAAGTGTGGGTCAACGGCCAGAACCTGCCGACGCTGTCGCGCAGCGATCTGTTCGATGCGCGCAAGCATATGGGCGTGCTGTTCCAGAGCGGCGCGCTGTTCACCGACCTCGATGTATTCGAGAACGTTGCCTTCCCGCTGCGCGTGCACACCCAACTGTCCGACGAGATGATTCGTGACATCGTGTTGCTGAAGCTGCAGGCCGTGGGCCTTCGCGGTGCCATCGACCTGATGCCAGACGAGTTGTCCGGCGGCATGAAGCGCCGTGTCGCCCTGGCACGGGCCATTGCCCTCGACCCACAGATCCTCATGTACGACGAGCCATTCGTGGGCCAGGACCCGATCGCCATGGGCGTGTTGGTGCGCCTGATCCGCCTGCTCAACGATGCATTGGGGATCACCAGTATCGTGGTGTCCCACGACCTGGCCGAAACCGCGAGCATTGCCGACTACCTCTATGTAGTAGGTGATGGCCAGGTGCTGGGGCAGGGTACGCCTGAAGAGTTGATGAACGCCGATAACCCGCGCATTCGCCAATTCATGACCGGCAACCCCGATGGCCCGGTGCCTTTTCACTTTCCGGCAGCGGACTACCGCTCAGATCTTCTGGGGAAGCGCTGATGCGCAAGACATCTCTTATCGAGAAGGTTCGCCTTTTCGGTCGCTCGGGCATCGACATCGTCGAAGTGCTGGGGCGTTCGACCATTTTCCTGTTCCACGCCTTGCTGGGGCGCGGCGGCATCGGCGGCGGCTTTGGCCTGCTGGTCAAGCAGCTGCACTCGGTGGGGGTGATGTCCCTGGTGATCATCGTGGTCTCCGGCGTGTTCATCGGCATGGTGCTGGCGCTGCAGGGTTTCAATATTCTGTCCAGCTACGGCTCGGAGCAGGCGGTAGGGCAGATGGTGGCCCTGACTCTGTTGCGTGAGCTTGGCCCGGTGGTCACCGCCTTGTTGTTCGCGGGGCGTGCAGGTTCGGCGCTGACTGCTGAAATCGGCAATATGAAGTCCACCGAGCAGCTGTCCAGCCTGGAAATGATCGGCGTGGACCCGCTCAAGTACATTGTTGCCCCGCGCCTGTGGGCCGGCTTCATTTCCCTGCCATTGCTGGCGATGATCTTCAGCGTGGTGGGTATCTGGGGCGGTTCGTGGGTGGCGGTTGACTGGCTGGGGGTCTACGACGGCTCCTACTGGGCCAACATGCAAAACAGCGTGACCTTCACCGGTGACGTGCTCAACGGCATCATAAAGAGCATTGTCTTTGCCTTTGTGGTGACCTGGATTGCCGTATTCCAAGGCTATGACTGCGAGCCCACTTCAGAGGGGATCAGCCGTGCCACTACCAAGACCGTTGTGTACGCCTCGCTGGCGGTACTGGGCCTTGACTTCATTTTGACCGCCTTGATGTTTGGAGATTTCTGATGCAAAACCGCACTGTGGAAATCGGTGTCGGCCTTTTCTTGCTGGCTGGCATCCTGGCTTTACTGTTGTTGGCCCTGCGAGTCAGCGGCCTTTCGGCCAGCCCTACCGCCGATACCTATAAACTTTACGCGTACTTCGACAATATCGCCGGTTTGACGGTCAGATCCAAAGTGACCATGGCCGGTGTCACCATCGGCAAGGTCACGGCAATCGATCTGGACCGCGACAGCTTTACCGGTCGGGTGACGATGCAACTGGACAAGAAGGTGGATAATCTGCCGACTGACTCCACAGCATCTATCCTCACTGCGGGGTTGCTGGGCGAGAAGTACATCGGTGTCAGCGTGGGCGGGGAAACAGCCCTGCTCAAGGATGGTTCGACCATCCACGACACACAGTCGTCGCTGGTGCTTGAAGACCTGATCGGAAAATTTTTGCTCAATACGGTCAATAAAGACGCCAAATGAGGAATCTGTTCATGATCTCTACCTTGCGACGTGGCCTGCTGGTACTGCTTGCAGCATTGCCGATGATGGCCAACGCGGCAGGTTCTGCCCACGATTTGGTGCAGGACACCACCAGCAGAATGCTGGCTGACCTCAAGGCTAACAAAGAACAGTACAAGCAAGACCCTTCCAAGTTCTACAGTGCGCTCGACGCCATCGTTGGCCCTGTGGTCGATGCTGAAGGTATTTCCAAAAGCATCATGACGGTCAAGTATTCGCGCAAGGCTACGCCTGCGCAGATGAAGACGTTCCAGGAGAACTTCAAGAAGGGCCTGTTCCAGTTCTACGGTAACGCCCTGCTGGAGTACAACAACCAGGGCATTATCGTTGACCCGGCCAAGGACGAGACTGGCGACCGTGCCGAAGTCGGGATGAAAGTCTCCGGCAGCAATGGCGCCGTGTACCCAGTGTCCTACACCCTGACGAAGATCGACGGCGAGTGGAAACTGCGCAACGTGATCATCAACGGTATCAACATCGGCAAGCTGTTCCGTGACCAGTTCGCTGACGCGATGCAGCGCAATGGCAACGACCTGGACAAGACCATCAATGGTTGGGCCGGTGAAGTGGCCAAGGCCAAGGAAGAAACCGACAAAGCTGCCGGGAAGCCTGCGCAATGACCGAGTCGGCTGTTCGTATCGGCGACGCCGGCGAGCTGTTCCTCAGCGGCGTGCTGGATTACCGCACCGGGCCTGACCTGCGCAAGCAGGGCCAGGCGCTGATCAAGGCCAGCAAGGCGCCAGAACTGGTGCTCGATTGCTCGGCGGTGACCAAGTCCAGCAGTGTCGGCCTGTCGTTGTTGCTGTGCTTCATGCGTGATGCCGAGGCGGCGAAAAAACCGGTCAGCATCCGTGCGTTGCCGGAAGACATGCGTGAAATTGCCGAAGTTTCCGGTTTGACCGAACTGCTGGCGCATCCTTAATACACATTATTAGAAAAGCCCCCCGTCAGAGTCCTGCTATGCGGGGTTCGCAGGCGCGGGGCTTTTTTGTATGATGTGCGACCCGTGCGCACTGGGCGCCGATAGAGGTTGAGCATGCAGGCCCTAGAAGTTAAGAGCTTCCTTGAAGGAAAGCTGCCGGAAACGACTGTAGAAGTTGAAGGCGAAGGCTGCAATTTCCAGCTGAACGTGATTAGCGATGAACTGGCGGCATTGAGCCCGGTCAAGCGTCAGCAGCAGATCTATGCCCATTTGAACCCATGGATCACCGATGGCAGCATCCATGCGGTCACTATGAAATTTTTCAGCCGCGCGGCCTGGGCCGAGCGCACCTGAGCCCCCAAGGCGTCGAGATTCTTATGGATAAATTGATTATTACCGGCGGTGCCCGCCTTGATGGCGAGATCCGCATTTCCGGTGCGAAAAACTCCGCCTTGCCGATCCTGGCAGCGACCCTGCTGTGCGATGGCCCGGTGACTGTGGCCAACCTGCCGCACCTGCACGACATCACCACCATGATCGAGCTGTTCGGTCGCATGGGCATTGAGCCGGTGATCGACGAGAAGCTGGCCGTCGAAATCGACCCACGCACCATCAAGACCCTGATCGCCCCGTACGAACTGGTGAAAACCATGCGTGCGTCGATCCTGGTGCTGGGCCCGATGGTTGCCCGTTTCGGCGAAGCCGAAGTGGCCTTGCCTGGCGGTTGCGCCATTGGTTCGCGTCCGGTCGACCTGCACATCCGTGGCCTTGAGGCCATGGGCGCAGTCATCGACGTCGAAGGCGGCTACATCAAGGCCAAGGCGCCAGAAGGCGGCCTGCGGGGCGCGAACTTCTTCTTTGATACCGTCAGTGTGACCGGTACCGAGAACATCATGATGGCCGCTGCCCTGGCCAACGGTCGCAGCGTGCTGCAGAACGCCGCGCGCGAGCCGGAAGTGGTCGACCTGGCCAACTTCCTCAACGCCATGGGCGCGAAGGTTTCCGGCGCTGGTACCGACACCATCACTATTGATGGGGTAGAGCGTCTGCACACCGCCACCTACAAAGTCATGCCTGACCGCATCGAGACCGGCACCTACCTGGTTGCCGCTGCCGTGACCGGTGGCCGTGTGAAGGTCAAGGACACCGATCCGACCATCCTTGAAGCCGTCCTGGAAAAACTCAAGGAAGCCGGCGCAGAGATCACCACTGGCGAAGACTGGATCGAGCTGAACATGCACGGCAAGCGGCCAAAGGCTGTCAACGTGCGTACCGCTCCGTACCCGGCGTTCCCGACCGACATGCAAGCGCAGTTCATCTCCTTGAACGCCATTGCCGAAGGCACCGGTGCCGTGATCGAGACCATCTTCGAAAACCGCTTCATGCACGTGTATGAACTGCACCGCATGGGCGCCAAGATCCAGGTCGAAGGCAACACCGCCATCGTCACCGGCATCGACAAGCTCAAGGGCGCGCCAGTCATGGCCACCGACCTGCGTGCTTCCGCCAGCCTGGTAATCTCGGCACTGTGCGCCGAAGGCGACACCCTGATCGACCGCATCTACCACATAGACCGTGGTTACGAGTGCATCGAAGAGAAACTGCAGATGCTCGGCGCAAAAATCCGCCGCGTACCGGGCTAACCCCCACTGCACTGTAGGATGTAGGAGCGAGCTTGCTCGCGAAGAACTCATGGTCACCGCGTGAAGTCTGAATAAACGCGTTATCGTTGACGTTCTTCGCGAGCAAGCTGGCTCCGACAAACACTGGTTTGTTTCAAATCGAGGCTGTCATGGCCTCGATCTGTGTCTGGCGCCGTTTGCGACCGGACAGCAATAGCCTGATGAAGGACTGACATTTCCCATGTTGACCATCGCACTGTCCAAGGGCCGCATCCTTGACGACACGTTGCCGCTTCTGGCTGAAGCGGGCATCGTGCCGACCGAGAATCCGGACAAGAGCCGCAAGCTGATCATCCCCACGACCCAGGACGACGTGCGCCTGCTGATCGTGCGGGCTACCGACGTGCCGACCTACGTTGAACATGGCGCCGCCGACCTGGGGGTTGCCGGCAAGGACGTGCTGATGGAATACGGCGGCCAGGGCCTGTACGAGCCCTTGGACCTTCGCATCGCGCTGTGCAAGCTGATGACCGCCGGCCGTGTCGGTGATGTCGAGCCCAAGGGGCGCCTACGTGTCGCCACCAAGTTCGTCAACGTTGCCAAGCGCTACTACGCCGAACAAGGTCGTCAGGTCGATATCATCAAGCTCTACGGCTCCATGGAGCTGGCACCGCTGATCGGCCTGGCCGACAAGATCATCGACGTGGTAGACACCGGCAACACCCTGCGTGCCAACGGTCTGGAACCCCAGGATTTCATCGCTGACATCAGCTCCCGCCTGATCGTCAACAAGGCATCGATGAAGATGCAGCACGCCCGTATCCAGGCGTTGATCGACACCCTGCGCAAGGCAGTGGAGTCTCGACACCGCGGTTGACTCACCCGCGTAGCTGAAAAGCTGCGCCCGTCTATCCGCCTCATAGCCAGAATTCTCAGGTGCCCAAGCGGAAACGACTGCTAGTTTAGGGCGCCTGAGTTTTTGCCAATTCTATTGAGGCCCTCGCTATGACCACGTCCACTGCAATTGCCCGACTCAACGCTGCCGACCCGGATTTCGCCCATCATCTGGATCATCTGCTGAGCTGGGAAAGCGTGTCTGACGACTCGGTCAACCAGCGGGTGCTCGACATCATCAAGGCCGTGCGTGAGCGCGGTGATGCGGCGCTGGTGGACTTCACCCGCCAGTTCGACGGCTTGGACGTAAAGTCCATGGCCGACCTGATCCTGCCGCGTGAACGCCTGGAGCTGGCGCTGACGCGCATCACCGCGCCACAGCGCGAAGCCCTGGAAGTGGCTGCGGCGCGGGTACGCAGCTATCACGAAAAACAGAAGCAGGACTCCTGGAGCTACACCGAGGCCGACGGCACGGTGCTGGGCCAGAAGGTCACGCCACTGGACCGCGCCGGCCTGTACGTGCCGGGCGGTAAAGCGTCGTATCCATCGTCGGTGTTGATGAATGCGATCCCGGCCAAAGTCGCCGGCGTGACCGAAGTGGTCATGGTGGTGCCGACCCCCCGTGGCGAAATCAACGAGCTGGTACTGGCTGCCGCCTGCATCGCCGGCGTCGACCGCGTGTTCACCATCGGTGGCGCCCAGGCCGTCGCGGCGCTGGCCTATGGCACCGAAAGCGTGCCGAAGGTCGACAAGGTGGTTGGCCCTGGCAATATCTACGTGGCGACGGCCAAGCGCCATGTATTTGGCCAGGTCGGTATCGACATGATCGCCGGCCCCTCGGAAATCCTCGTGGTGTGTGACGGCCAGACCGACCCGGACTGGATCGCCATGGACCTGTTCTCCCAGGCGGAGCACGATGAAGACGCCCAGGCGATCCTGGTCAGCCCCGATGCCGAGTTCCTCGACAAGGTCGCCGCCAGCATTAATAAGCTGCTGCCGACCATGGAGCGTGCCGAGATCATCGAGAAGTCGATCAACGGCCGTGGTGCGCTGATTCTGGTGCGTGACATGGAGCAGGCCATCGAAGTGGCCAACCGTATCGCACCGGAGCACCTTGAGCTGTCCGTAGCGGACCCACAGGCCTGGTTGCCGTCGATCCGTCACGCCGGGGCGATCTTCATGGGCCGCCACACCAGCGAAGCCCTGGGCGACTACTGCGCCGGCCCCAACCACGTGTTGCCGACCTCCGGCACTGCACGTTTCTCGTCGCCGCTGGGGGTGTACGACTTCCAGAAGCGCTCGTCGATTATCTTCTGCTCGCCACAAGGCGCTTCCGAGCTGGGCAAGACCGCCTCGGTGCTGGCCCGTGGTGAATCCCTCAGCGCGCACGCACGCAGCGCCGAATACCGCATCGTCAAGGGAGAGTAAGGCATGAGCAAATTCTGGAGCCCTTTCGTCAAGGACCTGGTGCCTTACGTACCCGGTGAGCAACCGAAGCTGACCAAGCTGGTCAAGCTCAACACCAATGAAAACCCCTACGGCCCATCGCCCAAGGCGCTGGCGGCAATGCAGGCCGAGTTGAACGACAACTTGCGCCTGTACCCAGACCCCAACAGCGACCTGCTCAAGCAGGCCGTGGCCAGGTATTACGGGATCGACGCCGGCAAGGTGTTCCTGGGCAACGGTTCCGATGAAGTCCTGGCGCACATCTTCCATGGCCTGTTCCAGCACGATCTGCCGCTGCTGTTCCCGGATATCAGCTACAGCTTCTATCCGGTGTACTGCGGCCTGTACGGCATCACGTTCGACGCGGTGGCATTGGACGAGCAGTTCCAGATTCGCGCCGCTGACTATGCCAGGCCCAACGGCGGGATCATCTTCCCCAACCCGAACGCGCCCACCGGCTGCGTACTGGCGCTGGACGCGGTAGAGCAGATCCTCAAGGCCAGCCCGGATTCGGTGGTGGTGGTCGATGAAGCCTATATCGACTTCGGCGGCGAAACTGCCATCAGCCTGGTCGATCGTTACCCGAACCTGCTGGTGACCCAGACCCTGTCCAAATCGCGCTCACTGGCCGGTTTGCGCGTAGGCCTGGCCGTGGGCCACCCAGACCTGATCGAGGCGCTGGAGCGGGTCAAGAACAGCTTCAACTCCTACCCATTGGATCGGTTGGCGATTGTTGGCGCGGCGGCCGCGTTTGACGACCGTGAATACTTCGAGATGACCACTCAGTGGGTGATCGACAGCCGCAACCAGGTCGTCGCGCAATTAGAGAGCAAGGGGTTTGAGGTGTTGCCGTCGGCGGCGAACTTCATCTTCGCGCGTCACCCGCGGCATGATGCTGCTGGGCTGGCCGCCAAGTTGCGTGAGCAAGGGGTGATTGTGCGGCACTTCAAGCAGGAGCGGATTGCCCAGTTCCTGCGGATCAGCATCGGGACGCCGGAGCAGAACCAGGCGCTGGTCGACGGGCTCGGCGAGCTCTAAGTCGCACAGAAGATCAAAAAAATGTGGGAGCGGGCTTGCTCGCGAAAGCGGTTTATCAGTCACACAACTAGTGACTGACACTGCGCCTTCGCGAGCAAGCCCGCTCCCACATTTGGTTTGTGGCGTTGGTTAGATCAGCGGCTCATCATCCGGCTTCTTGTTCTTCCAGCCATCATTGCCCGGCAGCAGCAAGTTCAAGCCAATCGCTACCACCGCACACAGGGCAATGCCCTTGAGGCCGAAATCATCCGGGCCGGTGCCGGTACCCACCAGCACACCGCCAATCCCGAACACCAGCGTGACCGACACAATCACCAGGTTGCGCGCCTCGCCCAGGTCGATCTTGTGGCGAATCAGCGTGTTCATCCCCACCGCAGCAATCGAGCCGAACAGCAGGCACAGAATCCCGCCCATCACCGGCACGGGGATGCTCTGCAGCAGCGCGCCGAACTTGCCGATGAACGCCAGGCTGATGGCAAACACTGCCGCCCAGGTCATGATTTTCGGGTTGTAGTTCTTGGTCAGCATCACGGCGCCGGTCACTTCGGCGTAGGTGGTGTTTGGCGGGCCGCCAAACATGCCGGCAGCCGTGGTGGCGATACCGTCACCCAGCAGCGTGCGATGCAGGCCAGGCTTTTTCAGGTAATCGCGGCCGGTCACGCTGCCTACCGCAATCACGCCACCGATATGCTCGATCGCCGGGGCCAGGGCCACCGGGACGATAAACAGGATCGCCTGCCAGTTGAACTCCGGCGCGGTGAAGTGGGGCAGGGCGAACCACGGTGCGGCGGCGATTTTCGCCGTGTCGACCACACCAAAGTAGAACGACATGGCAAAGCCCACCAGCACACCGGAGATGATCGGCACCAGGCGGAAAATGCCCTTGCCGAACACGGCCACGATCAAGGTGGTGAGCAGCGCGGGCATCGAGATCAGCATCGCGGTCTGATAATGGATCAACTCGGCACCGTCGCCGGACTTGCCCATGGCCATATTGGCGGCAATCGGCGCCATGGCCAGGCCGATCGAGATGATCACCGGGCCGATGACCACGGGCGGCAGCAGCCGGTCGATAAAACCGGTGCCCTTGACCTTCACGGCCAGGCCCAGGAACGTATAGACGAAACCCGCCGCCATCACCCCGCCCATGGTCGCCGCCAGGCCGAACTGGCCCTTGGCGAGAATGATCGGGGTGATGAACGCGAAGCTCGATGCCAGAAATACCGGCACCTGCCGCCCTGTCACCACCTGGAACAGCAACGTGCCCAGGCCTGCGGTAAACAGCGCGACGTTTGGATCAAGACCTGTGATCAGCGGCATCAACACCAGCGCGCCAAATGCTACGAAGAGCATTTGTGCGCCAGACAGGATCTGGCGCCAAAGCGGGTCGTTGAATTCATCCTGCATGCTCACGCGTCCTTCTGCTTGGTGCCGAAGATCTTGTCACCGGCATCGCCAAGGCCCGGGATGATGTAGCCGTGTTCGTTCAGGCGCTCATCGATGGATGCGGTGTAGATCTGTACATCCGGATGGGCCTTCTCGACGGCGGCGATGCCTTCGGGCGCGGCCACCAGCACCATGGCGCGGATGTCCCGGCAACCGGCTTTTTTCAGCAGGTCGATGGTGGCAACCATGGAACTGCCGGTGGCGAGCATCGGGTCGATGATCATGGCCAGGCGTTCGTTGATTTCCGGGACGAGTTTTTCCAGGTAGGTGTGGGCCTGCAGCGTTTCCTCGTTGCGGGCCACGCCCACGGCGCTGACCTTGGCGCCCGGAATCAGGCTGAGCACCCCTTCAAGCATGCCGATACCGGCGCGCAGGATAGGGACGACGGTAATTTTCTTACCGGCGATTTTCTCCACCTGTACGGGACCGGCCCAACCGGGGATCTCGTAGGTTTCCAGGGGCAAATCCTTGGTGGCTTCGTAAGTGAGCAACGCTCCGACTTCCTGAGCAAGCTCACGGAAGTTCTTCGTGCTAATGTCGGCACGGCGCATAAGGCCGAGTTTGTGTCGGATCAGCGGGTGGCGGATCTCGCGAGTGGGCATAGGAAAGGCTCCGGCGGCGGGCAAAAAAACCGGCCTAGATTAATCTATCCGAGGGTGTTGTCCTATAGACATCAAGTACGTTAGTCCATAAAGGCTTGATTGGAGCGCACGAGAAGCGTACCTTCGCCCGCTTTTCTTGCCACAGCACCCCCTTGGAGAGCGCCATGTCTGCTGATCTCGAGCATATCCGTCAAATCATGCACGAGGCTGACTGCCTGTACACCGAAGCGCAAGTCGAAGCAGCGATCGCCAAGGTCGGCGCGCACATCACCCGCGAAATGGCCGACACCAACCCGGTGGTCTTCTGCGTGATGAACGGTGGCCTGATCTTCGCTGGCAAATTGCTCACTCATCTGCAGTTCCCGCTGGAAGCCTCTTACCTGCACGCCACCCGCTATCGCAATGAAACCAGCGGCGGTGACTTGTTCTGGAAGGCCAAACCGGAAGTGTCGTTCATCGACCGCGATGTGCTGATCATCGATGACATCCTCGATGAAGGTCACACCCTGGGTGCGATCATCGACTTCTGCAAACATGCCGGCGCACGCAAAGTGCACACCGCCGTGCTGATCGACAAAGACCACGACCGCAAGGCGCGCCCAGAGCTCAAAGCCGATTTTGTCGGGTTGCCGTGCGTTGACCGTTATATCTTCGGGTATGGCATGGACTACAAGGGCTACTGGCGTAACGCCAATGGCATCTACGCCGTTAAAGGAATGTAATCGATGGCCCGCTTTCTTGATCAGACGCTGTTTGCCGAGTTGGCCGAGAAAGCGGCCGCCAATCCCCGTGGCCGTCAAAACGTTAACTTCCATGAGATGCAAGAGCCTTGTCATCGCATGGCGGTTGGTTTGCAGCCCAGCACCTATGTGCAGCCTCACCGTCACCTGAGCGCCGATAAGGCGGAGACCTTGCTGGTGCTCAAAGGGCGCCTGGGTATCCTGATTTTCAGCGAGACAGGTGAGGTATTGAGCACCCGTGTATTGGAAGCGGGCGGGGAATGCCAGGGCGTCGACCTGTCGCCCGGCGTGTTCCATGGCCTGGTAGTGCTTGAGCCGGACAGCATCATGTTTGAATGCAAGGCTGGCCCTTACCGCGCTGTCGGTGAAGGTGAGCTGGCCGACTGGGCACCCCGGGAAGGCGAAGACGGGATGGCGGAGTATCACCGCTGGATGCTTGCCCAGTTCGACTGAACACTGACATCCAAATGTAGGAGCGAGCTTGCTCGCGAAAAACGTCAACGATAACGCGTGCTTCCTGAATAACGCGGCGCCTTTGAGCTTTTCGCGAGCAAGCTCGCTCCTACAGGTATTAGGGGAAGCCCCCTCCCACATCCGGCGTCGCGCAGGTAGACTTCTAGCCCCGTGTAAATGTCTGCAGGCTGGAGTCGGTAATGCGTAAAGATAAGAAACAGGTGATTGGCGACGAAATCGGTGACGACCAGATCAAGTTGTTCCTGAACTTCGAGCCGGTTGATGCGACGTCGCCGTCCCTGCACAAACTGATCAAGGCTTATCGCGGCCTGCGTATCGACGACTTCGAGCGGTTCCTGGGCTTTTTCAAAGCAGCAGGCCTGGACCTGGATGGCAAGGATGAGCATGGCCAGACCTTCGTTGACCTGATCAAGGACCAGCGTAACGCCGCCGAATACATCGAGCTGATCGACAACGCCCGCGGCTGATTATCCGAGCCACAAAAAAACGCCCCGGCCTCATGAGAGACCGGGGCGTTTTGCTTTTAACGGTAGGAGCGAGCTTGCTCGTGAAGAGCCCGGGAGCGCTGCGTTAATCCACTTGCGCTGCGTTATCGTTGACGTTTTTCGCGAGCGAGCTCGCGCCTACAGGGTCCACCAGCTCAAGGCTGATGTTGTTCTGCGTGTTGATCTTGCGATACAGCTCGGCGTCCGTCTCCAGCACTTTCTCGCGCGCCGGGAAGATCTCATGCAGCTTGGTGGCCCATTCACCGGCAGCTTTCTGCGGGAAGCAACGCTCGATCAACTCCAGCATGATCGAGACGGTCACCGAGGCGCCTGGGGAGGCACCCAACAGCGCCGCAAGCGAACCGTCCTTGGCTGCGACCAACTCGGTGCCGAATTGCAGCACGCCGCCTTTCTTCGGGTCTTTCTTGATGATCTGCACGCGCTGGCCGGCCACTTCCAGGCGCCAGTCTTCGGCTTTCGCCTCGGGGTAGAAGCGGCGCAGGGATTCCAGGCGCTGTTCCATGGACTGGCGCACTTCGCTGACCAGGTATTTGGTCAGGTCCATGTTGTCGCGGGCCACGGCCAGCATCGGGCCGATGTTGCCGGCGCGAATCGACATCGGCAGGTCAAGGAACGAGCCGTGCTTGAGGAACTTGGTGGTGAAGCCGGCGTATGGCCCGAACAGCAGGGATTTCTTGCCATCCACCACGCGGGTGTCCAGGTGTGGCACGGACATCGGTGGCGAGCCCACGGCTGCCTGGCTGTAGACCTTGGCCTGGTGCTGCTTGACCACTTCCGGGTTGTCGCAACGCAGCCACTGGCCGCTCACCGGGAAGCCGCCGAAGCCTTTGCTTTCTTCGATGCCCGAGGCCTGCAGCAACGGCAGCGCCGCACCGCCAGCGCCGAGGAACACAAACTTGGCATCGACGTCACGGCTGTTGCCGCTGTTGACGTCCTTGATGCTCACGGTCCAGCCAGCGCCGTTGCGCTTGAGGCCGGTCACGCGCTTGCAGTACTTGACCTGGGCGTCTGGCGAACTGGTCAGGTGGCCGAGCAGTTGGTTGGTCAGGGCGCCAAAGTTGACGTCGGTGCCGTTCATCACGCGGGTGGCGGCGATTTTTTCGTCGAGCGGGCGGCCCGGCATCATCAGCGGCATCCACTCGGCCATTTCGCTGCGGTCTTCGGTGTAGTGCATGTCCGAAAACGCGTGGTGCTGGCTGAGGGTCTCAAAGCGCTTCTTGAGGAAGGACACGCCTTTGTCGCCCTGCACGAAGCTCAGGTGCGGCACCGGGCTGATGAACGACTTGGACGAGCCAAAGGTGCCCTTCTTGGTCAGGTAAGCCCAGAACTGCTTCGACACCTCGAACTGGGTGTTGATGTGCACGGCTTTCTTGATGTCGATGGAGCCATCGGCGGCCTGCGGCGTGTAGTTCAGCTCACACAGCCCCGCGTGGCCGGTACCGGCGTTGTTCCACGGGTTGGAACTCTCCGCGGCACCCGAATCCATCAGCTCAACGACTTCCAGCGTGAGGCCGGGGTCGAGCTCTTTGAGCAGTACGGCCAGGGTGGCACTCATGATGCCGGCCCCTACCAGTACTACGTCGACTGCTTCGTTATGCGCCATTTAACGCGTCTCCAAAATCTGCAGCACCAAATTGTCGGCATGGCTGCCAGGAGTGACGGGGCGGTTCACGTGTTGCCCCAGGTTACCCATGGCCAGGATCGCCATGTCCGATTCGCAATTCTTTGCAACTTCAGCACACGCTTCCTGCCGGGCTAATCTGCCTATGAACGCATTCATGGGCGCCTGTGGCAATTCGACTTATGGTCAAAGCGTGCGATTCGTGCAACCAATCCGTAGCGGACAGGCTCAAGCTCCGGTTTTTGAGGCGTGCTCGGTCCTGTGTAATTGGGCTGTTCCAGGCGCTGATGGTGCTTGTACAAACGCCAAACTATTCATTTGCTCGCCACACTCTTGTGAAGTTGTGAAAACCCGTTTTTTCACGCTCTTTTGAAGACGTGAACCTCAAAAAAGGGCTGCCCCAGCCTGGCACCTGGCCCGCAAACCTCTGCCGACACGCGGCAAAACGGGCAAACAACTCAAGTGGCCGAGCGCAATGGCAGCTCTGGCAGATTCGATAAAAGACGGGGTGGTTTGCAAAGGAAACAGCAAGCACGCCAGCTTCACTCGATCTGTGTGGGCGGCTCTCTGTGGGCGATTTTGGGGGCTAATGCCTGGGCATTAACGATGCTGCGAGGCCCGATCAGGAGACGTCCTTATAATCGGGGGGAGATTGTAGCGAAGAACGCCAGGGAAATGGGCGTGTTTTATGACTTTTATTAGGGCGCCGGTCAGGAGGCCAACGCTTGCCGGTGCCGTGGGCGAAAAACCTGCGGGCTGACCCGGGCGCTGGCGGGCAGTGGGCGGTGCATCCAGCCCAGGTGAGTCTCGGTCACTTCCACCCAGCCTTCACCGACGGGCGGCAGGCTGCACTGCTTGAAGGCCAGGCAATGACCGTGAGCATCGAGCAGGGCAAAGTGGCGATGACGGGCGTGCGACATGAACAGGGTCTTGAGAAGGCGCATGGCTGTGTACCTAGTGTGTTACATGCTTGAAGATTGCCAGTGTGGCATGACACTGGGGTGACGAATTTATGCGAATTTGTAATTTGCACAGCGGCTTCAGCCGCCGTTCAGGATCGCTGGTGAGTGGCGCGCGTGCACCGTTATACTGGCGACCTGTCTGCACCTAGTCCTGGAGAAATGCGATGTTGCAACGCCTGTTGTTCGGTTTGATCACTGTGACCAGTTTGACCCTTGTCGGCTGCGCCAACAGCCCGCAACAACTCAGCCCGCAACCTAAAGTCACTGCGCCGTTGGCTGCGGTAGGCCATGGCCAGCCGGTGTCGGTACGCGTGGTCGACGGTCGTCCGTCGCCAACCCTGGGCTCGCGTGGCGGCCTGTATCCTGAGACCGCACTGATTTCGGTGACCGGCCAGGATGTGCTGCCCAAGTTGCAGGCCCAGGCTGAAGCCGCCGTGCGCTTGTTGGGCTTTACGCCGACCAACTCGCCAGGCGTGCCGCAACTGACCGTGACCCTGGCCGAGCTGAAATACCAGTCGCCCAAAGACGGCCTGTATGTGACCGAGGCTTCCATCGGCGCCACCTTCAAGTCCGACGTCAGCGCCGGTACCCGCCGCTACAGTGGCCGCTACGCCGCCTCGCTCAACCAGCGTTTCGGCATGTCGCCCAACCAGGAAACCAACACCAAGCTGGTCAGCGACGTGCTCAGCGATGCCTTGACCCGTCTGTTCAAGGACCCAAGCATCGGTCAACTGCTCAGCGCGCAATAAGCCGCACACAAAAAACCGGGCTCATCGCTGAGCCCGGTTTTTTTGCGCCTGGCGTTTGGTCATGCCGCCGTATCGACATAAAAGTCCAGCATGCTCACACCGGTGAGCAAATCCAGCTCCGGCAGGTCGGCATGCTGGTGCCCGCCGAGGGCGCAATACACCAGCCAATGGCGGTCCTGAACGTTGAACGCGAGGCTGCCGATCAGCGCCTCCTGTTCCTCGCTCTGGGCGATCAGGTACAGCCGATCCTGGTTTTGCGCATGCAACATGACAAGCTCCTCAAGCGTCGAAGGGCAACAGAGTGGCTTGTTAAGGTGACGTTCAGGTGACGGCGTAAATTACTGGATACATTAGCCGTCCATGGGGAAGGAGCATTAAAGGCGCAGGAGGCGACTGTCGTTCAGGTGTGTATCTGGACTGATACCCGAACACTGGTTCACCGAGGTTTGCGATGGCGCTGCCCGCACTGCTCATTAATATTGTTGCCCTGTTGGTTGCCTGCTCGGGCGCCTGGGTGCTGTTCATCACCCGCCTGCATGCCCAGCGTGCAATGGCCGACCTGGCCCTGCGCAGCGAAGAGCGCGCTATCGACCAGCCGATGTTGTTTCTGGATACGCACACCGAACGGGCGCATCGTCTGGCGTACCGCGTCGGGTTCGCCTGCCTTGGCCTGGCCCTGGCCATCTCCTGGCTCAGCACCCACCTCTAATGCCACTGCAAAACCCAATGTGGGAGCGGGCTTGCCCGCGAAGGCGGTGTGTCAGCTAGTGAATCTTTAACTGAACCACCGCTATCGCAGCATCGGTATCTACACAATTCTGTAGCGCTCAACGGTAACCACGATGCGAAGCGAGCCGCTCTTGATCTTGATCTGCTTGTGATCTTGATCTCAGGCGCCCCGTCAAACCACGCTGGCGGATTACGGGCACACCGAGCCTAGGCGAGGTGCCGAGTGGTGGGGCAAGAGCGTTTTGCTTACTTTTGCGCTGTTCAAAAGTGAGCCGCCGTCAGGGCGGAACCTTAAGTGGCCGTTACCTAAATAATGGATATGTACACGGTCCAACTGTGTTGACTGTCAGGCCGTCTTCGCAGGCAAGCCAGCTCCCACATTTGGATTCTGGGGCGCCAGGGAGATAGGCGCCGGGCGTTAGGCCGTCACGGGAGCAAGCTCCCTTGCCACAGGTCCAGCGTCGTATCGAAGTTGTGTAGATACCTATGGCTATCGCAGGCAAGCCAGCTCCCACACTGGCCTGCTCACCTATTTGGGTTGGGTGTTTACAGAGGTATCCCAGCCTTGACTCGGTATTGGTTGCGTACCGGCGTCGCATACTGCACCACCAGGTAAGGCCGGTGCTCCGCCGGGCACTCGTTCAAGCGCCGCTCCCATTCCGCCTTGGCCTTGGCCAACTCATCGGCCGGGAACACGTCCGCGGCCTTGGGCACCTGCAGTTGCGGGTCGGCATCACTCCACTGCGCGTACGCCAGGTAGTGCACCGGGAACAACCGATAGCCGCCCAGGATCTGCCGGTCCATTTCCGCGGCCAGCAGCTTGGTGTCTTCAAAGCGCTCGGTGATCGGCGGCGCAAAGTTCACGTGCACCCGGCCTTTATAGCCGGTAATGCCCAGGGCAATGCTCACATCATCCTCGCCCGGTGCCTTGGTGTAGGTGCCAGTGGTGGCGCGGATATACAGCTCGCGGGCCTTGGCGGCATCGCACGGGTCGTATTCGTAGCTGATGGACACCGGCGTGAGGTTCAACGACTGGATCACCTCGGCAAACGGCTCGTCCTTGCGGCTGACGTGGAACATCTTGAGGATCGCCGATTCGGTACGGTCATCGCCATCCTTGGCCCGGCCTTCAGCCTGGGCGATCCAGATCGACTGGCAGTCGTTGCGGATCGAATGGTTGATGTAGGCCGACAGCAGGTTGTAAGCCGCCATCTTCTCCTTTCGCCCGGTGATCGAACGGTGCACGATGAAGCTCTTGTTCAGGCGCATCAGGTCGCTGACAAACGGCTTTTGCAGCAGGTTGTCACCGATGGCGATGCGTGGCGTCGGCAGGCCGGCGTGGTATACGGCATAGTTGACGAAGGCCGGGTCCATCACGATGTCGCGGTGGTTGGCCAGAAACAGGTAGGCGGTGCCGGATTTCAGTTGCTCGACGCCGGTATAGGTCACGCCGTCGGTCGCCCGGTCGATGGTGTGGTCGACGTAGTACTCGACTTTGTCCTGCAGCGTGGCCACGGTGGTGACGCCCGCGAACTCGCGGCGCAGTTTGCGCGCGATCATCGGTTTGAGCAGCCAGCCCAGGGCGCCGGCAAAGCGCGGGAAGCGGAAGTGGGTCAGGATGTCCAGAAAGGCCTTGTCACTGAACAGACGCGCCAGCACTGCCGGGACTTCGCTGTCGTTGTAAGGTCGGATGGTATCGAATTCGCCCATCATGCTCTCTTGTTAGAAACGGCTAGGGTAAGTAAAGGAAATAGCAGGGGCGGCGTGAGTAAACTGGCTCTGCCGGAAATAGCCCTGTAAATAGACCGGCGATTATACGCACAAGTCACCTGGGAGACTGCGATGCTGGAAACTGCGATGTACGATTGTCCTTATTGTGGCGAAGCGGTCGAGACAACGGTGGATTTGTCTGGCGGGGACCAGACCTATATAGAAGACTGCCAAGTGTGTTGCCGGCCGATCTCGTTCAGCCTTCAAGTCCATGGTGAAGAGTGGATGCTTGAAACCCGCAGCGAAAATGAATAACAGGTACGCCCATGCAGCGAATCTACGAACCGGAAAACCTCATGGAGGGCGAGTTGCTGCAGCAGATGCTTGCCAGTGAAGGCATCGAGGCGCACCTGGTGGGGCGCCATTTGCTCGGCGGCACGGGCGAGTTGCCGATATTCGGCTTGCTGGGGCTGGAGGTCGACAATGACCAGGCCGCCAGCGCCCGCGAGCTGATCACTGCCTATATCGGCGCACAACCGTTGCCCGGCGACGAACCCGACAGCTTCCCCGACGTATTGGTCTGTTAGGCTGTCGGTCGGTTTACCCCAAGAGTCGTGTTGCCCCATGTGTGGACGTTATGCCCTGTTTCGCTGGAACCCTGCCTTTGCTGCCTTGCCCGGCTTCCCCGCCGATCAGCAGGCCCAGTGGAACATTTCCCCCAATGATTCGGTGCTGATCCAGCGCCTGAGCGAGGGCCAGCTCACCCTGGCGCGTGCCCGCTGGGGGCTGACGCCGCCCTGGCTCACCGACCTGTCGCGCACCCCGGCCCACGCCCGCGCCGAAACCCTGGCCGAACAACCGATGTTTCGTGAAGCGTTCCGCCAGCGCCGGTGCCTGCTGCCCGCCAATGGCTTTTATGAATGGCGCGGCACCCAGCGCAAGCGCCCGTACTGGCTCACGCCGGGGGAGGGCTCAACGCTGTTCTTTGCCGCGGTGTGGGAAGCGTATCCGGTGCAGGAGCAGGTATGGCTCAGCACGGCGGTGATTACCCAAGCAGCGCAAAATCAGCGCCGGCCATTGATCCTGGACGCGGCGGGGCAGGCCGCCTGGCTAGACCCAGCGACACCGCTGCCTGTGTTGCAGGGCCTGCTGGCGGCTGAGCCTGCCGTGTTGCGCGAGCGGGTGCTGGCCAATATGGTCAACGATCCGAAGCTCAACGGGCCGGAGTGCCTGACCCCGGCGTGAGCTTTGCCAGTGGTTCCGCGTTCGGATGTATCTGAAATTCAGCGGTTAAACGTCTGGTGTATCTGGCGCAGATACAAATGACCGCCTACGATACGCGCCATGTTTTCAGGGAGCGTGTTCATGAAGAAGTCATTGGTGGTAAGCGGTTTGGTTGCAGCGATGCTGCTGGCGGGTTGTCAGTCGGTCAATACCACCAGCGGCGGCGCCGTTGGGGTAGAGCGCAAGCAGTACATGTTCAGCATGCTGTCGAGTCAGGAAGTCGACCAGATGTATGCCCAGTCTTATCAGCAGACTCTGGGTGAAGCCAGCAGCAAAGGGGTGTTGGACAAGACCAGCGCCAACGCCAAGCGCGTGCAAGCCATTGCCAAGCGCCTGATCGCCCAGGCTCCGACCTTCCGTGCGGATGCCGCCCAGTGGAACTGGGACGTAAACCTGATCAAAAGTGATGAGATGAACGCCAACTGCGGGCCTGGCGGCAAGATCCTGGTGTACAGCGGCTTGATCGACAACCTCAAGCTCACCGATGACGAACTGGCTGCGGTAATGGGCCATGAAATCGCCCACGCCTTGCGTGAACACGGCCGCGAAGCCATGTCCAAGGCCTACGGTATCCAGATGGCCAAACAGGGCGCCGGGGCAATATTCGGTCTCGGCCAGGACAGCCTGGCGCTGGCCGATACCGTGGCCAACTACGGCATGACCTTGCCCAACAGCCGCAGCAATGAAAACGAAGCCGACCTGATCGGCCTGGAACTGGCCGCCCGCGCTGGCTACAACCCGAACGCGGCGATCACGCTGTGGAACAAGATGGCCAAGGCTTCGGAAGGCGCACCGCCGGAATTCATGAGCACTCACCCGGCTTCCGACAGCCGCATCGCGTCGCTGCAGGCGGCGATTCCGAAGGTAATGCCGCTTTACCAGCAGGCCAAGAAGTCCTGATCGACGCCGTGTAGGAGCGAGCTTGCTCGCGAGAAACGTCAGCGATAACGCGTGTTGCCTGAATAAACGCGGCGCCGGTGAGTTTTTCGCGAGCAAGCTCGCTCCTACAGGCATCAGGGCTTAGATCCAGCCGCTGCTTTGCATGGCCTTGTACACCGCAACAATCGCCAGCACGAAGAACGCCGTAGCCGCCAAGCGACGAATCAAGGTCAGCGGCAGTTTATCCGCGGCAAAATTCCCCGCCAGCACCACTGGTACGTTGGCAATCAACATGCCTAGGGTGGTACCGATAATCACCAGCCACAGTTCCGGGTATTGCGCCGCCAGCATCACCGTGGCGATCTGGGTCTTGTCGCCGATTTCGGCGAGGAAGAACGCAATCAGGGTGGTCAGGAAGGGCCCGAACTTACGGGTAGTACTGGCTTCGTCATCATCGAGTTTGTCCGGCACCAGGGTCCACAGCGCTGTGGCGCAGAGGCTTGCGGCGAGGATCCAGTGCAGCACCGCATCCGAGAAGAAACTCCCGAACCAGGCGCCCACGGCACCGGCCGCCGCATGGTTGGCCAGGGTGGCGGCGACGATGCCGGCGATGATCGGCCAGGGCTTGCGAAAGCGAGCAGCAAGGATGAGTGCGAGCAGTTGCGTCTTGTCGCCGATTTCGGCCAAGGCAACGATTGCGGTAGGAACGAGTAGTGAATCCAGCATCAGGTAGTTTCCAGGGGCGGGTCGACACGGCTATGACACGTACAGCCTTCCCGCCCCGGGTAAGGTGTGCGTGTCATAGGTCTTGTCAAACCCCGGTCCGTCTGTGCGGACTCCTGGGTCGCATACGCCATGGTCTGCTGACCAAGTATGTTGACGTATGCCGGACGAGCATGGCGCTCGTGGGAGACTACTCCCCTAGGACGCTGCGGATTCTGCCTAGGCAAAACCCATTCGGCAAGCGTTCTTTTTCAAACGCACGTCAGGGGCGCTTGGCACGGTAGATGCGAAAACCATTGCCTTCGGCCTTGATTGCGCAGATGCCCAAATGCTCTTCGATCAGTGGTTGGTACTTCAGGAAACTGTTGGCAACCAGGCGAAGTTCGCCACCTTTTGCCAGGTGTTTCGCCGCTTTTCGCAGCAGGTTCTCCGTAGCGAAATAATCGGTGTGCACGCCGACATGGAACGGCGGGTTGCTTAAAATCGCGTTCAAACCCATGGGCGCCGCGTCGATACCGTCACCGGTCAACACCTCGGCTTCCAGGCCGTTCGCTGCCAGCGTCAGGCGACTGCTGGCGGCGGCGAAGGCATCCACATCCAGCATCGTCACCGTGTTATGCGGGTAGCGGCGTTTGACCGCGGCCCCCAATACGCCGGCGCCGCATCCGAAGTCGAGCAGGTTGCCGCTGGGCAGTTTGTCCAAGTGCTCCAGCAACAACTCGGTGCCGCGATCCAGGCGGCCATGGCTGAACACACCTGGCAAGCTCACCACTTTCAGCGGGCCTTCGGCCAGCGGTACGTCGAAGACTTGCGCCAGGCTCTCAAGCGCCACGGCTTGCGGTGCGTTGGCGACGGTGACCTGCCACAACTGGCAATGCCGTGCGCTATCAAGCTTGCGCGGTTTGCCGAACGGAGCCATCTGTTTGGCGGCGCTTTCGATACCGCCCTTTTTCTCGCCCACCAGAAACAGCTCGGCGCCCGGCAGGCGCGCAGCCACGGCGTTGAGCAGGTAGTCGGTGAGGTCCTTGGACTTGGGCAGGAAAATCACCGCCGCATCAAAGGCGCGCTCGGGCACCGTCACGCCAAACTGGCTGCGTTCGGCGAAGCGCGCATCGAGCGCCGCCTGGTCACCGGCATGCCAGCACCAGCCGTGGGCATTGGGCAGGCGCCCAAGCAAATCGTCGGCAGGCAAACCTACGAGCAGCAGGTTGCCTTGAAAAAGTTCGGCCTGGCGAAGCAGTACTTCACTGCGCGGATCCATAGTCTGCTCCTTGAAAAGGGGCGCAGTTTATCAACTGACGACGCGCAGCGGGGCGCCGCTGAAAAAGCCCTGGGCGTTTTCCGTGAGCTGGCCGACGATGCGCTGGCGTGCTTCGCGACTGCCCCAGGCGTTGTGGGGCGTGACGATCAAGCGTGGAATGTCTCCAGCCAGCAGCGGATTACCCGTGACTGGCGGCTCGACGCTCAGCACATCAGTCGCCGCGCCGCCAAGATGACCACTGCGCAATGCGTCGGCCAGGGCCTGTTCGTTGATCAAACCACCGCGTGCGGTGTTGACGATAAACGCGCCGGGTTTGAGCAACGCCAGTTCACGAGCGCCGATAAAGTCGCGGGTGTGCTCGTTGAGTGGGCAATGCAGGGTCAGCGCATCGACCTGGGTCAGCAATTGATCCAGCGGCACACGGTCGGCGCGGGCAGGGCGCCCAGGGATCGCGCCGAGCACCACGCGCATGCCGAACGCTTCGGCCAGACGCGCCACTGCACTGCCCAGTTCACCGTGGCCGAGCAGGCCGAGGGTTTTGCCTTCCAGTTCGACGATGGGATGGTCCAGCAGGCAAAACTGTTTGGCCTGCTGCCATTTGCCCGCGGCTACATCCTGTTGGTAGTCCTTCAAGCGCGTGGCGAGGTTGAGCAACAGCATGATCGTGTGCTGGGCCACCGACGGCGTGCCATAGCCCTGGCAGTTGCTCACGGTGATGCCGTGGGCGCGGGCCGCTTCAAGGTCGATATTGTTGGTGCCGGTGGCCGATACCAGGATCAGCTTGAGCTCGGGGCAGGCGGCCAGGGTGTGGGCCGTGAGCGGGATTTTATTGCTGATGGCGACTTGGGCGCCCTGCAAGCGCTCCATCACATTTTCTGGCGTGGTCTGTTCAAACAGCTGCAACTGGCTGAAGCAGTCATGTAAACCGCTGAGGTCGAGGTCGCCCAAGTCCAGGGAAGGGTGGTCGAGGAAGACGGCGCGGCGATTGTTCATGATCAACTGTACCTTTTGCGACGAGGTTCGAAGGCGTAATCTGCCGAGCCTATCAGATGAAATAATCAGTTACTTAATGGAGTGAGCATGTACGTCGCCGAGTTTTTGACCGTGGCCTTGATTCACTTGCTGGCGGTGGCCAGCCCCGGCCCGGATTTCGCCGTGGTGGTGCGTGAGAGTGTGACCCATGGCCGCCGCGCCGGCACATGGACGGCACTGGGCGTCGGTTCGGCGATTTTCCTGCATGTGGGTTACTCGTTGCTGGGTATCGGCTTGATCGTGTCCCAGTCCATTGTGCTGTTCAATGCGTTGAAATGGGCGGCAGCGGCGTACCTGCTGTACATCGGCTTCAAGGCCCTGCGTGCCCAGCCGGCCAAGCCTGCGGCCGAGGGCGAGTTGCACCGTGAAGCGGGTGAGCGCACCCCGCGTGGCGCGTTTACTGCGGGCTTTGTGACCAATGGTTTGAACCCCAAGGCCACGTTGTTTTTCCTGTCGCTGTTTACCGTGGTGATCAACCCGCACACACCGCTGGCGGTGCAGGCCGGTTATGGGGTGTACCTGGCGGTGGCCACGGCGTTGTGGTTTTGCCTGGTGGCCATGCTGTTCAGCCAGCAGCGTGTACGTGCGGGGTTTGCGCGGATGGGGCATTGGTTTGATCGGACCATGGGCGCGGTGTTGATTGCCATTGGGGTGAAGTTGGCCTTCACCAGCATGAAGTAAGCGCGTTCATTCAAGCGGGCAGGGACAAAATGTGGGAGCTGGCTTGCCTGCGATGACGGCCTGCCAGCCGACACCTGCCTACCTGACACCCTAACGATCCAACTGTGGGTGCTGGCTTGCCTGCGATGACGGTCTGACAGCCGACACCTATCTACCTGACGCCTCACGATCCAACTGTGGGAGCGGGCTTGCTCGCGAAGGCGGCCTGGCAGTCAGCACAGTTGGATTGTGTACATATCCATTGTTGCGGTAACGGCCACTTAGGGTTCCGCCCTGACGGCGGCTCACTTTTGAACAGCGCAAAAGTAAGCAAAACGCTCTTGCCCCACCACTCGGCACCTCGCCTAGGCTCGGTGTACCCGTAATCCGCCAGTGATTTGGGGGGCCGCCGCCACGCGCCATCCATGGCGCGGGGCGGCTAAACCGGCATCCCTGCCGGTTTACCCCCCAAATCCCTGTCGAATTCCGGCCAGCGTGGTTTGACGGGGCGCTTGAGATCAAGATCAAAAGCAGAGCAAGAGCAGATCAAGAGCGACTCGCTTCGCATCGTGGTTGCCGTCGATTGTTGGAGCACCATGATGTCCAGATAATGGCGTAACGCTAGCATTTGCTGGCTCCTGCAAATCATTCCTTTGGCTGATTTGGCTGAAACATAAGCGCTCTACAGTGCAGGTCTTCAAGCCAAGACCGTGCAGTCATTAAAGGGATTCTTATGTTGCAGACCCGTGTTATCCCGCCCGCCGAAGGTGCGTACCAATATCCGCTGTTGATCAAGCGCCTGTTGATGTCCGGGACTCGCTACGAGAAGACCCGGGAAATTATCTATCGCGACAAGCTGCGCTACAGCTACCCCACGCTGATCGAGCGCGTTGCGCGCCTGGCCAATGTGCTGACTGACGCCGGGGTCAAGGCCGGTGATACCGTGGCGGTGATGGACTGGGACAGCCACCGTTACCTGGAGTGCATGTTTGCCATCCCGATGATTGGTGCGGTGATCCACACCATTAACGTGCGGCTGTCGCCGGAGCAGATTCTGTACACCATGAACCACGCCGAAGACCGCTTTGTGCTGGTCAACAGTGAGTTCGTGGGGCTCTACCAGGCGATTGCCGGGCAGCTCACTACTGTCGACAAGACCTTATTGATTACCGATGGTGACATCCACACCGCCGAGCTACCCAATCTTGTCGGTGAGTACGAAACCCTCCTGGCCGCCGCCAGCCCCAGCTATGACTTCGAGGATTTTGACGAAAACTCGGTCGCCACCACGTTCTACACCACCGGCACCACCGGTAACCCCAAAGGTGTGTACTTCACCCATCGGCAACTGGTGCTGCACACCATTGGCGTGGCGACCATCATGGGCAGCGTCGACAGCGTGCGGCTGCTGGGCACCAACGACGTGTACATGCCGATCACGCCGATGTTCCACGTACACGCCTGGGGCTTGCCGTATGTGGCGACCATGCTCGGGCTCAAGCAGGTGTACCCTGGCCGCTACGACCCGGAATACCTGGTAGAACTGTGGCGCAAGGAGAAGGTGACGTTCTCCCACTGTGTGCCGACCATCCTGCAAATGGTGCTCAACGCCAAGGCTGCGCAGAACGTGGATTTCGGCGGTTGGAAAATCGTCATCGGCGGCAGCGCCCTCAATCGTTCGCTGTACGAAGCCGCCAAGGCTCGGGGCATTCAACTGACCGCCGCGTATGGTATGTCCGAGACTGGACCGCTGGTGTCTTGTGCTCACCTCAACGAAGAGCTGATGGCTGGCAGCGAAGATGAGCGCACCACCTACCGCATCAAGGCCGGTGTGCCGGGGCCGTTGGTTGAGGCGGCAATCATGGACACCGACGGTCGTTTCCTGCCCGCCGATGGCGAAACCCAGGGCGAATTGGTGCTGCGCGCGCCGTGGCTCACCGAGGGTTACTACAAAGAGCCGCAAAAGGGCGCCGAACTCTGGGCCGGTGGTTGGTTGCACACCGGTGATGTGGCCACGCTGGATGCCTTCGGCGTGATTGATATCCGTGACCGCATCAAGGATGTGATCAAGACCGGCGGCGAATGGATTTCCTCCCTGGCTCTGGAGGACCTGGTCAGTCGTCACCCGGCGGTGCGGGAAGTGGCAGTGGTGGGCATTGCCGATCCGCAATGGGGCGAGCGGCCCTTCGCCTTGTTGGTGGTGCGTGAAGGGCATGTGATCGATGCGCGAGAGCTCAAGGAACACCTCAAGCCTTTTGTCGAGCTGGGCCATTTGAGCAAGTGGGCGATCCCGAGCCAGATCGCCGTTGTTACTGAAATTCCCAAGACCAGTGTCGGCAAACTCGACAAGAAACGTATCCGCGTCGACATCATCGAGTGGCAGGCCAACAACAGCACGTTCCTGTCCACGCTCTAAACCCTCTCGCCGCGCCCGGTCGGGCGCGGCAATGCTCTATATCAAGCCTTTACTTGTGATTTGCCGAATTTCAGCCATCCTTCCCGCGTCGACCTTCGTCGGCGTGGCGAAAGGGTTGTGGCAGACAGGTTGGTGATGCAAATCACACTTTAGAGGGATCAAGCACTACCCCCCTCTGGCTATAGTCCCTTTCAGAGTTTTTCGCGGATGTTGCGCTTCGAGCCATGGAGGCTCGGTGGCGATGCGGCATTGGAATCGTTGTATCCCGGCCGTTACATCTGAAGAAAGGGCTCACTGCCATAACAATAAAATATGCACATGGAGTAGCGTCGATGACCTCAGTAAACCAGTTCTGGCGCCGGGCAAGACTGCCCCTGGCCGTCAGCCTCGCTTCTACGCTCGCCGGGCCGGCATTCGGCGTCAGTTTCAACATTGGTGAAATCGAAGGGAGCTTTGACTCGTCGCTTTCCGTGGGCGCTAGCTGGTCCACAGCCAAACCCAATCGTGACCTGATCGGTGCCAACAACGGCGGCAAGGGCCTGTCCCAGACCTCCGATGACGGCCACTTGAACTTCAAGCGCGGCGAGACCTTCTCGAAGATCTTCAAGGGCATCCACGACCTGGAACTGAAGTACGGCGACACCGGTGTGTTTGTGCGGGGCAAGTACTGGTACGACTTTGAACTCAAGGACGAAAGCCGTCCGTTCAAGGACATCAGCGACAACAACCGCAAGGAAGGCGCCAAGTCTTCGGGCGGGCAGATTCTCGATGCATTCGTTTACCACAACTATTCCATTGCCGATGCGCCGGGTTCCGTGCGTTTTGGTAAGCAGGTGGTGAGCTGGGGCGAAAGTACCTTCATCGGCGGCGGCATCAACTCCATCAACCCGATCGACGTGTCGGCGTTTCGCCGTCCGGGGGCCGAGATCAAGGAAGGCTTGATCCCGGTGAACATGTTCTACGTGTCCCAGTCGCTCACCGACAACCTGTCGGCCGAGGCGTTTTACCAGCTGGAGTGGGACCAGACCGTGACCGATAACTGCGGCACGTTCTTCTCGCAGCCGGACGTGATCTCCGATGGTTGCAGCAATAACCTGCGGGTACTGAACAAGCGTTCCACCATTCCTGCCGCCGCCCTGCCGACCCTGGGTGCCTTGGGTGTGGACGTCAACAGCGAAGGCGTGCTGGTGCGCCGTGGGCCGGACCGTGATGCACGCGACAGCGGCCAGTTCGGCGTGGCCATGCGCTACAACTTCGAACCGCTGGATACTGAGTTCGGCGCGTATTTCATGAACTACCACAGCCGTGCGCCGATCTTCAGTGCACAGGGCGCGCCATCGGCGGCCTACACGCGTCCGCTGGGGCCACTGGGAGCCTTGCGGCCGTTGATCGTGGCGGGCAGCTCGAATTACTTCGTCGAGTACCCGGAAGATATCCGCCTCTACGGCCTGAGCTTCTCCACCACCTTGCCTACCGGCACCGCCTGGAGCGGTGAGTTGAGCTACCGTCCGAATGCGCCGGTGCAGTTGAGCACCACTGACATTCTGTTCGCCGGTGTCACGCCGATCCCAGGCTTTGGCAATGCGTCCGTGCTCAAGGGCACGCCGGGCCAGGACCTGCACGGCTACAACCGCAAGGAAGTCACCCAGTTCCAGACCACCTTCACGCACTTCTTCGACCAGGTCATGGGCGCCAGCCGCCTCACCACCGTCGGTGAAATCGGCGTGACCCACGTGGGCGGCCTCGAAAGCAAATCCCAGGCTCGTTACGGCCGCGACCCAGTGTTCGGCCCAGGCACGCTGCCAGGTGGGTTCTGCAACGCCCTCAACAACTCCACCGCCAACGGCGCCGGCTTGCCCAACGCTGCCGGCCTGAACACCAACTGCAATAACGACGGTTACACCACCGCAACGTCCTGGGGCTACCGTGCCCGTGCCATCTGGGAATACCCGGATGTGTTCGCGGGCGTGAACCTCAAGCCCAACGTGGCCTGGTCCCATGACGTCAAAGGTTACTCGCCAGGCCCTGGCGGCAACTTTGAAGAAGGTCGCAAGGCGGTCAGCCTGGGCCTGGATGCCGAATACCAGAACACCTACACCGCGAGCCTGGCGTACACCAACTTCTTTGGTGGCAAGTTCAGCACCGTGGATGACCGCGACTTTGTCGCCTTGAGCTTCGGCGCCAACTTCTAAGCACACTCTTTTCAAGTGGCATGTATTCAGGAAGACCAGAGCATGAAAATAACAAAAAGTCTGTTGCACGTGGGTGTGCTTGGGCTGTCGATCCTGGCGAGTAACGTCATGGCGGCAGTCTCGGCAGATGAAGCCGCCAAGCTCGGCACGACCCTGACCCCGATGGGCGCCGAGATGGCGGGTAACGCGGCTGGCACCATTCCAAAATGGTCGCCATTGCCTACCAATGCCGGCGCGGTCGACGCCCGTGGTTTCCTCGCCAACCCGTATGCCAGCGAGCAACCGCAGTTCACCATCACCGCGCAGAACGTCGAGCAATACAAAGACAAGCTGGCCCCCGGGCAATACGCGATGTTCAAGCGTTACCCGGACAGCTTCAAGATGCCGGTGTACCCGACCCATCGCGGTGCCACCGTGCCGGCTGAGGTGTTTGCCTCGATCAAGAAAAACGCCACCACCACCAACCTGGTGTCCGGCGGCAACGGCCTGGAAAACTTCGAAACCGCCGTCCCGTTCCCGATTCCCAAGAGCGGCGTTGAAGTGATCTGGAACCACATCACCCGTTATCGCGGCGGCAGCGTCACCCGCCTGGTCACCCAGGCCACCCCGCAAACCAACGGTTCCTACAGCCTGGTGTACTTCCGCGACCAGTTCGTGTTCCGCGACAAGATGAAGGACTTCGATCCGAAAAACCCAGGCAACGTGCTGTTCTACTTCAAGCAGCAAGTGACTGCGCCAGCGCGCCTGGCCGGTGGTGTGCTGCTGGTGCACGAAACCCTGGACCAGGTCAAAGAGCCGCGTTCGGCCTGGGTCTACAACGCCGGGCAGCGCCGCGTGCGTCGGGCTCCGCAAGTGTCCTATGACGGCCCGGGTACTGCCGCCGATGGCCTGCGCACCTCCGACAACCTCGACATGTACAACGGTGCGCCAGACCGCTACGACTGGAAGCTGGAAGGCAAGAAAGAAATCTACATCGCCTCCAACAGCTACAAGGTCGACGATCCCAAGCTCAAGTACGCCGACATCATCAAGGCTGGCCACATCAACCAGGACCTGGCTCGCTACGAGCTGCGCCGTGTCTGGCACGTGGTCGCCACCTTGAAGGAAGGCCAGCGCCACATCTACGCCAAGCGTGACTTCTACATCGACGAAGACACCTGGCAAGCGGCGGTGATCGACCACTACGACGGTCGTGGCCAACTGTGGCGTGTTGCTGAAGCCCATGCCGAGAACTACTACGACAAGCAAGTGCCGTGGTACGCCCTGGAAACCCTCTACGACCTGCAGTCCGGCCGTTACCTGGCACTGGGCATGAAGAACGAAGAGAAGCAGGCCTATGACTTTGGCTTCACCGCCAGCACCAGCGACTTCACCCCAGCGGCCCTGCGCCAGGACGGTGTTCGCTAACCTCTGCTGATGATCGCTCCCACACAGAGCTGATTATCACCCGTAGGAGCGAGCTTGCTCGCGAAGGTCGCCAACGATAACGCGCCCATCCTGAAGGGACGCGTTGTTGTGGAGTTCTTCGCGAGCAAGCTCGCTCCTACTTCTTGGTGGCTGGAAGGGATATTTCTTGTCGCAGTTCTTTTTCAGCCATTTGTTGCAAAGATCTACAATCCCGCCGCTTTTACCGCTAGTCTGCGGACATCTGCAATGCCGACAACAGCCTTCTACAAGAGCCCGGCGATGACTGATCTGTCCCGAACCCATGGGCCTGCCAGTGTGGTGATGCCGACCCTGGAAGGCCGCTTCTACAGGCCGCCGCTGCCTGACGGCTACGTGCTGCGCCCGCGCCTGTGCGAGCGCCTGAATGCCGGCCTGGAGGGGCGACTGTTGCTGGTCAGCGCGCCCGCGGGGTTTGGCAAGAGTTCGTTGGCGGTGGAGTTTTGCCAGGGCTTGCCAGCGCAGTGGCAAAGCCTGTGGTTGGGCCTGAGCCCAAGGGACAGTGACCCCGGCCGTTTCCTGGAGCGGCTGCTCGACGGCTTGCAACAGTATTTCCCGCAACTCGGCGCCCAATCCATGGGCTTGCTGAAAATGCGCCAGCGTCACCAACCCTTTGCCTTCGAAGAATGGCTCGATGGCCTGCTCGACGAGCTGGCCGTGCACCTGTCTGCACGCTCGCCGTTATTGCTGGTACTGGATGACTATCACCTGGCCCAGGGCCCGGTGCTGGATCGCTGCCTGCAATTTTTCCTCAATCATTTGCCCGATGGCCTGGTGGTGCTGGTCACCAGTCGGCAGCGCCCGGACTGGCACCTGGCACGCCTGCGCCTGTCGCGGCACCTGCTGGAGCTGCATGAGCAAGACCTGCGCTTGACCCACGACGAGGCCCTGGCGGTGCTGGATGGGCACAGCAATGCGTTGCGCGGTGAGGCGTTGGAAAACCTGATCCGCCGCAGCGAGGGCTGGGTCGCCGGCCTGCGCTTCTGGCTGTTGGCGGCCTCCGAAGCCGGCAGTGAGGGCGCCTTGCCCCAAAGCCTGCACGGTGGCGAAGGGCTGATTCGCGATTACCTGCTCGAAGAGGTCATCGACTGCCTGCCTGCGGAGGTGCAAGCGTTCCTGTACGACACCGCACCGCAGGAGCGCTTTTGCAGCGAACTGTGCGACGCCATCCGAGAGGCCCATGACAGCGCAGAAATCCTGCGTTATCTGCAGGCTCATCAAGTGTTCCTGGTGCCGTTGGATGAGCAAGGGCACTGGTACCGCTATCACCATTTGTTCTCCGACCTGCTGCGCACTCGCCGCGAGAAGAGTGCCACCTTGCCGCCGGCCAGCTTGCACTTGCGCGCTTGTCGCTGGTTTAACGCCCAGGGCTTGATCGACGAGGCGGTGGAGCAGGCGCTGCGGGCCGGGCACCTGGATGTGGCGGCGAACCTGGTGCAGAACCTGTCCGAAGAGCAACTGCTGGCAGAGCAGAACATCGGCATGCTGCTGCGCTGGAAGATGGACCTGCCCGACAGCCTGCTGATCAGCACGCCGCGTTTGATCGTGCTGTACAGCTGGGCGCTGGGGCTCGCATGCCAACTGGATGCGGCGCAGGAACTGTCCAGTTACCTCAGCCGCTTCCTGCCGGCGCCATCGGCCACCGCGCAAAAATCCATGTTGGCCCAATGGTTGGCGCTGAGCGGGATCATTGCCCGTGGGCGCGGAGACCGTGAGCTGACCCAGCGCTATTGCCAAGAGGCGTTGGAAAGCCTGCCGCAAAAGCGTTACGGCCAGCGCCTGGTGTGCCTCTCGACTCTGTCCAACCTGGCAATCGCCGATGCCGACCTGTGGCGCGCCCGTGGCCTGAACCGCGAATCTCTGGAACTGGCGCAGCGCGTCGGTAACCCTTTGTTTGAAGCGTTGGCCCATTACGACCGGGCCCGGGTGCTGCAGTCGCGGGGTGAGATCCTGCGTTCTCTGGATGAAGTTCGCCAAGGCCTGGAGCGCCTGCATGGGCTGGCGCCCCAGCGCCTGTATGCCGTGCGCGCACGGTTGTCGCTTTACGAAGGTTACCTGCTGTTGGTGCGTTACCAGCCCGAAGCCGGCCTTGCGCGTTTGCGCGCCGGCCTGGCCGAAGCCCGCGCCTGCCGCGATATCAGCGTGCTGATCGGGCACTGTGTCATCGCCAGTTTCGAAGGGCGGCGTGGGGAGTTTGCCAATGCCTTTGCCGAACTGGCCGAGGCCGAACGCTTGATGCACATCTGGGATGTGCCGCCGATCTATTACCTGGCGATGATCACTCTGATCAAATGCGAGCTGTGGCTGGCCCAGGGTCGCACTGACCTGGCCGACGCCTGGCTGGCCCGCCTGGGGCAGACCTACAACGGCGAGCACGCCGCGGCCGCCCCCGAGTTTCATCCGCACCTGCCGCAACATATCGAGCTGCAACAAGCCGCGCTCGATGCCACTCGCCATCAACCCGACAGCGCGCTGCAACGCCTCGAAGCGCTGGCCCAGCAGGCCCATGACAGTGGGCGCCAGATGATTGCCCTGATGGCGCTGGTCCAGCAGGTGCAGTTGCTTCTGGAGCATGGCCAGGAAGCCAAGGCCAGGCCGATATTGGCCCGTGCCCTGCAAGCCGGCTCGGGCGGCGCGTTGCAGCCGTTTCAACGCTTGTTGGAGGGTTACCCCCAGTGGATGCGCGAGCAGCTGGGCAAGGACTCCCATGGGCTGCTCAACCAGAGCCTGCTGGCGCTGCTGCCCCAAGTCATTGCGGTTGAAGCCTCACCTCAACAGGAAACCCTGAGCACCCGAGAGCTGGCGGTGCTGCAGCTGATTGCCCAAGGCTGTTCAAACCAGGAAATCAGCAATCAGCTGTTCATCTCCCTGCACACGGTGAAGACCCACGCCAGCCACATCAACAGCAAGCTCGGCGTGGAGCGTCGTACCCAGGCAGTCGCGCGGGCCAAGTCCATGGGCTTGCTGGCCTGAGCCCGTGGCTCACGGCGCGGTCGGGCAGCCCTTGAGTGAAGTGTCGACGGTCTGATTGATCAGCGCCGCGAACCGCTTGAGGTTGTTCTGATGCGCCACCACCAGCTCGTCGATGCTCGGCCCGGCAGGCGACTGCAAAGTGGTGCGGCAGGTCAACGCCGGACGGTCGCCATTGACTTGCCTCAGGCGCCAGCGCACATCGAGCAGCGCGTACTGCCCGGGTACCGAGTCAAAGCGCTGCACCTCTACGCGCAAAGCCACGGCTTGCCGGGCATTGCTGTTGGCCAACTGATCGACCAAGGCGCTCCTCAGTTCATCGGCGAGGGTGGCGGCCCACCACTGAGTTTCAAGAATCGCCAGGCCGCTGTCGCCCTGGCGAATCACTATTTGCGCGCGGTCGACCTGAGGCGGTACGCTGATGCTCTCAATGCGTACACCGCCGGCCTCTGCTCGCGTACTCGGGCTCAAGTGCGCCGGGGTCAGGGTGTGAAAGGCGATGGGTTCACTGCGACAGGCACCGAGCAGCAGCAGGGTGGCCAGCAATGTGATCTTCAACGGCAATGTCATGGCGGCTCCAATGGTCATTTGCGGGGTGGCCCTTGCAGGTCCGTCGGTGCGGCGTTATCGGGGCGGCCGCGAATCAGCGACTCCGGATGCCGGCCCAGGTAATCCGAAAGCTCGCGCAGGGAGCGCGACATGCGCCCCAACTCGTCGAGGGTCTGGGTCAGTTGTTCACGCTGCGGCGAGTCTTCGGCCAGGGTTGAACTGGCCGATTGCAGGGTCTTGCTCACGTCGCCCAAGGTCGTTTGCACACCCGGCAGCGTCTTGGCGTTGAATTGCGCCAGGCCCTTGCGCAGTTCGACCAGGCTGGCGTCGAGGTTGCCGGCAATGCGCTCCACAGGCAGTTGGCTGATCTTGTTGACGATGCCTTCGAACTTCTCTTGCAGTTGCTCCAGGTTGCCCGGGATGGTGGGGATGCCCACCGGGCGCTGGTTCGGGTCGAATGCGACTTTCTCGGCCTTGGGGTAGAAGTCCAGGGCGATGTACAGCTGGCCAGTCAGCAAGTTGCCGCTGCGGGCCTGGGCGCGCAGGCCGTTTTCGATGAAGGTACCAATCAGGCGTACGCCGGCTGCCTCATCGTCAGGGTTATTGTTCATGGCCTTGAGCAGCTTGGTGTGGGCCTCGCCGAGCAGTTGCGGGTAGATCACGATGCCGACATTGACCGGAAAGGTGCGTTTCTTCGCATCGAAATCCAGGTTGATCGATACAACCCTGCCGAACTCCACGCCAAGGAACTCCACCGGTGCGTCGACTTTCAGCCCGCGCAGGGCCTGATCGAAGCGCAGGACCATGTATTGCCCCTTGCCGTTGGGTGGGGCGAGGGCGCTTTGCTGGTCTTCGAACAACTCAAAGCTGCGACTTTCTTCGGCCGGTTTGTCATTGGGGTTGTAGGGCGGCGCCTGGAAGGCGATCCCGCCCATCAACATGGACGACAAGGATTCGGTTTTCAGCGCGAAGCCATTGGCCCCAACGCTCAAGTCGACGCCACTGGCGTTCCAGAACCGCGTGTTCTCAGTGATGTACACGTCATTGGGCGCATGCACGAAGATCTCGACATTCACACCCTTGCCTTCGTTGTCGAGCTCATAGGCCACCACCTGGCCCACCGGGATTTTGCGGTAATAGACCGGCGAGCCGATGTCCAGGGAACCCAAGGCCTGGGTGTGCAGCGTGAAGCGCTTGCCCGGTTCGCCGTAAGTGATGGGCGGCGGGTTTTCCAAACCGGTGAAGTGTTTAGCGCGGGTCTCGGACTGGCCGATGTCTGCGCCGATGTAATCGCCGGACAACAACGTGTCGATGCCCGACACGCCGCCTGCGCCAATGCGCGGGCGCACCACCCAGAATTTCGAATCTTCGCGGGTGAAGCTTTCGGCCTGTTTGACCAGCTCGACGGTGGCGTTGACGCTTTTCTGGTCATCACTCAGGGCCACGGCGGTTACCTGGCCGATCACCACGTTGCGGTATTTGACCTCAGTCTTGTTGGCTATCAGCCCGCTGCCGGTCTTGAAGTTGAGGACGATGGTCGGCCCTTGTTGCATGATGCTGTGAATCACCAGCGAGATCCCCACCAGCACAGCGACAATCGGCACGATCCAGACCAGCGAAACGCTGAAACGACGCGTCTTGATCACGGGTTGCCCCGCAGGGGTGTCAGCCTTGGATGAGCTCATCCGAGGTCTCCTCGTTAGGTGGGTTTTCCCAGATTAGCCGGGGATCAAAACTCATGGCCGCGAGCATCGTAAACACGACCACCAGGCCAAAAAACAGAATACCCAGGCGCGGTTCGATCGTGCCCAGGGCTTGAAACTTCACCAGCGCGGCCACCAGGGCGACCACGATGACATCGAGCATCGACCAATAGCCGATCAGTTCGATAAACCGAAACAGCTTCGAGCGCTCTTTGCGCGCCCACTGGCTATTGCGCTGCACGGTGACCAGCAGCAGCCCCAGCGACAAGAACTTGATGCCCGGCACGGCAATGCTGGCGATGAAAATGATCAGGGCAATGTCCCAGGCGCCGTGCTGCCAGAACTCCAGCACGCCACTCATGATAGTGCTGTCTGCGCCGGAGCCGAGCATGGTGGTGTTCATCACCGGCAGTAAATTGGCCGGGACATAAAAGGCGAGGGCGGTGAGCATGTAGGCCCAGGTTCGGGTCAGGGACTGCACCTTGCGCCGATGCAGCGCTGCGCCACAGCGCTCGCACTCGGTGGGTTCAAGGCGCATGTCGCAGGGCTGGCCGCAGGTGTGGCACAGGCACAGGTTCAGCTCGCGGGCGGTTGGCGGTGAATTCATACGGTGTCCCACAGGTCACGCACATCGCGCCCGGCAATGCGGATCAGCAACAGGCTCAGGGCAGCCAAGGCAAACAGGCCGGTGCCAGGGATCACATCCAGCATGCCGGCCAGCTTGAACACCGCGACCATCGCGCCCAGCAGGCACACCTCCAGCATGCTCCACGGCCTGAGCGCTTCGAGCCAGCGCATGCACAGCTTGAACGCCGGCGAGCGCCTACCGGCCAAGGCGAAACTCAGCACCCAGATCAGCAACAGCAGTTGAAACACCGGCGCGATAATGATGGAAATGGCCGCCACCAATGCAATGAATGTGATCGGCCCCAGGCTCAGTGCAACCACTGAGTCCCAGAGGGTGGCGCTGTTTTTCAAGCCTTGCAGGCTGATGCTCATCACCGGGTAAAAGTTGGCAAAGGTCCACAGCACTGCGGCAGTCACCGTCAGGGCCAGACGTTGTTGCACGGACAGGCCGTTATAGCGCTGCAGCACGCCAGAGCAGCGTACGCACAGGGCTTTCTGATGTTTGGCGAGCGTGACTTTCTCGTACACGCAGTCGCAGTGTTCGCAGATGATCTGTTGATTCGCCATGGGTGTTGCTCCAAATGCGACTGACTGCAGCAGGGGATTTCAATGGCGCTTGTGTAGCTTAGCAGCGGATAGGCCGCGCAATCGACGCCTTCCAGAGCAGGGGTAAGCTACACCATACTGCACTTGGAACGCGCCAGAGAGCTTGCAGGACACCCATGACTATTGAAAAACAACCGTTGATTCGCGAAACCTTCCCCGTCGGGCCGTTGCAGTGCAACTGCACCATCATTGGCGACCCGATCACTAAAAAAGCCATCGTAGTCGACCCCGGCGGCAATCACGAGTTGATCCTGGCGCGCCTTGATGCACTGGGCCTGAAGGTGGTGAGCATTATCCACACCCATGCTCACCTCGATCATTTCCTGGCCTCCGGCCAATTGAAAGAAAAGACCGGCGCCACGCTGCACCTGCACAAAGAGGATCAATTTCTCTGGGACAACCTGGAAATGCAATGCCAGATGTTTCGCGTGCCGTACGTCCCAGTGCCGTCGCCGGATCGCTGGCTGGAGCATGACGAAGAACTGGCCTGCGGCTGTGGGGTAGCCTTACACACCCCAGGGCATACGCCAGGCTCGATGAGTTTCTGGTTTGCCGACGCCAAGCTGTTGATCGCTGGCGATACCTTGTTTCGTCGTGGCGTAGGGCGTACGGATTTATGGGGCGGCGACCAGGCGACGATTGTGCGGTCGATCAAGCAGCGCCTGTATACGCTGGACGAAGGCGCGACGGTGGTCACTGGGCATGGGCCGGATACGTTGCTGGGCGATGAGATGCGGGAGAATCCTTTCGTGCGTGCGTGATGGGTTGTCGGCTCTGATACAAGCCGGTACAGACACACAGGCACAGACCCAAGCCAAAGACAGCTATGCTTTACGCACCCCTTCACGGAATTTTTGCCGTTTGTCGCGTTCCAAACTCGGCACAGGTCCATTGCCAATGTCCTCTGCATCACAGAATGCAAAAGTAGGAGCTTCCTTCATGTTCACTCCGCGTCGTCTGCTTGTTGTCGCTACCGCCGTAGCCCTGTTGTCTGGCTGCGCCTCACCTAACCCTTATGACGGCAGCCAGGGACAGGCCAGCAATGGTTCCGAAAGCGGCATGAGCAAAACCGCCAAATACGGCGGCCTCGGTGCGCTGGCTGGCGCATTGGCCGGTGCGGCCATCGACCATAACAACCGTGGCAAGGGCGCGCTGATTGGCGCGGTGGTTGCGGGTGCCGGTGCGGCAGGTTATGGCTACTACGCCGACCAGCAAGAGAAAAAACTGCGTGAAAGCATGGCCAACACCGGGGTTGAGGTGCAGCGCCAGGGTGACCAGATCAAGCTGATCATGCCGGGTAACATTACCTTCGCCACCAACTCGGACGCGATCTCCAGCAGCTTCTACCAGCCGCTGAACAACCTGGCCAACTCCCTCAAGCAGTTCAACCAGAACACCATCCAGATCGTTGGCTACACCGACAGCACCGGTAGCCGTCAACTGAACATGGACCTGTCCCAGCGCCGTGCGCAGAGCGTGGCCAACTACCTGACCTCCCAAGGCGTCAACGGTGCCAACCTGAGCGCACGCGGTGCCGGCCCGGATAACCCGATTGCCAGCAACGGCGATGTGAACGGCCGTGCCCAGAACCGTCGTGTCGAGGTGAACCTCGGCCCGATCCCTGGCCAGCAATACGGCCAACCTGCGGGCCAGCAGCAGGCGCCACAGCAGAACAACCAGTTCCAGGGCAACCCGTACCAGCAATACCAGTAAACGTTAAACACTAAAAAGGGCGCCGTGCAGTCAATGCACGGCGCCCTTTTTTGTGGCTGTGTGGTCTACATCAGTCGATGTATTCGAACACCTTCACGATCTTCTGTACGCCCGACACGCCCTGCACCAGGTTGGCGGCGCGGGTGGCTTCGGCCTGGGTCAACAGGCCCATCATGTAGACGATGCCATTGTCGGTGACGATCTTGATCCGCGAACCAGGCACCGCACTGTCGGTCAGCATCTGGGCCTTGATCTTGGTGGTCAGCAGGGCATCGTTGCTGATGGCCAGCAGGGTGATCGGGTCCATGACCTGCAGTTCGTTGTGGACCTTCTTGACGCGTTGCACGCCGGCGGCGGCCTGCTCGGCCTGGGCCTTGAGGTCGGCGCGCGGGGTTTGGCCTGCCAGCAGGACCACACCGTTGAAGCTGGTTACCACGATGCGCGAGGCCCCGTTGCCCAGGTCGGTAGCGGCCTTGGCGACGTTGACCTTGACCTTGGTTTCGATCAGCGAATCATCAATGGTGCTGCCGAAGGTGCGTGTGCCCCGGTCGTCCTGGATAGGGGTGTCCCGTGTAGCGGTGATAGCCGAGCTGCAGCCGCTGATGGCGACGCACAGCGTGATGGCCAAAAGACTGAGGCGATTAACGGTCATTCTTCACTCCCGAACAGTTGGCTGTCGATCAGATCGCACAGGCAGTGGATCGCCAGCAGATGAACTTCTTGGATACGTGCAGTGACATTGGCCGGGACGCGAATCTCCACGTCCTCTGGCAGCAGCAGCGACGCCATGCCGCCGCCGTCGCGACCGGTCAAGGCTACGACAATCATTTCGCGATCATGTGCGGCCTGGATCGCTTGAATAATATTGGCCGAGTTGCCGCTGGTGGAAATCGCCAGCAATACATCGCCCGGCTGGCCGAGGGCGCGGATCTGCTTGGAGAAGATTTCGTTGTAGCTGTAGTCGTTGGCAATCGAAGTGATCGTCGACGAATCGGTGGTCAAGGCAATGGCCGGCAGGCTCGGGCGCTCGCGTTCGAAGCGGTTGAGCAGCTCGGAGGAAAAATGCTGGGCATCGCCAGCCGAACCGCCATTGCCGCACGAAAGCATTTTGCCTTCGTTGAGCAAGGCATTGACCATCACCTGGCTGGCTTGCTCGATGTGCGGTGCAAGTACGTCCATCGCCTGTTGCTTGGTGTCGATGCTGGCCTGGAAAAGCTGGCGAATTCGGGATTGCATGTCCATCTGTGTGACCTTAAGTAGCGCGGCTGTTTGGCACAGGTAATGTGCAGCCCGCAAAGCAAAGAGCAAAAATGAGTGGTGAGGTTGCCCGGCGAATCAGCTGTCGAAGGCATTTTTGAGCCAGGTCAGATCAGCTGTGCCTGACGGGGTGCTTTCCATGGCAACCACATCGAAACGGCAGGGGCAGTCAGCCCAGCGATGCTCTTTTTGCAGAAAAAACTGCGCAGCGAGTATCAGCTTTTGACGCTTGCGCCCGTCGATACTGGCGAGCGCGCCACCCCATTGTGCGTGTTTTCTGTAGCGGACTTCGACGAATACTACTGTATCGCCGTCAAGCATGACCAGATCAAGCTCGCCGCGTTTACATAACCAGTTCTGCGCCAGAAGGCGCAGACCCTGTTGTTGCAGGTAATTGAGTGCATGCAGTTCGGCATCCTTGCCGCTTTGTGCGCTGGACCGCTCGGGCATCAGCGTGGGGTATCAGGCAGTCGCTGAATGTCGCCGCCGACGAACTTCGCCCACGGCATCTGGCGATCGACGCGCTGGTTGGCGCTGATGCCCAGGTTGCCCGAGAGGCCGTCGACACGAGTGTCCGGCAGTGCCTTGAGCTGGCCCAGGCGTGGCGCCAGGCGGTAGGCATCCACGCCCATCGCGTAGAGGCGGCCCAGGCTGCCATTGGCTTGCGGCCATTGTGCGGCGACCTGGTTACGCAGTGGGTCGGTGGTGTTAAGCAGCCAAGGGGTTTCGCAGAACATCACATTGGTCATGTCCAGGTACTGGTTGCGGTCACCACTGGCACTGAACACGTGAGAGGTCGCGTACACCGGCACATCGCCAGCGTATTGGAAGTTCAGGGTCGGTTTGATCTGCTGGGCCAGTTGCGGCGTGACGGCCAGGAAGATGAACTCGATGTCCTGGCGACGCGAAGGCTGGGCGGCGACGTCGGTGCCGACCGTGCTTTGCAGGCTCTTGGCGCGGCCTTCGCTCTTGCGCAGTTGGAACAGATCGGCGATCTGCTGGGCCAGGGCCACAGGCTGATCGACATATTCCACGCCCATGACGGTGCCACCATTGGCTTCCCAATCCTGGCGGAACGCCTTGTACACGCGCTCACCCCATTCGCCACGGGGCACCATGGCGGCGGCGCGATGCAGGCCATCAGCACGGGCACGGCGCGACACTTCGCGGGCTTCGTCTTCAGCGGCCAGGCCGAACTGGAACAGTTGCGCCGGGCCTTGATCGGTCTCGCTGTAGTTCAGGGCCAGGGTGGTGATCGGCAATTGCGGGCGTGCGCTGAGTTGCTTGACCAGCGGTTTTTCCAGCGGGCCGACCACCAGTTGCACGCCGGCGGCCTGGGCCTTGGCGTAGAAGTCGTCGAGGGAGGTCAGGCGCGAGCTGTCATAGAACTCGATAACCGGTGGCTTCTGCCCGGCTTGCTCAGCCTGGTAGTGAGCCGCCATGAAACCTTCGCGCAGCGCTTTGCCCACAGCGGCCAGCGGGCCTTCCTGGGGCAGCAGCAGGGCGATCTTGTTCAGGGGCTGGCTGGCCAGTTCCTTGAGCTTGGTCAGCGGCGCTGGCAGTTGCACCGCCGCCGGGTGGCCCGGGTTCTGCGCGCGCCAGGTGTCGATGGCGGCTTGTTGTTGCTCCAGCGTGCCGGCGCCCTTGACCGCCTGGGCCAGGGTGATCCAGCCATCGAGTGTCGGGTTGCCGGTGGCTTGCAGCTGTTCGGCTGGCAGCGCGGCAATCAATACCCAAATGGCTTCGTGGTTGCTGCTGGCAGCCTCGCCCGTCAGCAGGGGCGCCATGGCCACGCGCTCGCGAGCGGCGGCGAGGGTCTGGCCGTCGGCTTCATAGGCGCGTGCATGCACGGTGCCGGTGCGGATCTGCTGGTCGGTCGGCAGTTCCTTCAGGCTTTGCAGGCTGGGGTGGTTCAGCGCTGCCAAGGCCGCCTTGGGCTGGTTGCGGCCCATTGCCAGTTCTGCGGCCAGGGTGCTGGCAAATACTTGCGCGGCTGGCTTCAGGGCATCCAGGGGCACTTGCGCAAGGATCTGCGAGGAGCGGCCGGGATTGTTCTGCTGGTAGGCCAGGTCTGCTGCGCTCAGGCGCAGCAACGCGGCTTTTTCTGGCGTCTTGGCGTTCGTCGCCTGTTCGAGCAGTTGCTCGATACTGGCATCGGGCGTGCGTGGCAGTTCGCCAAGACTGGAGGAGGGCGAACTGGCGCAAGCGGCCAGCAAGGCAGCGAGGCAGAGGGCGGAGAGCAGCCGCAGGCAAGCGATCATGTAAGTGTTCCTGATACCGATCAAATTAGCGTGGAAGTGTACCCAAGCACTGGCCCAGGCGCGATGTTCATGGCGTTAAACCGTGGATTTAGGTCGTGCAAATGTTGCCAGTAGCTGACGGTGGCTGAAACGGCATCGGCCGTGATGGCATATTTTCAAGGCTTCTACGCGCTACAATGTGACTTTTGCCAACCATCGAGGTGTGCGCTTTGACTGCTCCAGGTCCTTTGAATTCCACTGCTGGCTCGCTTTTTGTGGTGGCGACGCCCATTGGCAACCTGGACGACATCAGTGCCCGGGCGCTGAAAGTGTTGCGCGAGGTGAAATTGATCGCGGCAGAAGACACGCGGCACTCCCAACGGTTGATGCAGCATTTTGGTATCAGCACGCCATTAGCGGCCTGCCACGAACACAACGAACGTGAAGAGGGTAGCCGCTTTATCACGCGTCTTTTGGCGGGTGATGACGTGGCACTGATTTCCGACGCGGGCACGCCGCTGATTTCCGACCCTGGTTACCACCTGGTCCGCCAGGCGCGCGCCGCTGGTATCAATGTAGTGCCTGTTCCAGGAGCCTGCGCGCTGATTGCTGCATTATCGGCCGCCGGGTTGCCCTCGGACCGCTTTATCTTCGAAGGCTTCCTGCCCGCCAAGGCCGTAGGGCGTCGGGCGCGTCTGCAGGCACTTAAAGAAGAGCCGCGCACCTTGATCTTCTATGAGGCCCCGCATCGCATTCTTGAATGCCTGCAAGACATGGAGCTGGTGTTTGGCGGCGAGCGCCTGGCCTTGCTGGCCCGGGAGTTGACCAAGACCTTCGAAACCCTCAAGGGGCTGCCGCTTGAGGCGTTGCGGGCGTTTGTCGAGGGCGACAGCAATCAGCAGCGCGGCGAATGCGTGGTGCTGGTAGCCGGCTGGACCGCGCCGGAGAATGAAGACGCGGTGGGCAGCGAGGCCATGCGCGTCCTCGATTTGTTGCTCAAGGAAATGCCACTCAAGCGCGCCGCCGCCCTGGCTGCCGAAATTACCGGGGTGCGCAAGAATGTGTTGTATCAGGTCGCGCTCGATAAACAGAAGGCCGAATAGTTCCGGGGCCAAAACTGTATTTCGTCTGAACGTGATGGCAATGCTGCACTTTTAATACTTGTCCTCAAGCCGCCGTGCCGTTAACCTTCGCGGCGGAGAGTCGATTGGACAGTCGCTGCCCTCTATGAAAATTAGGGGGGGGAGGAAAGTCCGGGCTCCATAGGGCGAAGTGCCAGGTAATGCCTGGGAGGCGTGAGCCTACGGAAAGTGCCACAGAAAATAACCGCCTAAGCACTTCGGTGCCGGTAAGGGTGAAAAGGTGCGGTAAGAGCGCACCGCACGACTGGCAACAGTTCGTGGCTAGGTAAACCCCACTTGGAGCAAGACCAAATAGGGTCCCAAGGCGTGGCCCGCGCTGGGACCGGGTAGGTTGCTAAAGATGTCCAGTGATGGCCATCGTAGACGAATGACTGTTCAAGACAGAACCCGGCTTACAGATCGACTCTCCACCTTTTTTCCTTGCGTTCGAATCTCGTGCGCAAACCCGGTAGTAACGCAAGAATCCCTCCCTGCCAAATCATTGGCAGATGCATCTTCGTAATACCAAAAAAATCTTACTCTTAATAAATCACTTTAACTTTAAGTCCTAGCTCTTTGAGCTATTTGCTGTTGTTGAGTCAAAAACATCGCAAAACTCTCGTTTCTCCTCCCTTTACCTTCCTAAATCTCCGTTCTGTAAGGCTTTTCCTTGTATACGCGCCTTGACGGTGTGGTGGGCGCATTCCTATAGTGTGCGCAAGTGGCGGAAAGTGGCACAAAGTGGGTTTTTTGAACGTAAAACGCTAAAATTTGGAGAAACGCATCTGTGTTTCGCGGAGCTAACGCTATCAGTCTCGATGCAAAAGGCCGTCTCGCCATGCCGAGCCGGTATCGTGACGAGCTCATTTCGCGAAGTTCAGGGCAGTTAATCATCACGATTGACGCCGTTGACCCTTGTTTGTGTGTTTACCCCCTCGACGAGTGGGAGTTGATTGAAACCAAGTTGCGCGCACTGCCTTCATTGCGTGAAGAAAACCGCCGCCTTCAGCGTTTGCTGATCGGTAATGCCGTCGACCTTGAACTCGATGGCAGCGGTCGTTTCCTGGTGCCTCCGCGACTGCGCGAGTACGCCAAGCTGGACAAGCGCGCAATGCTGGTAGGCCAACTGAACAAGTTCCAATTGTGGGACGAAGATGCCTGGGATGCTGTGTCTGCAGCGGACCTGGCTGCTATTCAACAACCGGGCGCCATGCCTGATGAACTGCGTGATTTGATCCTGTGACTATTGATAGCGGCTTTAACCACATCACCGTACTGCTTGACGAAGCCGTTGAGGCTCTCGCCGTACGTGCCGATGGCTGCTATGTCGATGGCACATTCGGCAGGGGCGGGCATAGCCGGTTGATACTCAGCCAGCTCGGGTCCGACGGCAAACTCCTCGGGTTCGACAAAGACCCTCAAGCGATTGCCACCGGGCAAGCGCTAGCGGCCGAAGACGGCCGCTTTGTCGTTGTGCAGCGCAGCTTTGCCGAGCTGGGCGCCGAAGTTGCCGAGCGCGGCATGGCGGGCAAGGTGGCCGGGGTTCTGCTCGACCTGGGCGTGTCTTCGCCGCAGCTCGATGACCCGGAGCGCGGCTTCAGCTTCATGAACGACGGCCCCCTCGACATGCGCATGGACCCTACCCGTGGAGTCAGTGCTGCACAGTTCATCGCCACCGCGCCGGTGGAAGAAATCGCCCGTGTGTTCAAAGAGTACGGTGAGGAGCGCTTCGCCGGTCGCATGGCGCGTGCCGTGGTCGAGCGCCGCGAAATCCAGCCGTTCGAACGCACCGCAGACCTGGCCGAAGTGCTGAAAGTCGCCAACCCGGCCTGGGAAAAGGGCAAGAACCCGGCGACCCGTGCGTTCCAAGGCCTGCGCATTCACGTCAACAACGAATTGGGCGATCTGGAAGCCGGCCTCGAAGCCGCTCTGGATGCTTTGGAAGTGGGCGGTCGCCTGGTGGTGATCAGCTTCCACTCCCTGGAAGACCGCATCGTCAAACTCTTCATGCGTCGTCTGGTCAAGGGCGAATCCGACAACCTGCCGCGTAACCTGCCGGTGCGTTTCGAAGCCTTTGTGCCGAAAATCAAAATCCATGGCAAAGCGCAGTTCGCTTCCGAAGCCGAACTCAAGGCCAACCCACGTTCCCGTAGCGCCGTCATGCGCGTCGCGGAGAAGTTGCGGTGAGCAAGCTTTTCGCCAAGCCCCTGCCGAGCGGCAGCTTCTTTATGTTGCTGCTGTTTGTCGGCGTGCTGGTGTCCGCGATTGCGGTGTCCTACAGCGCCCACTGGAACCGTCAGTTGCTCAATACCCTGTACGGGGAATTGAGCGTGCGTGATAAAGCCCAGGCAGAGTGGGGCCGGTTGATCCTTGAACAAAGCACCTGGACGGCCCACAGCCGTATCGAAGTGCTGGCCACCGAACAGCTGAAGATGCACATCCCTGGCGCGGCTGAAGTCCGCATGGTGGCGCCATGATGAAACTCGAAGGGGCACTCTACCCATGGCGCTTCCGCCTGATGCTCGGCTTGCTGGCATTGATGGTGGGCGCGATTGTCTGGCGCATCTTCGACCTGCAGGTCGTCGACCGCGACTTCCTGATCGGCCAGGGTGACGCCCGCAGCCTGCGGCATATTCCGATTCCTGCACACCGCGGCCTGATCACCGACCGTAATGGCGAGCCCCTGGCCGTCAGTACGCCGGTGACCACCCTGTGGGCCAACGCCAAGGAACTGCAAGTCGCCAAGGACAAGTGGCCTGAACTGGCCGCTGCCCTGGGGCAAGACCGCAAGGCCCTGACCGAGCGCCTGGAAGCCCAGGCCAATAAAGAATTCATCTACCTGGTGCGCGGGCTTACCCCTGAGCAAGGCCAGCAAGTGCTCGACCTTAAAATCCCCGGTGTCTATGGCATCGAGGAGTTTCGTCGTTTCTACCCGGCCGGTGAAACCACCGCGCATATGGTCGGCTTTACCGATATCGATGACCACGGCCGCGAAGGGGTCGAACTGGCCTATGACGAATGGCTGGCTGGGGTTCCGGGCAAACGCCAGGTCATCAAGGATCGGCGCGGCAGATTGATCAAGGACGTCCAGGTCACCAAAAACGCCAAGGCCGGCAAGCCTCTGGCGTTGTCGATCGATTTGCGCCTGCAATACCTGGCCAACCGCGAACTGCGTAACGCGATCATCGAGAACGGCGCCAAAGCCGGCAGCCTGGTGATCATGGACGTGAAGACCGGCGAGATCCTCGCCATGGTCAACCAGCCGACCTATAACCCCAACAACCGTCGCAACCTGCAACCGGCGATGATGCGTAACCGCGCAATGATCGACGTGTTCGAGCCGGGTTCGACCATGAAAGCCATCTCCATGAGCGCTGCCCTGGAAACCGGGCGCTGGAAACCCAGCGACAAGGTAGAGGTTTACCCAGGCACCTTGCAGTTGGGCAAATACACCATTCGTGACGTATCCCGCACTGAAGGTCCGGTGCTGGATCTGACAGGCATCCTGATCAACTCCAGTAACGTGGGCATGAGTAAAGTTGCCTTCGACATTGGCGGTGAAACGATCTATCACCTGGCGCAAAAAATCGGCCTGGGGCAACCCACCGGCCTCGATTTCCCAGGTGAACGCGTGGGCAACCTGCCGAACTACCGCGAGTGGAGAAAAGCCGAGACTGCCACGCTGTCCTACGGCTACGGCCTGTCGGTGACCGCCATCCAGTTGGCCCACGCTTTCTCGGTATTGGCCAATAACGGCCGCATGGTTCCACTGAGCCTGATCCATGTCGACGAAGCGCCAAAAGCCACCCAAGTGATCCCGGAAAACGTCGCCAAGACCATGCAAGGCATGCTGCAACAAGTGATCGAAGCACCGCGTGGCGTTTTCCGCGCCCAGGTGCCGGCGTACCACGTCGCGGGCAAGTCGGGTACGGCGCGTAAGACTTCGGTGGGCACCAAAGGCTATGCCGAAAACTCCTACCGTTCGCTGTTCGCCGGCTTCGGCCCGATGAGCGACCCGCGCTACGCCATCGTCGTGGTCATCGACGAGCCTAGTAAAGCCGGCTACTTCGGTGGCCTGGTTTCGGCGCCGGTGTTCAGCAAAGTGATGTCCGGCACCCTGCGCTTGATGAACATCACGCCGGACAACCTGCCGCCGACTCAACAAGCCAACGCCGGCCCACCGGCCGCAGCGGTCAAAGCCAATGGAGGGCGCGGCTGATGTCTCTTAGCCTGAACAAGATTTTTGCCCATGCCGGCCACGATCTGCTGATTCGTGAGCTGACTCTGGACAGCCGTAATGTGCGCGCCGGTGACCTGTTCCTGGCGGTACCCGGCGGCAAGCTCGATGGCCGTGCGCATATCGCCGATGCCCTGCAACGCGGTGCAGCTGCGGTCGCCTATGAAGTGGAAGGCGCCACCGTGCTGCCGATCACCGATGTGCCGTTGATTCCGGTCAAGGACCTGGCTGCGCAGCTTTCTGACATCGCCGGGCGTTTCTACGGTGACCCGAGCCGCCAACTCAACCTGGTGGGTGTGACGGGCACCAACGGCAAGACCAGCGTGACCCAATTGGTTGCCCAGGCGTTGGACCTGTTGGGTCAGCACTGCGGCATCGTCGGCACCCTGGGCACCGGTTTCTATGGCGCGCTGCAAAGCGGCCTGCACACCACGCCAAACCCGATTGCCGTGCAAGCGACCCTGGCCGACCTGAAAAAGGCCGGTGCCAAGGCGGTTGCCATGGAAGTGTCTTCCCATGGCCTGGACCAAGGGCGTGTCACTGCCCTGGCCTTTGACGTGGCGGTGATGACCAACCTGTCCCGCGATCACCTGGACTACCACGGCACCATGGAGGCGTACGCCGCCGCCAAGGCCAAGCTGTTTGCCTGGAATGACCTGAAGTGCCGGGTGGTCAACCTCGACGACGCATTCGGCCGCCAGCTGGCGGAGCAAGACAGCGACGCGCGCTTGATCAGCTATAGCCTGCAAGATGCCAGCGCCTACCTGTATTGCCGCGAAGCCCAATTCAATGACGAAGGCGTGCGCGCCACGTTGGTGACGCCGCAGGGCGAGCACCACTTGCGCAGCACCTTGCTGGGGCGGTTCAACCTGAGCAACGTGCTCGCCGCTATCGGCGCACTGCTGGGCCTGGATTACGCCTTGGATGAAATCTTGCGGGTACTGCCCAAGCTGGAAGGCCCGGCCGGTCGCATGCAGCGCCTGGGTGGCGGCACACAACCGCTGGTGGTGGTCGATTACGCCCACACCCCGGATGCCCTGGAAAAAGTCCTCGAAGCCCTGCGCCCACATGCCAAGGGCAAACTGCTGTGCCTGTTCGGTTGCGGCGGTGATCGCGATCGCGGCAAGCGCCCATTGATGGCCGAGATTGTCGAGCGCTTGGCCGATGGCGTACTCGTCACCGACGACAACCCGCGCAGCGAAGACCCGAGCCAGATTTTCGATGACATCCGTGTCGGCTTCAAAGACGCCTCCAAGGTCACCTTCGTCGCGGGCCGTGGCGCTGCCATCGCGCAGTTGATCGCCAGTGCCGGCGCGGACGACGTGGTGGTGCTCGCGGGTAAAGGCCACGAGGACTATCAGGAAATCAACGGTGAGCGCCATGCCTTCTCCGATCTGGTCGAGGCGGATCACGCCCTGACCGCCTGGGAGGTCGCCCATGCTTAAAGCGATGACATTCAGCGAGCTGGCCCAGGCCCTGTCGGCCCGTGTGCTGTCGAGCGACTGCACATTCAACGGCGTGAGTATCGACAGCCGTAACATCCAGCCGGGGCAACTGTTTGTCGCCCTGGCCGGTCCGCGTTTCGATGGTCACGACTACCTCAACGACGTTGCCGCCAAAGGTGCTGTCGGTGCCCTGGTACAGCGTGAAGTGGCCGATTCTGCCTTGCCGCAATTACTGGTAGCCGACACCCGCCTGGCCCTGGGCCAACTGGGCGCGCTTAACCGTGCCGCTTTTGATAAACCGGTGGCGGCCATTACCGGTTCCAGCGGCAAGACCACGGTCAAGGAACTGCTTGCCGGCATCTTGCGTACGCGCGGGCCGGTACTCGCGACCCGTGGCAACCTGAACAATGATTTCGGCGCACCGCTGACCCTGCTCGAACTGGCCCCGGAACACACGGCGGCGGTGATCGAACTGGGGGCTTCGCGCATCGGCGAAATCGCCTACACCGTGGCGCTGACCCAGCCGCACGTGGCGATCATCAATAACGCCGGTACCGCCCATGTCGGCGAGTTCGGCGGCCCGGAAAAAATCGTCGAAGCCAAGGGCGAAATCCTTGAAGGCCTCGACGCTTCGGGCACTGCGGTACTGAACCTGGATGACAAGGCCTTCGAGACCTGGCGTGTACGCGCCGCCGGTCGCAAGGTCCTGACGTTTGCGGTACTCAATGCCGCAGCCGATTTTTACGCCTCCAACATCAATGTCGATGCCCGTGGCTGCCCGTCCTTCACCTTGCACACCCCGCAAGGTGACGAGCACGTGCAGTTGAATTTGCTAGGCAACCATAACGTCGCCAACGCCTTGGCCGCCGCCGCTGCCGCCCATGCCCTGGGTGTGTCGCTGTTCGGTATTGCCACAGGCCTGGGCGCGGTGCAGCCGGTGAAGGGCCGCACTGTGGCGCAACTGGCTGGCAACGGCATGCGCGTGATCGATGACACCTACAACGCCAACCCGTCCTCCATCAATGCCGCTGTGGACCTGCTCAAAGGCTTTGATGGGCGCAAGGTGCTGGTACTGGGCGATATCGGCGAATTGGGCGATTGGGCTGAACAGGGCCACCGTGAAGTCGGCGCCTATGCCGCCGGCAAAGTGGACGCGCTCTACGCCGTTGGCACGAACATGGCCCATGCGGTCAACGCTTTCGGCCCTGGCGCGCGGCATTTCGCCAGCCAGGCCGAGCTGATCCAGGCGTTGACGGCGGCTGAACATGACAAACACACAACCATTTTGATCAAGGGATCGCGCAGCGCGGTGATGGAAAACGTCGTCGCAGCCTTGTGTGGCTCAAGTATGGAGAAACATTAATGCTGCTGCTGCTGGCTGAGTATCTGCAACAGTTCCACAAAGGCTTCGCGGTCTTCCAGTACCTGACCCTGCGCGGGATTCTGGGTGTGCTGACCGCGCTGTCTTTGTCACTGTTTTTAGGGCCGTGGATGATCCGCACCCTGCAGAACCTGCAAATTGGTCAATCGGTTCGTAACGACGGCCCGCAGTCGCACCTGTCCAAGTCTGGCACTCCGACCATGGGGGGCGCGCTGATCCTGTCGTCCATCGGCGTCAGCACCTTGCTCTGGGCCGACCTTCATAACCGCTACGTGTGGGTGGTGCTGCTGGTGACCCTGTTGTTCGGTGCCATCGGCTGGGTGGATGACTACCGCAAAGTGATTGAGAAAAACTCCAAGGGGCTGCCAAGCCGCTGGAAGTATTTCTGGCAGTCGGTGTTCGGCCTGGCCGCTGCGATCTTCCTGTACACCACCGCGCCAAGTGCCGTGGAAACCACCTTGATCATCCCGATGCTCAAGGATGTGAGCATCCCGCTGGGTGTCGGTTTTGTGGTGCTGACCTACTTCGTGATCGTCGGCTCCAGCAACGCGGTGAACCTGACCGATGGCCTCGACGGCCTGGCGATCATGCCGACGGTGATGGTGGGCGGCGCGCTCGGCATCTTCTGCTACCTGTCGGGTAACGTGAAATTCGCTGAGTACCTGCTGATTCCTTATGTACCGGGCGCTGGTGAACTGATCGTGTTCTGCGGCGCGCTGATCGGTGCCGGCCTGGGGTTCTTGTGGTTCAACACCTACCCGGCACAAGTCTTCATGGGCGACGTCGGCGCACTGGCGCTGGGCGCTGCCTTGGGCACCATCGCGGTGATCGTTCGCCAGGAAATCGTGCTGTTCATCATGGGCGGTGTGTTCGTGATGGAAACCCTGTCGGTGGTCATCCAGGTGGCGTCCTTCAAGTTGACCGGGCGCCGCGTGTTTCGCATGGCGCCGATTCACCACCACTTTGAACTCAAGGGCTGGCCTGAGCCACGCGTGATTGTCCGTTTCTGGATCATCACCGTGATTCTGGTACTGGTCGGCCTTGCCACCCTGAAACTGAGGTAGAAACGAGTGTCCCTGATCGCTTCAGACCACTTCCGCATCGTTGTCGGCCTCGGCAAGAGCGGCATGTCCCTGGTTCGCTTCCTGGCGAACCGGGGCACGTCGTTTGCCGTGGCCGATACGCGGGAAAATCCACCGGAGCTGGTCACGCTGCGCCGTGACTACCCGCACGTGGAAGTGCGTTGTGGCGAGCTGGATGTCGAGTTTCTGTGCCGTGCCGATGAGCTCTACGTGAGCCCGGGCCTGGCTTTGGCGACACCGGCCCTGCAAGCGGCGGCGGCCCGTGGCGTGAAGCTGTCTGGCGATATCGACCTGTTCGCGCGCAACGCGAAGGCGCCGATCGTGGCCATCAGCGGTTCCAACGCGAAAAGCACTGTCACCACCCTGGTGGGCGAGATGGCGGCGGCGGCGGGCAAGCGTGTGGCCGTCGGCGGCAATCTTGGCGTGCCGGCCCTGGACCTGCTCAGCGACGACGTCGAGCTGTACGTGATGGAATTGTCGAGCTTCCAGCTGGAAACCACCCACGACCTGGGCGCCGAAGTGGCGACAGTATTGAACGTCAGCGAAGACCATATGGACCGCTACAGCGGCCTGCCGGCTTATCACCTGGCCAAGCACCGGATCTTCCGTGGCGCCAAGCAATTTGTAGTCAACCGCCAGGATGCCCTGAGCCGTCCGCTGATGGGCGAGGGCATGCCTTGCTGGACTTTCGGCCTGGGCAAACCGGATTTCAAAGGCTTCGGCATTCGTGAAGAGAACGGCGAGAAGTACCTGGCGTTCGAATTCCAGAACCTGATGCCGGTACGCGAACTGAAAATTCGTGGCGCACACAACCAGTCCAATGCCCTTGCGGCGCTGGCGCTCGGTCACGCGGTTGGCCTGCCATTCGACGCCATGCTTGCCAGCCTGCGCACCTTTGCCGGCCTTGAGCATCGCTGCCAGTGGGTGCGCGACCTCAATGGCGTGAGCTATTACAACGACTCCAAAGCCACCAACGTCGGTGCGGCCCTGGCGGCCATCGAAGGCCTGGGTGCCGATATCGACGGCAAGCTGGTGCTGATCGCCGGTGGCGATGGCAAGGGTGCCGACTTCAAGGACCTTAAAGCGCCAGTGGCCGCCCATTGCCGCGCCGTGGTGCTGATGGGCCGCGATTCGGACCTGATCGCCGCCGCCCTCGGTGACGCTGTACCGCAAGTACGCGCAGCTTCCCTGGACGACGCCATTGCCCAGTGCAAAGCCCTGGCCCAGCCCGGCGATGCGGTGTTGCTGTCGCCCGCGTGCGCCAGCTTCGACATGTTCAAGAACTATGAAGAGCGCGGCCACCTGTTCGCCCGCGCCGTGGAGGCTTTGGCATGAGCCTCAACCTGAGAAACATCATCAAGCCCTACCCGTCGCCGATCATTACCGGGCGCGGCATTGACCTTGATTTCCCTATGCTCGCCGGTTGCCTGGCGCTGCTCGGCCTGGGCCTGGTGATGATCACCTCGGCGTCCTCCGAAGTGGCTGCCGTGCAGTCGGGCAATACGCTGTACATGATGATCCGTCACCTGGTGTACCTGGTGATCGGCCTGGGCGCCTGCATCGTCACCATGATGATCCCGATTGCCACCTGGCAGCGTCTGGGTTGGCTGATGCTGATCGGTGCGTTCGGCTTGCTGGTGATGGTGATCGTGCCGGGTATTGGCCGCGAGGTGAACGGTTCGATGCGCTGGATCGGCTTCGGCGCGTTCAACGTGCAGCCGTCGGAAATCGCCAAGGTGTTCGTGGTGATCTACCTCGCCGGTTACCTGGTGCGCCGTCAGAAAGAAGTACGCGAAAGCTGGATGGGCTTCTTCAAGCCGTTCATCGTGCTGCTGCCCATGGCTGGCCTGTTGCTGATGGAGCCCGACTTCGGGGCCACGGTGGTGATGATGGGCGCCGCCGCCGCGATGCTGTTCCTGGGTGGCGTCGGGCTGTTCCGCTTCACCTTGATGGTGGTGCTGGCGGTCGCGGCGGTGACCATCCTGGTGCAGGCGCAGCCCTACCGGATGGCGCGTTTGATCACCTTTACCGACCCTTGGTCCGACCAGTTCGGCTCCGGCTACCAGTTGACCCAGGCGCTGATCGCCTTCGGTCGCGGCGAGTGGCTGGGCGTGGGCCTGGGCAACAGTGTGCAGAAGCAGTTCTACCTGCCGGAAGCCCACACCGACTTCGTGTTCTCGGTATTGGCCGAGGAGTTGGGTGTGGTGGGTTCGCTGTGCACCGTTGCGCTGTTTGTGTTCGTTTGCGTGCGCGCCATGTACATCGGCTTGTGGGCCGAGAAGGCCAAGCAGTTCTTCGCTGCCTACGTGGCGTATGGGTTGGCCTTCCTGTGGATCGGCCAGTTCCTGATCAACATCGGTGTGAACGTCGGCCTGCTGCCGACCAAGGGCCTGACCTTGCCGTTCCTCAGTTACGGTGGCAGTTCGTTGGTGATTTGCTGCGCCTGTCTCGGCTTGTTGCTGCGTATCGAGTGGGAGAGCCGTACCCACCTGGGCAGCGAAGAGATGGAGTTCAGCGAAAGCGACTTCGCCGAGGAGCCGACCCATGGGCGCTAACGTGCTGATCATGGCGGGCGGCACTGGGGGCCATGTGTTCCCGGCCCTGGCTTGCGCCCGTGAATTCCAGAACCGTGGCTACACCGTGCACTGGCTGGGTACGCCCCGTGGCATCGAAAACGAATTGGTGCCTAATGCCGGCTTGCCGCTGCATTTGATCAACGTCACCGGTTTGCGCGGCAAGAGCAAGTTGTCGTTGCTCAAGGCGCCGTTCGTGTTGCTCAAGGCGGTCATGCAGGCGCGCAAGATCATTCGCGAGCTCAAGCCGGTGTGTGTGCTCGGCTTTGGCGGTTATGTGACCGGCCCCGGTGGCGTCGCGGCGAAACTCGCTGGCGTGCCGGTGATCGTCCACGAACAGAACGCCGTCGCCGGTACCGCCAACCGCCTGCTGGTGCCGTTGGCTGCGCGGGTGTGTGAAGCCTTCCCGAAAACCTTCGCCGCCTCCGACAAGCTTCGCACCACCGGCAACCCGGTGCGTACCGAACTGTTCATGGCCATTGCGCGTGACGCGCTGGCGGGGCGCAAGGCTCACCTGCTGATCCTGGGCGGAAGCCTGGGCGCCGAGCCACTGAATAAATTGCTGCCTGAAGCCGTTGCGCAACTTCCTGAGGATGTGCGCCCGGAGATCTTCCACCAGGCCGGCAAGAATCACGATGAAGTCACCGCCGCGCGTTATCGCGAGGCCGGTGTAGAGGCCAACGTACAGCCCTTCATCAAAGACATGGCCCAAGCCTATGGCTGGGCCGACCTGGTGGTCTGCCGCGCTGGTGCGCTGACCGTCAGTGAACTGGCGGCCGCCGGTCTGCCGTCCTTGCTGGTGCCTTTGCCCCACGCCATCGACGATCACCAGACCCGCAACGCCGAATATTTGGCCGGGGAGGGCGCTGCCTTCCTGCTGCCGCAAAGAACGACTGGCGCCGCCGATTTGGCCGCTCGCCTGACCGAGGTTTTGATGCAACCGGAACGACTCAACAGCATGGCGAGCACCGCAAGCCGCCTGGCCAAACCTGACGCAACCCGCACCGTGGTCGATATCTGCCTGGAGGTGGCCCATGGTTGAGAATCAGAAAGCCATGCCGCAACCCGAGATGCGCCGCATCCGTCGTATTCACTTCGTCGGTATCGGTGGCGTGGGCATGTGCGGCATCGCCGAAGTGTTGCTGAACCTGGGCTATCAGGTGTCCGGCTCGGACTTGAAAGAGTCGCCGGTCACCGAGCGCCTGAAGTCCTTCGGCGCGCAGATCTTTATCGGCCACCGTGCCGAGAACGCTGCCGAGGCCGATGTGCTGGTGGTGTCCAGCGCCGTGAACACCTCCAACCCGGAAGTGGCCACCGCCCTTGAGCGCCGTATCCCTGTGGTGCCGCGTGCCGAGATGCTCGCCGAGCTGATGCGCTATCGCCACGGCATCGCCGTCGCCGGTACCCATGGCAAGACCACCACCACCAGCCTGATCGCCTCGGTGTTCGCCGCCGGTGGCCTGGACCCGACCTTCGTCATCGGTGGCCGCCTGAATGCAGCCGGCACCAATGCCCAGCTAGGCACCAGCCGCTACCTGATCGCCGAAGCCGATGAAAGTGACGCGAGCTTCCTGCACCTGCAACCGCTGGTCGCCGTCGTCACCAACATCGACGAAGACCACATGGCGACCTACGACGGCGACTTCAACAAACTGAAGAAAACCTTCGTCGACTTCCTGCACAACCTGCCGTTCTACGGTTTGGCCGTGGTGTGCCTGGACGACCCGGTGGTGCGTGAAATCCTGCCTCAGGTCAAACGCCCGACCGTGACCTACGGCTTCAGCGAAGACGCCGACGTGCGCGCAATCAATGTGCGCCAGGAAGGCATGCAAACCTTCTTCACCGTGCTGCGTCCTGATCGCGAGCCGCTGGACGTGTCGGTGAACATGCCGGGCAACCACAACGTGCTGAACTCTTTGGCGACCATCTGCATTGCTACCGATGAAGGCGTCAGCGATGAAGCCATCGTCGAAGGCCTGTCGCGCTTTGCCGGTGTGGGCCGTCGTTTCCAGGTCTACGGCCAACTGCCGGTTGAAGGCGGTGACGTGATGCTGGTGGACGACTACGGTCACCACCCGACCGAAGTTGCGGCCGTGATCAAGGCCGTGCGCGGTGGCTGGCCGGAGCGCCGGCTGGTGATGGTGTACCAGCCGCACCGCTACAGCCGCACCCGTGACTTGTACGACGATTTCGTCAATGTACTGGCCGATGCCAACGTCCTGTGGCTGATGGAAGTCTACCCGGCCGGTGAAGAACCGATCCCGGGCGCTGACAGCCGCAAGCTGTGCAACAGCATCCGCCAGCGCGGCCAGTTGGACCCGATCTACATCGAGCGTGGCGTGGACCTGGCGCCAATCGTCAAGCCGCTGCTGCGTGCCGGTGACATCCTGCTGTGCCAGGGCGCCGGTGATATCGGTGGCCTTGCGCCCAAGTTACTGGCGAGCCCGCTGTTTGCAGCCGCCGCCAAGGGGAAGTCGAAATGACCACTGACTACGGCTCCCTGTTCTCCACTATTAATCCAGCCGATTTTGGTCGCGTTGCCGTGTTGTTCGGCGGCAAGAGCGCCGAGCGCGAAGTGTCGCTCAAGTCCGGCAATGCGGTGCTTGAAGCGCTGCAAAGTGCTGGTGTGAACGCGTTCGGTATTGATGTGGGCGATGACTTCCTCGCCCGTCTGCAGGCCGAAAAGATCGACCGCGCCTTTCTCATTCTTCACGGCCGCGGCGGTGAAGACGGCAGCATGCAGGGCCTGCTCGAATGCGCCGGCATCCCTTACACCGGCAGCGGCATCCTCGCCTCGGCCCTGGCGATGGACAAGTTGCGCACCAAGCAGGTGTGGCACAGCCTGGGCATTCCGACCCCGCGTCACGCCGTATTGTGCAGCGAAGACGATTGTATTTCTGCGGCCAAGGAACTGGGCCTGCCTTTGATCGTCAAACCAGCCCATGAAGGCTCCAGTATCGGCATGGCCAAAGTGAACTCGGCCGCCGAATTGATCGACGCATGGAAAGCGGCAAGTACCTACGATTCGCAAGTGTTGGTGGAACAGTGGATTTCCGGTCCCGAGTACACCATCGCCACCCTGCGTGGCCAGGTATTGCCGCCCATCGCTTTGGGCACGCCCCACACCTTTTATGACTACGACGCCAAGTACCTGGCTTCCGATACTCAGTACCGGATTCCATGCGGCCTCGAAGCAACCAAGGAACAAGAATTGATGGACCTCACGGCGAAAGCCTGTGAGGCGCTGGGTATCGCCGGTTGGGCGCGGGCAGACGTGATGCAGGATGACCAAGGGAATTTCTGGTTCCTTGAAGTCAACACCGCACCGGGCATGACCGACCACAGCCTGGTTCCCATGGCAGCCCGTGCCGCCGGTCTGGATTTCCAGCAGTTAGTGCTGGCGATCCTGGCCGACAGCATTGAGCCAAGAGGCTAAACACATGAACGGCGCATCGCTTCGTCATCAGCCCCCACAAGCACCGAGCCGCAAGCCGGTGCCACGGGGTGCAAGCCGAATGGTGGCTAAAGAGCCGATGTCTTCGCGCCTGCCGAAAGCCAACTTTGGTTTTATCAAAGCGCTGTTCTGGCCGGTGCTGCTGGTGGTGTTGGGCTTTGGTACGTACGAAGGCGCGCAGCGCCTGTTGCCGTATGCCGACCGGCCGATCACCAAGATCAGCGTGCAGGGCGACTTGAGCTACATCAGCCAGCAAGCGGTACAGCAGCGCATCGGCCCATACCTGGCGGCGAGCTTCTTTACCATCGACCTGGCGGGCATGCGCTCGGAGCTGGAACAGATGCCGTGGATCGCCCACGCCGAAGTTCGCCGTGTATGGCCGGACCAGGTGACGATCCGCCTGGAAGAACAACTGCCCGTGGCCCGTTGGGGCGATGAAGCGCTGTTGAACAACCAGGGCCAGGCGTTCACCCCGCGTGAGCTGGCCAACTATGAACACCTGCCGCAGCTGTTCGGGCCGCAGCGGGCGCAGCAGCAAGTGATGCAGCAGTACCAGGCCTTGAGCCAGATGCTGCGGCCACTGGGCTTCTCCATTGCACGCCTGGAATTGCGTGAGCGGGGCAGCTGGTTTTTGACGACCGGGGCAGGCAGTTCCGGCCCGGGCATCGAGTTGTTGCTGGGACGCGACCGCTTGGTGGAAAAGATGCGCCGCTTTATTGCCATCTATGAAAAAACCTTGAAAGAACAGATTACGAACATTGCGAGCGTCGACCTGCGTTACGCCAACGGCCTGGCCGTCGGCTGGCGTACACCGGCTGCGCCCACGGCAGCACAACCCGCTGTCGCGAAGAATTAAGAAGAGGCAGGACCCATGGCAAACGTGCAAAGCGGCAAAATGATCGTCGGTCTCGATATCGGCACCTCCAAGGTGGTGGCGCTGGTGGGCGAGGTCGGGGAAGACGGCGCGATCGAAATCGTCGGTATTGGCACGCATCCGTCCCGGGGCCTGAAGAAGGGCGTGGTGGTGAACATCGAGTCCACCGTGCAATCGATCCAGCGCGCCATCGAAGAAGCGCAGCTGATGGCCGGTTGCCGGATTCACTCGGCGTTCGTCGGCGTGGCCGGCAACCACATCCGCAGCCTGAACTCCCACGGCATCGTGGCGATCCGCGACCGTGAAGTCAGCTCGGCCGACCTTGAGCGCGTGCTCGACGCTGCCCAGGCCGTGGCGATCCCGGCGGACCAGCGCGTGCTGCACACCCTGCCGCAGGACTACGTGATCGACAACCAGGAAGGCGTGCGCGAGCCCCTGGGCATGTCGGGCGTGCGTCTGGAAGCCAAGGTCCACGTGGTGACCTGCGCCGTCAACGCCGCACAGAACATTGAAAAATGCGTGCGTCGCTGCGGCCTGGAAATCGACGACATCATTCTCGAGCAGTTGGCCTCGGCCTACTCGGTACTCACCGACGACGAAAAAGAGCTGGGCGTGTGCCTGGTGGACATCGGCGGCGGCACCACCGACATCGCGATCTTCACCGAGGGTGCGATCCGTCACACCGCGGTGATCCCGATTGCCGGCGACCAGGTCACCAACGACATCGCCATGGCGTTGCGCACACCGACCCAGTACGCCGAAGAAATCAAGATCCGCTACGCCTGCGCCCTGGCCAAGCTGGCCGGTGCCGGCGAGACCATCAAGGTGCCAAGTGTGGGTGACCGTCCACCGCGCGAGCTGTCGCGCCAGGCCCTGGCCGAAGTGGTCGAGCCACGTTACGACGAGCTGTTCACCCTGATCCAGGCTGAACTGCGCCGCAGCGGCTACGAAGATTTGATCCCGGCCGGCATCGTGCTGACCGGTGGCACCTCGAAGATGGAAGGCGCGGTCGAGTTGGCCGAAGAGATCTTCCACATGCCGGTGCGCCTGGGCGTGCCCCATGGCGTGAAGGGCCTGGGCGACGTGGTGCGCAACCCGATTTATTCCACCGGTGTGGGCTTGCTGTTGTACGGGCTGCAAAAGCAGACCGACGGCATTTCCCTGTCGGGCCCGAGCATCCGTGACAGCTACCGCAGCGATGACGAAGCGAAAGCGCCGTTGTTCGAGCGGCTGCAGGCTTGGGTAAAAGGCAATTTCTAAAGATTTACCGCGACACCGCAACACCCGCAACAAGCAGTAGGCGAAAAAACTAGAGAAAATGAAAGGAGAGGGAACATGTTCGAACTCGTAGACAATATCCCCGCTAGCCCGGTTATCAAAGTAATCGGTGTCGGCGGTGGCGGCGGCAACGCTGTCAACCACATGGTCAAGAGCAACATTGAAGGCGTTGAGTTCATCTGCGCCAACACTGATGCCCAGGCGCTCAAAAGCATCGGCGCGCGGACCATCCTGCAATTGGGCACCGCGGTGACCAAAGGCCTCGGCGCTGGCGCCAATCCGGAAGTCGGCCGTCAAGCCGCCCTGGAAGACCGCGAGCGTATTGCCGAAGTGCTGCAAGGCACCAACATGGTGTTCATCACCACCGGCATGGGCGGTGGTACCGGTACCGGTGCTGCACCGATCATTGCCGAAGTGGCTAAGGAAATGGGGATTCTGACCGTCGCTGTCGTGACGCGTCCGTTCCCGTTCGAAGGCCGCAAGCGCATGCAGATCGCCGACGAAGGTATCCGTCTGCTGTCTGAAAGCGTCGACTCGTTGATCACCATCCCCAACGAGAAACTGCTGACCATCCTGGGCAAGGATGCCAGTCTGCTGTCCGCCTTCGCCAAGGCTGACGATGTACTGGCCGGTGCCGTTCGCGGTATCTCCGACATCATCAAGCGCCCAGGCATGATCAACGTCGACTTTGCCGACGTACGTACGGTCATGAGCGAAATGGGCATGGCGATGATGGGCACTGGCTGCGCCAGCGGTCCGAACCGTGCACGCGAAGCCACCGAAGCGGCCATCCGCAACCCGTTGCTCGAAGACGTGAACCTGCAAGGTGCACGCGGCATCCTGGTGAACATCACCGCCGGTCCCGACCTGTCCCTGGGTGAGTACTCCGACGTGGGTAGCATCATCGAAGCCTTCGCTTCCGAGCACGCCATGGTCAAAGTCGGTACCGTTATCGATCCGGACATGCGTGATGAGCTGCATGTAACCGTGGTCGCTACCGGCCTGGGTGCGAAAATCGAGAAGCCTGTGAAGGTCATCGACAACACCCTGCACACCAGCCAGGCCAGCCAGGCTAATCAGGCAGCGGCCGCTGCAGCGCCTGCTCGCCAGGAACTGCCGTCGGTGAACTACCGTGACCTGGACCGTCCGACCGTGATGCGCAACCAGGCTCAGGCCGGTGCTGCGGCGTCCCGTAGCCCGAATCCGCAAGATGACCTGGACTATCTGGACATCCCGGCATTCCTGCGTCGTCAGGCCGATTAATGGAATGTATCAGGGCTATGAAGGTGATTGGTGTTCAGCAAAGGTCTGGTCTGCTATTATCGCCAGCCTTTGTTGATACCAGTTCGCAATTTGCGCTGAAGCGGTCCAAGCCATGATTAAACAACGCACCCTGAAGAATATTATTCGTGCCACAGGTGTAGGTCTGCACTCCGGGGAGAAGGTATACCTGACCCTCAAGCCTGCACCTGTCGACACCGGCATCGTGTTTGTGCGTGCCGACCTGGACCCTGTGGTGCAGATTCCTGCTCGCGCGGAAAACGTTGGCGAAACCACTATGTCGACCACATTGGTCAACGGTGACGTCAAAGTGGACACGGTGGAGCACTTGCTCTCGGCCATGGCTGGCCTGGGCATCGATAACGCCTACGTCGAGCTCTCCGCGTCCGAAGTCCCGATCATGGATGGCAGCGCTGGCCCCTTCGTATTCTTGATTCAATCTGCCGGCCTGGAAGAACAGGACGCAGCCAAGAAGTTCATTCGCATTCTGCGGGAAGTGACAGTAGAAGACGGCGACAAGCGCGCCACCTTCGTCCCGTTCGAAGGCTTTAAAGTGAGCTTTGAGATCGATTTCGATCACCCGGTATTCCGTGACCGCACCCAAAGTGCAAGCGTGGATTTTTCCAGCACTTCGTTCGTAAAAGAAGTCAGCCGCGCCCGTACCTTTGGTTTCATGAGTGACATCGAGTACCTGCGCAAGCACAACCTCGCACTCGGCGGTAGCGTGGAAAACGCCATTGTGGTCGACGCGGATGGTGTACTGAACGAAGACGGCCTTCGCTATGAAGACGAATTCGTGAAGCACAAGATCCTCGATGCAATCGGTGACCTCTACCTGCTGGGCAATAGCCTGATAGGCGAGTTCAAAGGCTTCAAGTCGGGCCACGCCCTTAACAACCAGCTGCTGCGCAAGTTGATTGAGCAGACAGACGCTTGGGAAGTCGTGACCTTCGAAGATGCCAGCACCGCACCGATCTCTTACATGCGTCCCGTTGCGGCGGTGTAAGTAACAACTCTCTTTCTTTAGTTTTGAAAGGCTGCCTTCGGGTGGCCTTTTTTTATGCCTGACGAATATCCAAATGTGGGAGCTGGCTTGCCTGCGATAGCGGCCTGCCAGTTAGCTTATAGGTAGCTGACCCACCGCCATCGCAGGCAAGCCAGCTCCCACAATTGACCTCATCAGCTTGAGGTCTTTGAACCATCCATTGTCCGGTTACGGCCGCTGTGCTTGGCCTGATACAACGCTTGGTCAGCCTTGAGCAGCAGATCCTCAAGGGAAATACGGCTGTGCTTTTGCCAGGTACTCAGGCCGATGCTTACGGTGATCGGTTGCTCGTCCCCGGCCACTCTCGGCAAGTGCTGGACCCCCTCGCGGATATGCTCGGCGATCACCCACGCCCCCTTGGCGTCGGTATGGGGCAGCACCACCGCGAATTCTTCACCGCCGTAACGCGCCGCCAGGTCGGCAGGGCGGCGGATATGGCTGGCGATCACCTGCGCAACTACACGCAAGGCCTCATCGCCGCCCTGGTGACCATGACGGTCGTTGAAGGCCTTGAAGTGGTCCACATCGATCATCAGCACGCTCAACGACTCGGTTGAGCGTTGTGCCCGGTCCCATTCCAGCCGCAAGCGTGCGTCCAGGGTGCGGCGGTTGGCCAGGCCGGTAAGGGCGTCGGTGGCTGCCAGTTCTGACAGCACCTGCTCGGCGCGATGGCGACGGCGCAGCTCCATGCACAGCGCCCAGGTCAGCCATAACAGGCCCACGCACAACACTCCGGTCGCGATGCTGACTAACCACGCCGCACGCCGCCAGGGTGCGAACATTTCATCGCTGGACAAGGCCACTGCCACGATCAGCGGCAAGTCGCCCACATTAGAAAAGCTGTAGAGCCGTGCCTGGTGATCGACGCTGGAGATGCTTTGGAAGCTGCCGTCCCGTTCGCGCAGCATGCGCGCCACATTCGGGCGCTGGCTCAGGTCCTTATCGATGATGTCCACTTCCAGCAAAGGCTCTTGCGCGAGCGGGATGCCTTGGTGGTTGAGCAGGTTGATGGTGCTGTTGTTGCCGATGTTCAAGCTGCTGAACAACTGATGAAAGTACGACAGGCGCATGGAGGCGACCGCCACCCCCAGAAAACGCCCGTCCGCTGACGAAACGCGACGGCTGAACGCGATGCGCCACGGGTCGGCACACTGGCAGCGCGCCATGAACGGACGGCTGATATACAGGCCCAGGTCGGGGTTGTTGCGTTGGGCCTGAAAATAATCTCGGTCGGCAAAGTTACCCAGCTTGGGCGTAAGCAGGGACGAATCGGCAATCACCTCGCCGGCCGGGTCCAACAGCAGGATATCGCCCTTGTAGGGCGCCGCGGCGGAACGATCAAAGAGCACCACGTGGCGAATACTTTCTGAGACGTCCTGCAGGTCAGTGCGCTCGGTGGCGGTGATCAAGCCTTTGAGGGCCATGTCGTACAGTTCGACATTGCGCAGCACGTCAGCGTCGATCAATTGCGTGATGGTATTGGCGGTGCGTTTGGCCGTCTGCAGGGTGTTGGCATGTTCACGAATCAGCAGCGCAGTGACGACCCCCACGATCAGCAACACCGTGAGCGTGCTGCCCAAGATCAGCAGGCGCTCCGGGCGGCGGTTGGGGCGGGTAGGGCTTGAACTCATCGGGCACACTTTTGCGTTGAGAATGCCCTTAGCGTAGTAGCAACTCTTAAATATGGCTGTAGGAGCGAGCTTGCTCGCGAAAAACTCACAGACGCCGCGTTTATTCAGGAAGCACGCGTTATCGTTAACGTTTTTCGCGAGCAAGCTCGCTCCTACCTGTATTCAGAACACGTTGATTGGGTAGTCCACGATCACGCGGTACTCATCCACATCGCGGTCCACCGCCGAGTAGCCATTGCTGCCGCGGTTGGTCGCCCATTGCAGGCGCACGGCCAAGTCCTTGGCCTTGCCGCCCTGCACCACATATTTCAGGTCGATATCGCGCTCCCAGTGCTTGGCATCTTTGCCATCGGCGCTATACCAGTTGCTGTAGCCGCGACTGTTGGGGTCGACCTTGGTCAGGTCGGTCTTGCCGCTGATGTAGGACACGGCGGAGGTCAGGCCGGGCACGCCGAGACCGGCAAAATCGTACGCGTACTTGAGCTTCCAGGAGCGCTCGTTGGGGCCGTTGAAATCCGAGTACTGCTGGGAGTTGTCCAGGTATACGCTGTCGCCCTGGGTGATGTAGTCGAACGGCGTGTTGCCATTGACCCGCTGATAAGTCGCCGTGACGCTGTGGTTGCCCACCCCCACGGTGAAATGCAGGCTGTAGGTGTTGTTGTCGATATCGCCCAGCAGCGATTGGCCGGTGTCCTGGGTGTGGTAGTAGTGCAGGCCGGGGGTCAGGCTGACCAGGTCGTTCAGGGCGTAGGTGTATTCCAGGTCGTAGTAATACTGGTGCCAGACGTCCTTGAGTTCGGAGGCGTACAGGTTGCTGGTCAGCCCCTCAATCGCGCTGAACGACACGCCAGCCCAGTCCAGGTGCTGGCTGTCGGTGTTGGCGGGCAGCGTGCCGTAGCTGGTGCCGATGCGCCGGTGGCCGCTCTGGTTGTAGAGCTTGGTGAAACTGGCCTGGCCGCCTTCGAACATCCAGCCGTCGAAGCTGTGGTTGGTCAGGCTCACGCCACGGAAGGTCTGCGGCAACATGCGCGTCATGCCGCCGGCGATCACCGGGTTGTTGAGGAACAGGTCGCCGGCTTTCAGTTCGGTGTCGAAGGCGCGCAGCTTCAAGGTGCCGCCGGCCGTCGAGAACGAACCCGGCGCCTTGCCGTTGCCGCTGCCATACGGAAGGATGCTGGAACCATCCGTACCGCCACCGCCGTCGAGCTTGAGGCCGAGCATGGCATTGACGTCCAGGCCGAAGCCGACGGTGCCCTGGGTGTAGCCGGATTCGAAGATGCCGATAAAGCCCTGGCCCCATTCCTTGCTGTCATCGGTATGAATATCGCGCCGGTCGCGGTTCATGTAGTAGTTGCGGGTGTTGATCGTGAGGTGGGAGCCGTCGACGAAACCGTCGTTGGGGGGAGTGTCTGCCGCGTGGGCCAGTGGGGCGATCGTTGCTGCAATCGCGAGGAATAACGGGGTGAACGTCAGCGAGTTCTTCACCGGTAAAGCTCCTTTGGTCAATCCATAACGGCCAGTGTCGTGAGGGGGTGCCCGGCCTTTTTTTACGGCAAAAAAAAGCCGCTGAAAGTCAGCGGCTTTAAGACAGATTCCCAGTGTAGAGCCCTGGAAAAAAGTCGAGGGAAATTCGGGTAAGCGGGTCAGCTGTCTTTGCCTCCGCGCTCATCGATGCGTCAAAGTAACGCAGGCGAGCGCTGCGATACAGAGTGTAACAAGATAATAACTATTGCCCAAACCGCAACAGTGCGGATGTACCTCGATCTAAGTGTGGGAGCGGGCTTGCTCGCGACTTCGGTGTGTCAGTTACAGATATATTGACTGATACACCGAATTCGCGAGCAAGCCCGCTCCCACATTTGACTCAAGCGTCCTTACGATTTAGACCGGCAGGGTGATACCAAACGTATTGCCACCGCCCTCACTGCGCACAAACACATCCCCCCCATGCATCAACGCAATCGCCTTGACGATGGCCAGCCCCAGCCCGTGATTGGCCCCGCTGTTGCTGCGCGAGGCATCCACTCGATAGAAGCGTTCGAACAGGCGTGGCAGGTGTTCGCTGGCAATGGCCTCGCCGGGGTTGGTCACGCCAATCGTCACCTGGTGTGCCTGCACTTGAATGTGCACGTCGATGACTTGCCCCGGCGCGGTGTGTTGCACGGCATTGCTCAGCAGGTTGATCAGTGCGCGCCGCAGGTGGGCTTTTTCGATCTGCACCACGGCATCGCCGTGCACGCGCACTTCGACCTGGGCGTCTTCGAGGATGAAGTCCAGGTAGTCGAGGGTGGTGGCCACTTCATCGGCCAGGGCGCTTTCGATCAGCTTGGTGGCCTTGCTGCCTTGGTCGGCGCTGGCGAGGAACAGCATGTCATTGATGATCGAGCGCAGCCGTTCCAGCTCTTCCAGGTTCGATTGCAGCACCTCGAAATAGTGCTCTGCCGAACGGCCGCGAGTGAGAGCCACCTGGGTCTGGCCGATCAAATTGGTGAGCGGCGAACGCAGTTCATGGGCGACGTCGGCGTTGAACGATTCCAGGCGCGAATACGCCTGTTCGACCCGGTCGAGGGTGGCGTTGAACGAATTGACGAATTGGCTCAGTTCCGGCGGCAAGGGCGACAATTGCAGGCGCCCGGAGAGTTTCGGCGGCGCAAGTTTTTGCGCCTCATCCGAGAGTTTGCCCAGGGGCTTGAGGCCGATACGCGCGACCCAGAACCCCAACAGCGCCGCCAGTATGACGCCCACCAATGCCAGGCTGATCAACGCCACCAGCAAGTGATGCTGGGTGGCGCGGAAGTTCTCCGTGTCGATGGCAATCATGAAGCGCAGCGCTGGGCGCTGGTCCTTGGCGGCAAACTGGCTGACCAGTACCTTGAACGGATAATCGTGACCGGGCAAGCGCAGGTCGCGTTTGCCCGTGGGGCCTTCGGCAAAGGCGCGAATCTGCGCATCCGGCTCACCGTATTCGTAGCTCGGGTCGCTGCTGACCACCCAGAAACGGATGCGCTTGTCTTCTTCGCCCAACAGCTTGAGCTTGGACCTGATCTTGGCCCAATGCTCCGGCGTGCCGAAGCGATTGATCGACGACTCCAGCACGCTGTAGCGCGCATCCAGCTCGGCACCTGGCAACAGCCCGAGGCCACGGTCCACCTGCTGGTACAGCGCGCCGCCGATCAACAGGAAGATCAGCAGCGCCACCAGGGTGAACATGCCGCTCAGGCGCAGGGCGATGGAATTAGCGACCACTGTGGTTTTCCTGCAGGCGGTTCTCCAGCACATAACCCATGCCGCGAATGGTGTGCAGCAGCTTGTGTTCGAACGGCCCATCGAGCTTGGCGCGCAGGCGCTTGATCGCCACTTCCACCACGTTGGCATCGCTGTCGAAATTGATGTCCCAGACCATCTCGGCAATCGCGGTCTTGGACAGGATCTCACCCTGGCGCCGCGCCAATACGCTGAGCAGCGAGAACTCCTTGGCGGTCAGGTCCAGGCGCAGGCCGTTGCGGCTGGCTTTGCGGCTGATCAGGTCGATCCACAGGTCGGCGACGGTGACTTGCACCGGTTCATGGCCGCCGCTGCGACGGGTCAGGGCTTGCAGGCGGGCCACCAGTTCCAGGAACGAAAACGGTTTGCCCAGATAATCGTCGGCGCCTTCGCGCAGGCCGCGGATGCGGTCTTCCACGCGCTCGCGCGCGGTGAGCATGATCACCGGCGTCTGCTTGCGGGCGCGTAAGGCGCGCAATACACCGAAGCCATCCAGGCCGGGCAGCATCACGTCGAGGACGATCACCGCGTAATCGTTTTCCAGCGCCAGGTGCAGGCCCTCGATGCCTTCACGGGCCACATCGACGGTGTAGCCTTGCTCGGTCAGGCCGCGGTGCAAGTAGTCCGCGGTTTTTTCTTCATCTTCAATAATCAGGACGCGCATGACCGCCTCAGTGTGTGGTCGCCAGCGCCAGCGCTGGTTTGGGCCTGTGGAAAAAACGTTCAAGGTACAAGTATATGACCGGCGTGGTGAACAGCGTCAGCGCCTGGCTCACCAGCAAGCCACCGACCACCGCGATGCCCAGCGGCTGGCGCAGTTCTGCCCCAGGGCCTGCGCCGAGCATCAACGGCACCGCGCCGAGCAACGCGGCAAGGGTGGTCATGATGATCGGCCGGAACCGCGTGACGCAGGCTTCATAAATCGCATCCTCCGGCGGCAACCCCCGCACACGTTGCGCCTCCAGGGCGAAGTCGATCATCAAGATACCGTTTTTCTTCACGATGCCGATCAGCAGCACCAGGCCGATCAAGGCCATGATCGAAAAATCCTGGCCCAGCAGCCACAGCATGATCAGCGCACCGAGGCCCGCCGAGGGCAGGGTGGAAATGATCGTCAGCGGGTGCACAAAACTCTCATACAGCACGCCCAGGATAATGTAGACCGCCACCAGCGCCGCGAGGATCAGCCAGGGTTGGCTGGCCAGCGAGCTCTGGAACGCCTGGGCCGCGCCCTGGAAGTTGCCGATGATCGTACTCGGCATCCCGATTTCGTTCTTGGCCTGGTCGAGCATAATCACCGCGTCGCCCAGGGCCACGCCGGGCGCGAGGTTGAACGACAGGTTGGCAGCAGGGAACATGCCGTCATGGCTGATGGACAACGGCCCGACTGTGGGCGGGTCGACTTTGGCCAAGGCCGATAGCGGCACCATTTCATTGGTCAATGGCGAGCGCAGGTAAAAATAGTCGAGGCTTTCGGCCTTGCCGCGCTGTTGGCTGTCCAGTTCGAGTATCACTTGGTACTGGTTGATCTCGGTCTGGAACTCGTTGATCTGGCGCTGGCCGAAGGCGTCGTACAGCGCCTGGTCGACATCGGTGGCGGTCAGGCCGAAGCGCGCGGCGGCCTGGCGGTCAATGCTGATGTGGGTGATGCTGCCGCCCAGTTGCAGGTCGTTGGACAGGTCGCGAAACGCCGGGTTGGCGCGCAGTTTTTCGGTGAGGCGTTGGGTCCAGGTGTTCAGCGTCGGGCCGTCGTTGCTCTTGAGCACATATTGGTACTGGGCGCGGCTGGGGCCGGAGCTCAGGTTGATGTCCTGGCCGGCGCGCAGGTAGAGCACGATGCCCGGCACCTTCGCCAGTTGCGGGCGGATGCGGTCGATGAACTGGCTGGCGGACACATCGCGCTCACTGCGGTCTTTCAAGGCGATCCAGAAGCGGCCGTTGGCGATGGTCTGGTTGCTGCCGGTGACGCCGACCGAATGAGAAAACGCCTGCACCGCCGGGTCGGCCTTGACGATCTCGGCCAGGGCCTTGTGCTTGGCGACCATGTCCTTGTACGACACATCGGCCGCCGCTTCGCTGGTGCCGAGCACGAAACCGGTGTCTTGCACCGGGAAGAACCCCTTGGGGATGAACACATAGCCGACCACCGCCAGCGCCAGGGTCACCACGAAGATCGCGGCCATGCTGCGTTGGTGCGCCAGGGCACGGCGAAGGTTGTGCGCATAGCCGGCCAGCAGGCGTTCGCTGAAGGTGGGTTTGGCGTGGGCACGGTGCGTAGGCGCACGCATGAACAACGCGGCCAGCGTCGGTGCCAATGTCAGCGACACCACCACTGAAATCAGAATGGTCGCGGTGGCCGTCAATGCAAATTCCTTGAACAACCGCCCGACCACGCCGCCCATGAACAGCAGCGGAATAAACGCCGCCACCAGCGAGAAGCTGATGGACACCACGGTAAAGCCAATTTCGCCGGAGCCCTTGATCGCCGCTTCGCGCTTATCCAGGCCAGCCTCCAGGTGACGATGGATGTTCTCCACCACCACAATCGCATCGTCCACCACAAAGCCCACGGCGATCACGATGGCCACCAGGGTCAGGTTGTTCAGGCTGAACCCCATCACATACATCAGGGCGAAACTGGCCACCAGCGAGACACCCAGCACCGCAGACACAATCAGCGTCGCCGACAGTTGGCGCAGGAACAACGCCATCACCGCCACCACCAGCAGGATGGCGATCAGCAGGGTCATTTCCACTTCATGCAGTGAGGCGCGGATGGTCTTGGTACGGTCGGTCAACACGCTGACCTGCACCGAGGCCGGCAACATGCCTTGCAGGCGCGGCAGCTCGGCCTGGATGCGGTCGACGGTGTCGACGATGTTGGCGCCGGGCTGGCGCGAAATCACCAGGTTCACCCCAGGCGTATCGCCGGACCAGGCTTGCACGTAGGCGTTTTCCGAACCGTTGATGACGTTGGCGACATCGCGCAGTTGAACCGGCGCACCGTCCTTGTAGGAAACGATCAGTTGGCCGTATTCCTCCGGGTGGAACAGCTGATCGTTGGTCGACAGGGTGGACACGCTGTTCTCGCCATAGATCGCGCCCTTGGCCAGGTTGAGGCTCGACTGCTGGATGGCCAGGCGTATATCGGCGAGGGTCAGGCCGATGGCCGCGAGCTTGTCGGGAGACGCCTGCACGCGAATCGCCGGGCGTTGCTGGCCGGTGATGTTGATCTGGCCGACGCCGTCGATCTGGCTGATCTGGCGCGCCAGCAGGGTTTCCACGTAGTCGCTCAGCTCGGTGCTGGGCATGCTGCTGGAACTGACGCTGAGGATCAGCACCGGGCTGTCCGCCGGGTTGACCTTCCTCCAGGTGGGCAAGCTCGGCATGTCGCTGGGCAGCTTGCCGGACGCGGTGTTGATCGCGGCCTGCACTTCCTGGGCGGCGGTGTCGATGCTTTTTTCCAGGGTGAACTGCAGGGTCAAGAGGCTGGAGCCCAAGGCGCTGCTGGAGGTCATCTGTGTCATACCGGGGATGGCACTGAACTGCACCTCCAGGGGCGTGGCCACCGAGGAGGCCATGGTGTCCGGGCTGGCGCCGGGCAGTTGCGCGGTGACCTGGATCGTCGGGAATTCCGCTTCCGGCAATGGCGCGACGGCCAGGTTGGGGAAGGCAATAATTCCGAGCAACACCAGGGCGAAGGTCAGCAGCAGGGTGGCGACCGGGTGATCAACGCACCAGGCCGAGGGCGACCGGCTGGCGCTCATGGTTGCACCTGGGCGTTGGCGGTGTGGATCACTTGCGGCGGCTCCTTGAGCACTTCCACCTGTGCACCGGCCTTGAGGCGCGATTGCCCATCGCTGACCAGCACATCGCCGGCCTGCACGCCTTTGATGATATTGATGTCGCTGTTCTGGTAGGCGACCTGCACCGGCACCACCTCGACTTTGTCAGCGCTTACGCGGTACACGAAATGTGAGTCCAGGCCGCGCTGCACCACGGTCGGCGGTACCACCAGGGCGTTCTTGTCGAGGGCCGTCTGGATCTTGATGGTCACCAATTGCCCCGGCCATAGCTTATGCGCCGGGTTGCTGAACTCGGCCTTGGCCCGCAGGGTGCCGGTGGTGGAGCTGATCTGGTTGTCGATCAGGCTCAGGTGGCCTTCGCCGAGCAGGTCGCCGGTCTGGCCATCGGTGTCGGCGCCCAGGTAGGCGTCGACGGTGGCCCGGGTGGGGGCGGCGATCAGGCCCTGCAAGGTTGGCAGCATCTGCTGTGGCAAGGAAAACTCAACGGCAATCGGGTCGAGCTGGGTGACGGTAAACAGCCCCAGGGTATCGCTCATGCGCAGGAAGTTGCCTTCGTCCACGTTGCGGATGCCCACGCGGCCGCTGACCGGGGAGCGAATCTGGGTATAGGAAAGTTGTACCTGAGCCGCATCAATGGCCGCTTGATTACCTTGCGCCGTGGCCTTGAGCTGGTTGACCAGCGCCTGTTGCTGGTCATAGGTCTGTTTCGACACACCGTCGTCGACGCTCAGCGCTTTGTAGCGCTTGAGGTTGACCAATGCCACTTGCAACTGCGCCTGGCTTTCACCGAGTTGCGCCCTGGCCTGGTCGAGGCTGGCGCGGATCGAGCGGTCGTCAATGGTGGCCAGCAGGTCGCCGGCCTTCACCGATTGGCCTTCCTTGACCAGCAGTTGGGTGAGGATGCCGTCGATTTGCGGACGAATCACTACGCTGTGCAATGACAACACCGAGCCGATGCCGCTGACAAACCGAGGTACATCCTGTTGCGTCACGCTCACCACCCGCACAGGAATGGCGGTAGGCACTGCCAGGCGGGTCTTGGCCGGCCGGGTTAACGCCCAGGCTGCAACGGCCAGTATCAGGAGAGCACCCAGCATCAGGGCCACGTTTCGTTTGATCTGCATAGGAGGACGCCGGCGCAAACTGCAAGTTGGAGTTCGGAACGTCCTTTATAGCGCTGTTCCGCCGTCAGCACGGTGACGGCAAACTGACAGCCGTGACAGTTAGGCCATGTGAGCTTGTCGCTTGAAGTTACTGCTGACCACTCAGGCCCCGTATACTCGCGCTTTTACACCTATTAGCTGTGCCGGAGCCCTTATGACTTCCCCAACCCAACCCGCTGTCGACGCGGCCGACCTCGTCGATCCGGCCACCGCCGACGGCGTTGAAAAAGCCGAGATCCCGGCGTTCAAGTTCCCTTTCAACCCAGGTGAACTGGCTGGCGCCAAGCATGCCAGCCAGCCTTGGTACAAAGGCGGCGCCAAGAACGGCCATACCAAGACGCCAGGCATGGCGCCGCCGGGCACTCGCCGCTCGATGGGTAAACGCTGAGATTAAAGCGTTGAGTGCGTTATAGGCAGTTGCCTACATCGTGCGTAGACATTTCTGCTTGTAGGGCCGTCACCGATTCTTGAAAGCTGCACAGCGTTTGCTTCGTCCCGATGACGCTCATCGGTGCGTGGCGAGTCAGCTTTCCGGAAAAGGACATTCCCGTGGCCCTGATACACCTCTGTGCAGTGCTTGCTCTCTTGCTCTCGACGAGTGCCGTCGCCGCCGACGTTCAACCGCGGCGTGAAATCCGTTTCGCCGTTGCCGCGCATTTTCCGCCCTTTCAAAGCCGCAATGCCCAAGGGCAATTGGTGGGGTTGAATATCGAACTGGGCAATGCCCTGTGCGAGCAGCTCAACGTGCGCTGTACTTGGGTTGACCAAATCGTCATGGAAAACTTCCCGGCTCTCGAGGCCAGGCAATTCGACGCGATCATGGGCATGGCCACCACCTGCCGTCGGCGGCAACGGGTGAGCTTCACCGATGACCTCTACCCGATCACCACCCGGCTGGTGGCGCGTAAAACCTCGGGCCTGCGTCCTGATCGACGGTCCCTCAAGGGCAAGCGTGTCGGGGTGCTGGTGCGCAGTAATCGTGAAGCTTTTGCCCTGTCGCAGTGGGCGCCGGCGGGGGTGATCATCAGGAGTTTCTGGCTCAACGACCAACTGGTGCAGAGCCTGGTTTCGGGCGATATCGACGCGACCCTGCAAGGCGCGGTGGAGATCCGTGAAGCGCTGCTCGACACGCCCCAGGGGCTGGACTTCGATTACATGGGGGCGCCTGTGTCGTCGGGCCTGCTGGGTAATAGCGTGGCGATTGCGGTGCGAAAAACCGATACTGCGTTGCGTAATGAGCTTAATCATGCGCTTGAGCAATTGATGCAGAATGGCGAGTACCAGCGCATTCTTCAGCCGTATCGGCTCGATGTATTGCCGCCCCATTCATGATCGCGAATGTGTGAGTGCCGCTCTGCACCCGTGAGGCGCCTATCTACCTGACACGCCAAGATCCAACTGTGGGAGCTGGCTTGCCTGCGATGACGGCCTGACAGCCGACGCCCAGCTATCTGACACCCCAACGATCCTACTGTGGGAGCGGGCTTGCTCGCGAAGGCGGCCTAGCAGTCAACACAATTGGATTGTGTACATATCCATTCCTGCGGTCACGGCCACTTAGGGTTCCGCTCTGACAGCGGGTCACTTTTGGAAGGACCCAAAAGTAACCAAAAGGTCCTCGCCCCACCACTCGGCACCTCGCCTAGGCTCGGTGTGCCCGTAATCCGCCAGTGATTTGGGGGGCCGCCGCCACGCGCCATCCATGGCGCGGGGCGGCTAAACCGGCATCCCTGCCGGTTTACCCCCCAAATCCCTGTCGAATTCCGGCCAGCGTGGTTTAACGGGGCGCCTGAGATCAAGATCAAAAGCAGATCAAGAGCAGATCAAGAGCAGATCAAGAGCAGATCAAGAGCGGCTCGCTTCGCATCGTGGTTAGCGTTGGTTGCTGCGAACTACAGTTGTGTCGTTATCTATGCCGCTCTCAGCGAGATAAACGCATAATTGGCCGGCACTTCCGTGGCAATTTGTGCCCCGGCATCCAGCACCTGTTCGGCGATGTCCATCCCGGACACATGAAACACCCATTCATTGGCCACCGCCGGCTGTTCAATCGCCAGTTCAATCGCCTGGGCAAACGCCTGCATGTCCGGCAAGTACGCGGTAAACCCGTCGCCCTTGAGGGCGGTCGTGCGGATGCCGAGCAACGCGCATACGGCTTCCTTGGTCTGTACGTCATCACGGTCGGCCTGGCGCGAACGGCGAATCAGTTCGGCCAGTTGCGTGTCCATCAATTCACCACCGACGATCAGCGCGGGGCCTTGCTCCCAGGATTCCGGCGGGCAGTCTTTGGTGCTTGGGTTCAGTGGGATATGCGGGTTGATCTCCATCGGGTAGATGCGGCACACCAGCGGGCGCCGTTCGTAGATGCGGCAGCGGTTGTCTTCGTCAAGATTCCGGCAGCGTCCGGCGTTGTAGGCGGCAAAGGTGATTGCCACAAACGCCTCGGTATTGCCGCTGGGCACGACCACTGAACGGCGCTCGGCGTGTTCCCGTTGTTGCAGGGGCAGGCCCAGGCCGTTGCCAAGAAAGCCCTCCACCAGAACGATGACGTTGCCGCCGTCCGCCGCCCAGCTGCGGGCTTCTTCGAGGGTCAGTGGCACATGATGGTCGCTGCAGCATTTGCCGCAACCGACGCAGGAAAAGTGTGTGTTCATGGCGGATCTGTCACCAGGCAAGGTCAGAGGGCACGCTTGAGGGGTGACGGGTTTTTACCTCTATCGACCGCTCAGGGGCTCTGGAAGCAAGTTATGCGCCAGTGAGGGTCAGCCCTTGGATAGGATGTCGCGCAGCACAAACCCCATGCCCGCACTTTCATACAGTTGGCGGGCGCGCAGGTTGCTCTCCAGCACCTTGAGGTCCACATAGGGTTCGCCGCGCTGCTTGAACACCTGGAAGCTATGCAGCAGCAAGGCGCGGCCCAGCCCTTGGCCTTGGGCACAGGGGTGGACGGCCAGGTTCTTGATAAAGGCGCTGGTCCAGCATTGTGCCACGCCGAGAATACCGTCGCGGTTACTGGCGACCAGGCACAGCGTCGGGTCGTACTCGGCATCGGTGACGAACTGCCGGCGCCACTCATCCAAATGGCCGACACGGCCGCCGCCTTGGTCCTGGGTCATGCGCAGTACGGCATGGATCGCCGGGGCCAGTTCATCGCGATAATGATCCAGCCGGGTATCCGCTGGCCATTGCGGGGCGGGCAGGCTGCCGGTGAGGTCGCGACGCAGCAGCTGGTAATACTCGGCCAAGGCTTACAGGCCCTTTTGCGCCACGGTTTGCGCGGCGATGACCAGGCATTTGGTCAATTCGGGGGATGAGAATTTGGTGAGTACCGAGTCGGCACCGGCCAGGCGTGCTTTTTCGCTGTTCATCGCGCTGTCCAGGGAGGTGTGCAACAGCACGTAGAGGTCCTTGAAATCCGGAGTTTCGCGCAAGGTGCGGGTGAGGGCGTAGCCGTCCATCTCAGACATCTCGATGTCCGACACCACCACGTTGATCTGTTCAACCGTGCCTTGCAGCTCCAGCAACACGTCGATGGCTTCCTTGGCGCTGCGGGCGGTGTGGCAGGTCAGGCCGAGGTTGCGCAGGGTGTGTACCGATTGCTGCAAGGCCACCTGGCTGTCGTCCACCACCAGGATGCGGGCATTGCCCAGCACTTCGGCTTCTTCCATGGTCAGGTCGGTCGGCGCCGCTTCAACCGGTGCCGGGGCGATGCCATGGATGACTTTCTCGATATCCAGCACCTGCACCAGGCCACCTTCCACCTGGGTAACCCCGGTGATAAACGCCCGATTGCCGCCGGAGCCGTAGGGCGGCGGGCGGATATCGGTGGTCAGGCAATGCACGATCTTGCTCACCGCCTGCACATGCAGGCCCTGCTTGGAACGGCTGACATCGGTGACGATCAGGCAGCCGCCGTCCGGGTCTTGCAAGGGCATTTCACCCAGGGCGCGGCTCAGGTCGATCACTGACAAAGACGCGCCGCGCAAGGTGGCGATGCCTTTGACGTGCGGGTGTGACTCCGGCAGCTTGGTCAGCGGCGGGCAGGGGATGATCTCGCTGACTTTCAACAGGTTGATGGCCATCAGCTTGCCGCTGCGCAAGGTAAAGAGCAGAAGCGAGAGTGAGTCTGCGCGGGCTTTGGTGGTGGACATAAAAACCTTCTGTGGATCAGGGATGACGATCTATAGAGAGTTATCGACTTGGCTGGCCGGGGCTTTAACCGGATTTTGTGTCGGCACACTGTTTATATGCAAGCTGGCTTGCCTGCGATGGCCATAGGTATCTACACAACTGTGCAGTTCGCCGCAGCCACCGGTAACCACGATGCGAAGCGAGCCGCTCTTGATCTTGATCTGCTTGTGATCTTGATCTCAAGCGCCCCGTTAAACCACGCTGGCCGTAATTCGACAGGGATTTGGGGGGTAAACCGGCAGGGATGCCGGTTTAGCCGCCCCGCGCCATGGATGGCGCGTGGCGGCGGCCCCCCAAATCACTGGCGGATTACGGGCACACCGAGCCTAAGCGAGGTGCCGAGTGGTGGGGCAAGAGCGTTTTGCTTACTTTTGCGCTTTTCAAAAGTGAGCCGCCGTCAGGGCGGAACCCTAAGTGGCCGTTACCGCAGCAATGGATATATACACAATCCAACTGTGTTGACTGTCAGGCCGCCTTCGCGAGCAAGCCCGCTCCCACAGTGGGATTGTGGGGAGTCAGACAGAGAAGTGTCGGCTGGCAGGCCGTCATCGCAGGCAAGCCAGCTCCCACCTCAAGTCCGGTATCAGCCCTTCCAGACCTGCGGGTTCACCAGGTCCTGGGGGCGTTGACCCAGCAGCGCGCTGCGCAGGTTGTCCAACGCGCGATTGGCCATGGCTTCGCGGGTTTCATCGGTGGCCGAACCAATATGCGGCAGGGTCACGGCATTGCTCAGCTGGAACAGCGGCGATTCAGCCAGCGGTTCCTTTTCATACACATCCAGCCCAGCACCACGAATGCGTTGGGTTTGCAGGGCTTCGATCAGCGCCGGTTCATCCACCACCGGCCCACGGGAGATATTGATCAGGATCGCGCTGGGCTTCATCAACGCCAGCTCCCGCGTGCTGATCAGGTGACGGGTCTTGTCGCTCAACGGCACCACCAGGCAGACGAAATCCGCCTCGGCCAGCAGCTGATCCAGGCTGCGAAACTGCGCGCCCAGTTCTTGCTCCAGCGCGGTCTTGCGGCTGTTGCCGCTGTAAAGGATCGGCATATTGAAGCCCAGGCGCCCACGCCGGGCCACGGCCGCGCCGATATTGCCCATGCCGACAATGCCCAGGGTCTTGCCGTGCACGTCGCAACCAAACAGCGGCGCGCCCACGCTGGCTTTCCATTGGCCGGCCTTGGTCCAGGCATCCAATTCGGCCACGCGGCGTGCGCTGCTCATCAGCAACGCAAAGGCCAGGTCGGCAGTGCTTTCGGTGAGCACATCGGGGGTGTTGGTGAGCATGATCCCGCGCTCGTTGAAGTACGGCACATCGTAGTTGTCGTAGCCCACCGATACGCTGGACACCACCTCCAGCTTGCTCGCGCTTTCCAGTTGCTCGCGGCCCAACTTGCGGCCCACGCCGATCAAACCGTGGACATGGGGCAGGGCTTCGTTGAACTGTGCGTTGATGTCACCCAGCTTGGGGTTGGGCGCGATCACCTCGAAATCCTGTTGCAGGCGTTCGATCATGGGTGGGGTGATACGGCTGAAGGCCAGAACAGTCTTTTTCATGGCGGGCGGGCTCATCGACTACGGGAGAATGCTGAGCACGCTAACATTTATCCCCTCAGCACAAAACCTGTAGGAGCGAGCTTGCTCGCGAAAAACGTCATCGATAACGCGTTGATCCAGATTGAATGCGTTGCCCTCAGGTTTTTCGCGAGCAAGCTCGCTCCTACAGGGGTTGTTAGGTCGCCATCCGCACGCCACCCACAGCACCGCTCAACTCATACGCCACCAACTCCGCCTGGTGCGCAGCCAGAATTTCCGGCAACGAACCGCGCAGGTATTCCACCCAGGTCTTGATCTTCGCATCCAAGTATTGGCGCGAGGGGTAGATGGCGTACAGGTTCAGCTCCTGGGAGCGGTAGGTCGGCATCACCCGTACCAGCGTGCCGTTGCGCAGCCCTTCGATGGCGGCGTATACCGGCAGCAGGCCGACGCCCATGCCGCTGGTGATCGCGGTTTTCATCGCGTCGGCCGAATTCACCAGAAACGGCGAGCTGTTGATTGCCACGCTTTCCTGGCCTTCCGGACCGTTGAAGGTCCATTTGTCCAGCTGGACCACCGGGCTGACCAGGCGCAGGCACGCATGGTTGAGCAAATCCTGGGGCCGTTGTGCGCAGCCCTTGGCCTTGACGTAGTCCGGCGAGGCGCAGGCGATGCTGTAGGTGATGCCCAGGCGCTGGGACACAAAACCTGAGTCCGGCAGTTCGCTGGCCAGCACGATGGACACGTCGTAGCCCTCGTCGAGCAGGTCCGGCACGCGGTTGGCCAGGGTCAGGTCGAAGGTCACGTCGGGATGAGTGCGGCGGTAGCGGGCAATCGCGTCAATGACGAAATGCTGGCCGATGCCGGTCATGGTGTGCACTTTCAACTGCCCGGCGGGGCGCGCGTGAGCGTCGCTGGCTTCGGCCTCGGCTTCCTCGACGTAGGCGAGGATCTGCTCGCAGCGCAGCAAATAGCGTTTGCCGGCTTCGGTCAGCGCGATGCGCCGGGTGGTGCGGTTGAGCAAGCGGGTTTGCAGGTGGGCCTCAAGATTGGAGACCGCGCGCGAGACGTTGGCCGTGGTGGTGTCCAGTTGCACGGCGGCGGCGGTGAAGCTGCCGGCTTCGGCCACACAACTGAAGGCGCGCATGTTTTGCAAAGTGTCCATGGAGTGTTCTCAAGGGAGATAGCAAATTGTGACAGAAAGTTACGCTTTGAGTGATCCCTACCAACGGATTATCGCCTGAACGGTAACAAAGATTCACAGGAATGCCAGCTTATCGTCCTCCCTGCCGCCGCCTAGAATTGCGCCACCTCTTGCGCAACACCCTCTCAGGAATTCGCTTGCCGTGCCGCGTCGCATCAGCAGAGAGCTGAAGACTCTCAGTGTTTGGGCTTTAACGTCAGTCATCAGCGGTTGCATCGGAACCGGAGGAATCGCCCCCCAAGGCCAGGCGATCAACGCCAACATCCTGGCCACCGACGCCGCGATCCAGAGCGCCGCCCGCGACGCCCACTGGCCCACCGCCCAATGGTGGCAGGCCTACGGCGACCCGCAGCTCAACCGTTGGGTTGAACTCGCCACCCATAACAGCCCCAGCCTGGCCGTGGCCGCCGCCCGCGTGCGCCAAGCCCGGGCGCTGGCCGGGGTGGCAGAGTCGGCCGAGTCGCTGCAGATCAACAGCGACACTACCCTCAAGCGCCACAACTGGCCCAAGGATCAGTTCTACGGCCCCGGCGAACTGAGCGGCGCCAACACCTGGGACAACAATTCGTCTCTGGGCCTTAGCTACGCCCTCGACCTGTGGGGCCGGGAAAGCAACAGCACCGAACGCGCCGTCGACCTGGCGCACATGAGCGCCGCCGAAGCGCGCCTGGCCCAGCTCGAACTGCAAAACAATGTGGTGCGCGCATACATTCAGCTGTCGTTGCAGTACGCCAACCGCGACATCGCGGCCGCCACCCTGGCCCAGCAACAGCAAATACTGGATCTGGCCAACAAACGCCTGAGCGCCGGGATCGGCACTCACTTTGACGTCAGCCAGGCCGAAACTCCGCTGCCGGAAACCCATCGCCAACTGGATGCCCTGGACGAGGAAATCGCCCTGAGCCGTAACCAACTGGCGGCGTTGGCCGGCAAAGGCCCGGGGGAGGGCGCGCAATTGCAGCGTCCGACCCTGGCCCTTGCCGCGCCGTTGAAATTACCCTCCAGCCTGCCCGCGCAGTTGCTCGGCCAACGCCCGGACGTGGTTGCCAGTCGCTGGCAGGTAGCGGCCCAGGCGCGGGGTATCGATGTGGCTCATGCAGGCTTCTACCCCAACGTCGACCTGGTCGGCAGCCTCGGTTACATGGCCACCGGCGGCGGCATGCTGGAATTCCTGGCCGGCAAGAAATTCAACTACAACGTCGGCCCGGCGATCACCTTGCCGATCTTCGACGGCGGCCGCCTGCGTGCGCAATTGGGCGAAGCCAGTGCCGGCTATGACATCGCGGTGGCCCAGTACAACCAGACCCTGGTCAATGCGCTCAAGGGCATCAGCGACCAGTTGATCCGCCGTGAGTCCATGGACAAGCAATCGGCCTTCGCCGCGCAGTCGGTGGCCTCGGCGCAGAAAACCTACGACATCGCCATGATCGCCTATCAACGTGGCCTCACGGACTACCTCAACGTGCTCAACGCCCAAACCTTGTTGTTTCGTCAGCAGCAGATCGAACAACAGGTGCAGGCGGCGCGCCTGAGTGCCCATGCCGAACTGGTGACCGCCCTGGGCGGCGGCCTCGGCGCTGGCGACGATGTGCCCACGGCTGCCAAGACACGCCCAAGCAAGACCCCGGCGGCGCTCGCCGTGTTTGATCACTGAGTAGGATTCGATGACTCCCTTGCCTGCACCGCTGCGCTGGCTGCATTCCCTTGAGTGGCGCCGTGGTTTCTTCGACTGGGCACGCAGCGATGGCGTGACCTGGGTGTATATCTTCAAAGTACTGGTCGCCGCGTTCCTGACGCTGTGGCTGGCCATGCGTCTGGAACTGCCGCAACCGCGCACGGCGATGATCACCGTATTTATCGTGATGCAGCCCCAGAGCGGCCAGGTGTTCGCCAAGAGTTTCTACCGTTTCCTCGGGACCTTGGCAGGCTCGGCGGTGATGGTGCTGTTGATCGCCCTGTTTGCGCAGAACACCGAACTGTTCCTCGGTGCGCTGGCGATCTGGGTGGGCATTTGCACTGCTGGCGCCACGCGCAACCGCAACTTTCGCGCCTATGGGTTCGTGCTCGCCGGCTACACCGCGGCGATGGTCGGCCTGCCGGCCCTGGCCCACCCGGACGGCGCCTTTATGGCGGCGGTGTGGCGGGTGTTGGAAATTTCCCTGGGGATACTGTGCTCGACACTGGTCAGCGCCGCCATCCTGCCGCAGACCTCCAGCGCCGCCATGCGCAACGCGCTGTACCAGCGCTTTGGCGTGTTCGCGCTGTTCGTGACCGACGGCCTGCGCGGGCGCAGCCAGCGCGAAGGCTTCGAGGCCAGCAACGTGCGCTTTATTGCCGAAGCCGTGGGCCTGGAAGGCGTGCGCAGTGTCACCGTGTTCGAAGACCCGCACATGCGTCGGCGCAACGGGCGGCTCAGTCGCCTCAACAGCGAATTCATGAGCATCACCACACGCTTCAACGCCCTGCACCAGTTGCTTGAACGCTTGCGCGCCGATGAGGCCGACCATGTGGTGGCAGCGATCAAGCCCGGCCTGCAAGACCTGGCCGAAGTGCTCGACAGCTTCTCTGGCCGCGCCCTCACCAGCCCCGATGCCGCGCGCCTGGTCAACCAGTTGAGCGCCTACAAGGACGGCCTGCCCGCCAAGGTGCGCAGCCTGCGGGCGAGCTTCCAGGAGGACAACCCGACGGACGCCGAGCAGTTGGATTTCCACACCGCCTACGAGCTGCTGTACCGCTTCGTCGACGACCTGCACAACTACGCGCAAACCCACGCGTCCCTGGCCGAGCATCGCCATGCGCGGGAGGATTGGCACGAAGCCTACACGCCAAAGACCAACTGGTTGGCCTGTGCCGCGGCCGGTGTGCGCGCCTCGTTTATCCTGATTGTGCTGGGCAGTTACTGGGTGGCCACGGCCTGGCCCAGCGGCGCCACCATGACCTTGATCGCGGCGGCCACGGTGGGCCTGTCTGCTGCCACGCCCAACCCCAAGCGCATGGCGTTCCAGATGGCCTGCGGCACTTTGATCGGCGCGTTGGTCGGCTTTGTCGAAATGTTCTTCGTGTTCCCCTGGATCGATGGTTTCCCGCTGCTGTGCGTGATGCTCGCACCGGTGATTATCTTCGGTGCCTTTCTGTCGTCACGCCCCCAATACGCCGGCGTGGGCGTGGGCCTGCTGATTTTCTTCAGCACCGGTTCGGTGCCGGATAACCTCACGGTCTACAACCCTTACCTCTTTATCAACGACTACATCGCCATGGTCATCGGCATGCTGGTGTGCGCGGCGGCAGGGGCGATCATTTTGCCGCCCAACAGCCGCTGGTTGTGGCGCCGTATGGAGCAAGACCTGCGTGAGCAAGTGGTGTATGCCATCAGCGGCAAGCTCAAGGGCCTGGCGTCGAGCTTTGAAAGCCGCACCCGCGACCTGCTGCACCAGGCCTACGGGCTTGCGGTCGGCCAGCCGCAGGTGCAGCGCGATTTGCTGCGCTGGATGTTCGTGGTGCTGGAGGTCGGCCACGCGATCATCGAGCTGCGCAAGGAGCAGGCGATTTTGCCGGTGCACCCGGCGTATGCCGAGTCCCAGCCGTGGCGCCAGGCGATCCGTGTGATGGGGCGCTCGCTGGTGCGGCTGTTCCTGCAACCCAGCGCCAGCAACCTGGAGCGCGGGTTGATTGCCGTCGACCATGCGATCAGCCGCGTGCAGGCCACCGACGAACCCTTCGCCCCGCACTTCGACACCTCGGCCCTGCGCCGGGTGAAGAGCTACCTGCACTTTATTCGCACCTCGTTGCTGGACCCGCAATCGCCTCTGGCCGCCCTCAAAGGAGCCCCGAATGCCGCGTGAAATTGCATTCCACGGCATCTATATGCCGACCATGACCCTGATGTTCCTGATCGCCGCGGGGCTGGCCTGGGCGGTTGACCGCTTCCTGGCCGGGTTCGACCTGTACCGGTTTTTCTGGCACCCGGCGCTGCTGCGCCTGAGCCTGTTCGCTTGCCTGTTCGGCGCCCTGGCGCTGAGCGTCTACCGTTGAGAATGCTCCGATGAAAAAGTTCTTCAGCCTGCTCGCCACCTTGCTGGTTCTGGCGTTGGCGATCTGGATTGGCCGCACGTTGTGGGTGCACTACATGCAAACGCCGTGGACCCGCGATGGCCGGGTGCGCGCCGACATTATCAATGTGGCGGCTGACGTCACCGGTGAAGTGGTGGACGTGCCGGTACGTGATAACCAGTTGGTGAAAAAAGGCGACCTGCTGATGCAGATCGACCCCGAGCACTACCGCATTGCCGTCAAGCAAGCGCAATCGCTGGTGGCCTCACGCAAGGCCACCTGGGAAATGCGCAAGGTCAACGCGCACCGCCGCGCCGACCTGGACGCTTTGGTGATCTCCAAGGAAAACCGCGACGACGCCAGCAACATCGCCGACTCGGCCCTGGCCGATTATCAGCACGCCTTGGCGCAACTGGAGGCCGCCGAACTCAACTTGAAACGCACGCAAGTGCTGGCGGCGGTAGACGGTTATGTCACTAACCTCAATGTGCATCGCGGCGACTATGCGCGTATTGGCGAGGCGAAGATGGCTGTGGTGGATATGAATTCGTTCTGGGTCTATGGCTTCTTCGAAGAAACCAAGCTGCCCCATGTGAAGGTGGGTGACACAGCCGATATGCAATTGATGAGCGGCGAGACCTTGAAGGGCCATGTGGAAAGCATCTCCCGCGGTATCTACGACCGTGATAACCCCGAGAGCCGTGAACTGATCGCCGATGTGAACCCGACCTTTAACTGGGTGCGGTTGGCCCAGCGTGTGCCGGTGCGGATTCACATTGATGAAGTGCCGGAAGGCGTGTTGTTGGCGGCAGGCATTACCTGCACTGTCATCGTGAACCCAACGCAAAACTAAACTGTGGGAGGCTGGCTTGCCTGGCAGCCGACACTTATCTACCTGACACCCCACGATCCAACTGTGGGAGCTGGCTTGCCTGCGAAGACTGCCTAACAGTCAACACAGTTGAACCGGGTACATATCCGTTATTTAGGTAACGGCCACCTAGGGTTCCGCTCTGACAGCGGCTCACTTTTGAAAAGCGCAAAAGTAAGCAAAACGCTCTTGCCCCACCACTCGGCACCTCGCTTAGGCTCGGTGTGCCCGTAATCCGCCAGTGATTTGGGGGGCCGCCGCCACGCGCCATCCATGGCGCGGGGCGGCTAAACCGGCATCCCTGCCGGTTTACCCCCCAAATCCCTGTCGAATTCCGGCCAGCGTGGTTTGACGGGGCGCTTAAGATCAAGATCAAAAGCAGATCAAGAGCGACTCGCTTCGCATCGTGGTTACCGTTGCCCATCGCAGGCAAGCCAGCTCCCACATTTGAACGCGTCAGGCTTTGATAAAGGTCTCGTGCAAGTGCCGCCACAACAGCGCGCCACTGGCCTGTTTCTCAAACACCACCGTGGCGCGGCGGTCGGTCTGGGTGCCACTGTCATCCACCTGATGCTCGCGATACGTCACCGTGGCCCCCCGTGCATGACGATCAATCCCGGTCATTTCACTCAAGGTGATTTTCAACCCCGGGCGCATCCCGCCCAGGCGCGTAAACAACGCATTGACCCCGGCCCTGTTGACCCGCGTTCCGGTGGCGGGCGCGATCATGCTGAACTCGGGTGAGAAGCGCGCCAGCAGATTTTCCAGCGTGCCCTGAGGCGCAACCCCGGCACACCATTGCTCGATCTCGACGTGGGTCTGGATCACTTCTTCAAAAAAATCGCTGTAGTCAATCATGCTTGGGCTCGCTGCAAGGGTGAAGCAGCGTGCGTACTCTGGAAGCATCCAGGCGCAACACTGCGAAAAGCGGCAACAGGGTCAGAGCTGGCGCCATCGTGAAGGTTATGGCGAAGGAATCCAAGGCCGACAGGATTGCACTGAGCACGGCGGCGCCGACGCAGAAGCTTACTTGACGGTTCATGTTCCACAACGCCCTGGCGTGGCCCATGCGCTCGGCCGCAATATCCAGAAAGGCCAGGGTTTGCGCGGTGCTGCTGCACAGGCTGCCGCCCAGGCCCATCAACACATAGGCGGCAATGATCAGGGCCGGCTCGTTGAGCAACAGGATGCCACCACATTGCAGCGCCATGCCCGCCAGTAGCAAGGGTTTGGGACCGCAGCGATTGAAGAGTTTCTTGCTCAGGTAGATTGCCACTGCCGAGGCCAGTGCCCAGGGCAGCATCAGCGCGCCGGTTTGGGTGGCGTCATAGCCCAGGCTGCGCACATAAAGGATGGCGATCAGGCTGGTGCCGATAAACACGCCGGGTATGCACAGGTAGACCAGCATCGCCACGCGCAGCATCGGACTGGCAACCTGTTTGAAAATACTGCTCAGGTCCAAAGGCGGGCGCACGCGGGTGGGCGCGTCGGGTTTTATCCACAGCAAGGCCAGCAGCAGGGTGATCAGGGCCAGGGGCAGGTTGGCGTAGAAAATCCAGCGCCAGGACACACTGTCGACAATCACCCCACCCAACGCTGGCGATAACGCCGGCACCAGCAACGCCACCGACATCACCCGCGCCGTCAGCTGGCTGCGCTCGGCGGCGGGAAAGTGCCGGTACGCCATGGCCTGGCCCACGGGAATCAGCAAGCCGCCGCCGAGCCCTTGCACCGCGCGCCAGCCTATCCACGCCTCGATGGAACCGGCCTGGCCCACCATCACCGAGGCGCCGGCGAACAGCAGCAGGCTGGTGGCGATCAGCGTGCGTTCGCCCATGATCGCTGCCAGCCAGACACTCAAGGGAATGATCAGGGTCAGCCCGAGCATGTAAGCGTTGCTGATCCACGCCAGTTGCGTGACCGAGGCGTGCAGCTCGCGGGCAATGTCCGGGTAGGCGACGGTGGCGACAAACATGTTCACCAGGTCCAGGGCAAAACCGAATAAAAAGATCCAGGCGACTTTCGAGCGGTAGGTCATGAACGCGTTCCTGCGAGTGAAGCCGGCAGGGTAGGCCGCACGCAGGGTTTGGGATACGTCGGTTTGCCTGCTAGTTTGTCAAAAATATTTTGACAAAGGAGGGCGTCCGCCATGGTCAGCCTGGACCGATTTGACACCTTCAAGGCCGTGGTCGAAGCCGGCTCGCTCACTGCTGCCGCGGATCTGCTCGGCCAGACCAGCGCCGTGGTCAGCTTCAACCTCAAGCGCCTGGAAGCGGAACTCGGCGTCACCCTGCTGACCCGCAACACCCGCCAACTGGCGCTCACCGACGCCGGCGAACGCTTCTACCTGCGCTGCACGCGCATGCTTGAAGAGGCGCGCCTGGCGGTAGAAGAAGCCCGCAGTGAGCATGCCCAACTCAAAGGCACCCTGCGCATCACTACCACCGTCGAATATGCCCTGGCTGTGGTCGGCCCTGCGGTGGAAGCCTTTCGGCGCCTGCATCCGGACCTGAACATCCACTTATCCACATCCTCCACCCACGCGGATCTGATCTCCGAGCGTTTTGACGTGGCGATACGGCTGGGGCGCTTGATGGATTCCAACCACCGCGCCGTGCAGTTGTCGACGTTCGAGGTGTTTGCCGTCGCCGCGCCGCAGTTTGCCGGGGTTCAGTCCCTGTGCGACTTGGAGCAGGTGCCCAGGCTGGGCCATGGCCGCTTGAGCGAATTGAGCGTGACCGACCCGGCAGGTCTTGAACACTCTTATCGAGCCGGCCCGTCAGCCTTGGTGGCCGACAGCGCGTCGGTCCTCCAGGCGTTTGCCGTGCGCGGCCACGGTGTGGCGGTTTTACCGCAATGGCTGGTGCAGGAAGATCTGGATGCGGGACGCTTGGTACGCGTGCTGGCGGACCATCGCTTTGCCCCGCAAGGGGTTTACGCGATGTACCCGGACACGCGGCATTTGCCGCTGAAGGTGCGGGCGTTTATTGATTTCATGAAGCCTTAGAGTGTACCGCCCAAGCCAAAGCGCTTCCTCAACACCTTCTCCAACAACCCCTTGGGCAACAGCGCCGCCATCCACGGCAACGCCCGGCTGCCGTTGCCCGAGCGCAGCAGGCGCGGTGGTTGTCCTTGCTGCACCGCCTTGAGCACGTCTGCGGCAAATTCACTGGCTGGAGTGGGTTTATCCTGGGACGCTTGGCTGCGTGCACGAATGCCCTCGCGCAATGGCCACCATGGCGACTGTTCGTGGATCAGCAATTCGGCCTGGGCGCCGGCATTCTTTGCAAAGCGGGTATTGATCGCACCCGGCTGGACTTCCATCACGCGCACGCCAAACGGTGCCAGCTCCATGCGCAGGGCATCGCTCAACGCATGCACAGCGGCTTTGGACGCGCAGTAGGCGCCGGCGAACGGCGTCACCAATACGCCGGAAACGCTGCCGATATTCACCACCAGGCCCTTGCTGCGACGCAGGGCGGGGAACAGCGCCTGGGTTACGCCGACGATGGAAAACACATTGGTCTCGAATTGGCGCTGCATCGCCTCGGTGCCGCCGTCGAGCAATGGGCCCATGGCGCCGTAGCCAGCGTTGTTGATCAGTACATCCAGCTCGCTCCATTGCTCCGACAAGCGTTGCAGGGCGGTGCTGTCGTTGACGTCCAGTTGTAGGGCATTAAAGCCTGCGGCAGTAAGCGCGGCGACGTCATCGGGTTTGCGGGCGCTGGCCCATACCTCGAAGCCTGCGGCTTTGAAGGCTTCGGCGAGGGCACGGCCGATGCCGCTGGAGCAACCGGTGATCAGTACGTTGGGCATGGGTCCATCCTTTGTCAGTCCGAGAAACTGCCTTGCAGGTGCTCGGCGCGAAATTCCAGGGTTTGTGGGCGATAGCCAGGGCGCAGCGGCGGGGTGGGCAGGCAATCCTCCCAGGTAGCACCCGCCTGCAACTCGCCGGGGCCGCGATAGCGCGGAGCGGCGTAGACATTGTCGGCCAGGTTGACCGTATCGCCCGGCGCATAGGCGGCCACGCGCCAGCGCAGTTCGGTGAGCGGTACGTCGTTGCCGTTGTTGAGGGTCAGTTTGAGCGGTCGGTCGGCGGGGCAGTCTTGCGGCGCGTAGGTGATGCGCAGCTCAAGGCGCGCCAGTTGCGACGTTTCGCGGTTGTCCAGCCATACCACCCACACTGCGACAAACCCCAGGCCGACGGCAGCGGCCAACGATACCGGCAGCGCCTTGGCGGGGTAGCGCAGCAGCAGGACCAGCCAGGTGATGATCAGGAGAACGCCGAAGAACATGGAGACCACCTCGAATAGGGAACCAGCATCCTAACTTAAGCTTAGGTGGGATTGGTTACCTTGAGCATTGTGTTGGCCGGGCGGACGCCATCGCAGGCAAGCCAGCTCCCACATTCGACCGCATTCTAAAGTGGGGGCGCGGTCAACTGTGGGAGCTGGCTTGCCTGCGATGAGCATAGGTATCTACACAATTTTGTAGGTTGTAGCAGCCAACGGTAACCACGATGCGAAGCGAGCCGCTCTTGATCTTGATCTGCTTGTGATCTTGATCTCAAGCGCCCCGTTAAACCACGCTGGCGAATTACGGGCACACCGAGCCTAAGCGAGGTGCCGAGTGGTGGGGCAAGAGCGTTTTGCTTACTTTTGCGCTTTTCAAAAGTGAGCCGCCGTCAGGGCGGAACCCAAAGTGGCCGTTACCGCAGGAATGGATATACACACAATCCAACGGTGTTGACTGCCAGGCCGCCTTCGCGAGCAAGCCCGCTCCCACAGTTTGATCGCGGGGCGTCAGGTAGATAAGCATCGGCTGTCCGGTCGCCACGGGAGCAAGCTCCCTCGCCACAGGTTCGGCGCACTACCCGAAGTTGTGTAGATACCTATGCTGCGATGACGCCTGTACAGGCACCACAAACCCCAAAGAAAAAGCCCCCACCCAACCCACTGCGGATAGGGGACGCAATGGGCTGGGCGAGGGCTTCTTGTACGACTGTTTTACTGCGCGATAGTTTTCACCGATACGCCACGTTCAACCGGTGTCGAGCGCCCGTAGATATCTTCGAAGCGCTCGATATCGTCTTCACCCAGGTAGCTGCCCGATTGCACCTCGATGATCTCCAACGGGATCTTGCCCGGGTTGCGCAGGCGGTGCACCGAGGCGATGGGGATGTAGGTGGACTGGTTTTCGCAGAGCAGGAACACGTTCTCGTCACAGGTGACTTCGGCGGTGCCGCTGACCACGATCCAGTGTTCGGCGCGGTGGTGGTGCATCTGCAGCGACAGGCACGCGCCCGGCTTGACCGAGATGTGCTTGACCTGGAAGCGCCCGCCCATGTCCACCGAGTCGTAGGAACCCCACGGGCGATAGACTTCGCAGTGGTTCTGGGTTTCGCTGCGGCCTTGCTCGTTGAGGGTGTTGACCATCTGCTTGACGCCCTGGACCTTGTCCTTGTGGGCAATCATCATCGCGTCCTTGGTTTCCACCACCACGATGTTATCCAGGCCGATCACCGACACCAGTTTGCCGTTGCCGTGCACCATGCAGTTGCGGCTGTCCTGGATCACCACGTCGCCTTTGCTCACGTTGCCGTTGGCGTCTTTATCGTTGACCGCCCACAGCGAAGCCCAGCAACCCACATCGCTCCAACCAGCAGCCAATGGCACCACGCAGGCGCGTTGGGTTTTTTCCATCACGGCGTAGTCGATGGAATTGTCCGGGCAGCAGGCGAAGGTGGCGTCGTCGAAGGTCACGGTGTCGGCGGTCTGCTCGCTGCGCTCCAGGGTCAGCACGCAGGTGTCGTAGATGTCCGGATCATGCTTTTTCAGCTCTTCGAGGAAGCGGCTGGCGCGGAACAGGAACATGCCGCTGTTCCAGAAGTAGCCGCCGCTTTTGACGAACTCGACCGCACGTTTTTCATCGGGCTTTTCCACGAACTGTTGCACGCGGCTCACGCCTTCAGGCAGCAGCGAATCGTTGGTGGACTTGATGTAGCCGTAGCCGGTTTCCGGGCGGGTGGCTGGCACGCCGAACAGCACCATCTCGCCACGCTCGGCGGCCACGGTAGCCAGGGCCAGTGCGCGTTGCAGGGCTTTCTGGTCGTCGATCACGTGGTCGGCGGGCAGTACCAGCATCAAATCGTCACGGCCTTCGTTGACCAGCATCATCGCGGTCAGGGCCACGGCCGGCGCAGTGTTGCGGCCGAACGGTTCCATCAGGATGCGCTGGCAGTCGAGCTTGCGTGCGCTCAGTTGCTCGTTGACGATGAAACGGTGGTCTTTGTTGCAGACCACGATGGGGGCGTCCATGCCTTCGAACACCAGGCGCTCCAGGGTTTGCTGGAACAAGGTGTGCTCGCCGGTCAGAGCCAGGAACTGCTTGGGGAACTGTTTGCGCGAAAGCGGCCAAAGACGTGAGCCGCTACCACCGGAAAGGATTACTGGGATCATGGGTGTTTCTCCTTGAATCAGTTTGGGTCAGAGCCTGTGGGAGGGGGCTTGCTCCCGAAAGCGGGGTGTCAGTCGGCACATCTGCAACTGAACCACTGCATTCGCGAGCAAGCCCGCTCCCACAAGGGACGAGCGTCAATTTCAAAAGCTAATCAGCGGGTCGACACTGGGCGTTTCACCCACACTGGCGACAGGCTCGAACCTGAGCCGGTGACATACAGCACCGCCGCTTCACCGCGTTCCAACGCAACCGGCTTCACATCGCCGACTTTCTTGTCACCGTCATACAACGCCAGGCTCACTTTCACCGGGTTGATCTCACGCTCGCCACGGCCCTTGGCAGCCACCGACTTGACCACATCGGTCTTGCCGTCGGCGGTTTTCAGGGTCAGGGCCTTGTCGCTGAGGTTCTGTACGCGCACCAGGGATTTCTGCTTGTTCTTGAACGGTGGCTCTTCGATCAACTGCGGCTGGCCGCTGCCGCTGTTGACCAGGGTGTAGTAGTGGTCGGCGGCCAGCTTGACCGGCAGGGTCTGGCTGCCGACCTTGGCGCTGTAGTCACCGCCGGGCATGAAGCTGAAGTCGCTGCTGGCCAGTGGCGCAACGTCGCTGAGGTTGGTGCTGCCGACGGTGGCGCTGACTTCCTGGTTGCTGGCGTTGTAGATACGCACAAAGCTGGAGCCTTTTGGCGCAGTCGGGCCGTACAGGGCGGCGTCACCGCCAGCGAAGGCCGACAGGGATACGAAGCTCAGGCCCGCAGCGATTGCCAGGGTTTTAGCGAGACGACGAGGAGTTGTAGTGAAAGTCATGTGAGTTACCTCTCTTTCAGTTTTGCGCCCGGTCGGGCGTCTCGGATTTAGATGTGTTGATTGCCATGTTCTGTTGGCGCGAACCGGCTTGTTTAAGCTGCGCAACCCAGGCCGGGTCGGCATCACCGATTTCGTTGTTAACGGGCAGATAGCGTTCAGGAAACTCCCAGATCAGCACCTGCGGCGGGCTGTTCTTGAAGTCATCACTTTTGAGGTAGCTGAGCATCGGCAGGATCGGGCCGTGGCCGTCTTCGGCGTAGCTGACCACGTCGCTGTGCAAGGCTTGCTTGAGCGCACCGACGAAGTTCCAGTTGGGGTTTGCGCTGTAGCTGGTGCCCACCAGTGCCACCGGGGTTTCGCTGTCGCTGAACAGCGCGTCATCACCTTTCTGTTCGGCCAGGTGGGTGACGCGTTTTTCCAGCGGCTCTTTAGGCGGCATCAGGTTTTCGAACAGCGGGTCCAGGGGCAGGAACAAACGCAAGTCGCCTTTATGCGGCTCGGTTTTCTCGGCCTCGGTGACAAAACGCTGCGGCTCGCCGCTCAGTGGGGTCTTGTCGGCAATCGCCTTGGCCAATTGCTTGGCGGCGACTTCGGCACCGTCTGGGGTCCAGTGGGTGTCGGTGCGCAGGAACACTTGCTTGCCACTCAGCTTGGCCTGTTGCAGCGGGCCGAGCAGGTCCGGGGCCGGAATGTTGTCCGCCGCCACTCGAGCATGGAAATCCTGGTACAGATTGGCGTGCACGCTGGCCGGTTTCACTTCCCCCAGATGCTCCGGATACAGGCGCACCTTGGCCGGCACTATCGCCATCACCAGTTGGATACCCTGGGCCTTGAGCTTCTGGCGCACGCCTTCGACCAGCGCGTAGTTGCCTTGCAGGTTCTGGTCTTCGTTGACGGCGGGGTTGAACTCCTCGTCGCTGTACAACCAGTGATCACGGCCCAGCACCACGCCAGGGCGGCCTTCATTGAACAGCTTGTAGTCCAGTGCCGCCCACAGGTTGGTGCCCAGGCGCTTGATCGGGAACTCGTCGTCGTAGTGGGTCTCGACGGCTTTGGTCCAGCGACCGTTGAGCACGGTGGCATCGGCGTTGGTGCTGAAGCCAAAGAAACTGCGCAGCGACCAGGCGCCAAGTGCCAGCAACAGCACCAGGAACAGGCTGATGTAGAGGACGCGTAATGAACGGGTCATGGTCGGCTCCCTCAGAATTGGAAGTAAAGGAACGGCGAGAAACTCTGCGCCGACAGTTTGAGAATCGACGCCACGAACAGCAGCAGTACCGCGCCGCGCATGGCGTAGCGTGGCCAGTCAGCGGTCCAGTAGGCCGGTTGCACGGCAGCGTCACGGCCCACGCTGAAACCGGGCTCGTGGATGCTGCCAGGGTTGTCGCCGGGTACGGCCTTGATCAGGCTTGGGTCGGCTGGCTTGGCCTTGTCGGCAGGGCGGTTGGTGTAGAAGTCGCGCAGGCCGAAGAACGCCAGCGTTGCGTAAGCCACTACCAGGGTTGCCACTTGCAGGCCGGTGAGGTTGGCGCGGTTGAGTTCCGACAGTGACCATTCGCCAAAGCTGAACATCGCACCGTACATACGCCCGGCAACGTGCAGGTTTTCGGCGCGGAAGATCACCCAGCCCATCACCACCAGCAGGAAGGTGAAGGCCCAGCGCAATACATTGAAACTGCGCGGCGCGGTGTTCAGGCCGATGGCTTTTTCAATCGCCAGCCACATGCCGTGCCAGGCGCCCCACACGATGTAGGTGATGTTCGCGCCGTGCCACAGGCCACCGAGCAGCATGGTCAGGAACAGGTTGCGGTAAGTGGTCAGCGTGCCTTTACGGTTGCCGCCCAGGGTGATGTACAGGTAGTCACGCAGCCAGGTGGACAGGCTGATGTGCCAGCGCCGCCAGAACTCGGTGATCGACTGGCTGATGTAGGGCTGCTTGAAGTTTTCCATGAAGCGGAAACCCATCATCAAGCCCAAGCCAATGGCCATGTCGCTGTAGCCGGAGAAGTCGAAGTACAGCTGCGCGGTGTAGGCCAGCGCGCCAAGCCAGGCATCGCCCGTGGTGGGGTTTTGCAGGGCGAAGCAATGGTCGGCCACCACCGCGAGGGTGTCGGCAATAAAGACCTTCTTGATAAAACCCTGCATGAACCGCGTGCAGCCCTCGGAGAATTTATCCAGGGTGTGGGTGCGGTTGTTGAACTGGTCGGCCAGGTCGCGAAAGCGCAGCACGGGCCCGGCGATCAGGTGCGGGAAGATCGCCACGAACGCTGCAAAGTCGATGAGGTTGCGGGTCGCCGGGGTGTCGCCACGGTACACGTCGATGATGTAGCTGATGGACTCGAAGATGTAGAACGAGATCCCGATCGGCAACAGCACGTGGGTGAGGATGAACGGCTCCAGGCCCGCCGACTTCATCATCACGTTGATGCTGTCGACGCCGAAGTTGGCGTACTTGAAGTAGCCGAGGATGCACAGGTCGACCGCCACGCCGAGCAACAGCCAGCGCTGCGCCGGCTTGGTGCGTACACCGGCGGCACCCACCTTTAGGCCGATCCAGTAGTTCCACAGCGTGACGGCCGCGAACAGCGCCAGGAAGTCCACTCGCCACCAGGCGTAGAACACGTAGCTGGCAATCAGCAGCAGCAGATTGCGATAGCGTTGCCCGCTCAAATAGTACAAGCCGAGGAAGATCGGCAAGAACAGAAACAGGAACACATTGGACGAGAAAACCATCCCGATCTCTCCATGTTTAACCAACAGTCAAGGGCCAGAGCCCCCCCAAACCCCCCCACGATTTCGGGGGAGGCTGTATTGCATTTCTACTGACGAAACCGGTTCAAACTGTGGGAGCGGGCTTGCTCGCGAAAGCGGCAGTTCAGTTACAGATGTGCCGACTGACACACCGCTTTCGCGAGCAAGCCCGCTCCCACATGGGGAACCCATTTCTTCAATTAATTTGTCAGGAACCTTTGTTGCCTTTTTCATGCGCCGGGTCGTAGACCTTGGTCAGGTCACCCCCCAGACGGAAGGTCTTGAACGGTTGCATGCCATGCTTGCGTTCGATCACATCCGGCGCGCAGGTGTAGAGGGTGCAGAAGGGCTCAAGCCAGGCAAATTTCATGTCTTCCTTGAGGTCCTTCATATCCTGCTCTTTGCCGTTCTTCTGTTCGAAGATGTCCGGGTCTTTCACCCCGGCCAGCACCTTGTCACCCAGGCGCTTGAGCGCGCTATTGTTTTCCTGGCGCAGGTCCACGCCGTTGACCAAGGCAAAACTGGCGATCATCGACAGCGGCGGCAGCGCGTAGTTGTGGTACGACAGGGCGCGTTGCTGACGCTTCAATTCGTTCGGCAAGAAGCCCTGGTCATCGACCTGGTTCACGCCGACTTTGTATTCCTTCACCGCCCAATCAAACAGGTCGCGGCGGTTGGTAGCGATGGACGTTGCCATCACCGACCAGGCGGCCCAGTAGGAGTGGTTGTTGGTTTTTTCCAGGGGCAGGTTGTCCCAGTCGCTCACCACCTGGTCGGCCAGCTTGTTGAACCAGGCTTCGATCTGCTGGGCTTCCTGCGGGTGCTTGGCCAGTGGCTGCGACTCGGAGAACTTCAGGCGCACATAGGCCGAGGCCATGCTGCCCAATGCCCATTTGCGCATCGACTTGCCGGTGTGGTTGAAGTCCTTGGACATCAACGCATCGGCCTTGGCCCATGACACCAGCCAGTTCAGGGTGCATTCGAGCTGCTGTGGGCGGCCGTCACGCATGAACTGCATCACGCGCTTGCTGGTGTCTTTTTCCAGCTTGGTGATGTCGGCGGTGCTGTCGCGAAAGGCTTTTTCCGACTGCACATTCAAGGTCGAACGGGCCTTGTCGGAGCCTTCGTATTTGCTGCGAAACTGCAACGGCCCGGTGTAGGGCGTTGGCATGCTGTCGCAATCATTCTTGAAGTCGCCGGTCTTGAATGCTTCGATCGGTGCGAAATAGCCCTGGGGCGGACGCAGTGGCGCCGCCGCATTGACGGAACCTGCGAACATGGCCAGGCCCAGCAGGCCAGGGAGCAATAACTTTTGCATAGGTAACCTCACTTCCCGAGTTGGGCGGTCTGCTGACCACCGCTTGGAAATACGTTGCGTGTGCAAATTTTCGCTTCAACCTTCTGCGCTGCAGCGCCCGCTTCGGGGCCCTGCACTTCCACGGCCAGCAAGTTCTGCGAGGCCCAGTCTTCATCGGTGCGCAGTTCAAAGGCGAAACGCCCGTCTGTATCGGATGTTTCGGGTTTCTCGATCTTGATGTCCTCGTGGCGCCCGTTCATGTACCAGAGGGTGGCTTGCAAGGTTTTCACCGACGGATCGGCGAAGCGGATATCGACCTGGTGGTTGGCGTTGCGCAGGTCTTTGTTGGCGCTGTTGACCATCAGTTCGTTTTTGCCGGGTTTGAGCGTGGCGCTGGCCGACATTTGCGCGGTCTTGCCTTCGCAGCCGTTATCCAGCAGCGCCATCATCTGGCGGTAGATGGTTTCCTGGTCGAGGCGGTACAGCGGCGAGAATTCCCAGATCAGGATCTTCGGTGGGCTCTTCTGGAATTCATCGCTGCCCAGGTACTGCAGCATCGAACCTTCCAGGCCACCGCCGGGGAAGGCGACGTTGAGGATGTCGGCGCCGATTTCTTCTTCCAGGAAGCCGGCGAAGTTGTAGTTCTTGCCACTGTGGCTGGTGCCCACCAGGGTGATCTGCGGGTTGCCCGAATCGCCGAACAGGTCGCCGTCACCGGCTTCGCCCTTGGGCTCGGTGGTGAACTGGTCCATGTACTGGATCGCGTAGCTGGTACCGCACAGTTGCCCGGCCATGTTGTGCAGGGTGCCGGTCTTGCCCATGCGGCCCGAGCGCTTGGTCTCGAACTCACGCTTGGGAATCTCGGCATATTCCGGCATCTGCTTGACCTTGGCCGCGACGATTTTCGCGGTGCGCTGGGCGCCGTATGGGGTCCAGTGCTGGTCGCCACGGAAGTAGAAATCGTGGGCTGGCAATTCATCCGGCAGTTGTTCGTTGGTCAGCGGCGACAGGTCTGGCACCACGTAGCCCATCTTGGCGAAGCGGCCGAGCATGGTCTTGTAGTTGGTCAGGGCCTTGTCGAAATCGTACTTGGCCTTTTCCTCTGGGTTGAGCTTGTTGCGGTTCACCAGGCCACGGGTTGGCTGGTACACAACGACCAGTTCCACGCCCTTGCTCTTGAACGCATCGTGCAACTGTTGCATGCGCTTGTAGCCGGCCGGGGTGGTGTCGAATTCGGTGCGCAGGTCTTCCTGGGTACGGAACAGCCAGTCGCCCTGGGCTTGCACCAGGGTGGTGAAGTTCTGCTGGTAGCGCGTGGTGTAGTTCTTCGCGTCATGGGCGGCCGGGCACAGGCTGCAGCAGGGTTCGGCGGTGAAGGTCGGGGCTTTGACCTCATCGGCGCGTACGCCCTGGCTGGCCGCCAGCAGGCCGAGGGTCAGACCCGAGAGGCTCAGCAGTTTGATCATGTGTGGGTGCATAAGGGTCATCCTCAGTCCTGCAATTCGGTCTGGCGTTCGACGGGGTCGATCAGCACGGCTTTCTGCTGGCGTACCAGCAGGTCGAGAATTTCTTCCTGGCGGTCACCCAGGATGCCGGAGAAGCTGATGCCGCTGGATTTGGTCGGCGCCAGCATCGACACGCGATACAGCTCGATACTCAACGGCGAATCGATGGACAGCGGCCCGCTGCCGTTACCCGCCAGTTCACCGCCGACCACGATCAGCGACACCTTGGCATCGAACGGGTCGAGGGCGATGTCGCGGTCGGTGTCGGTCAAGTCTTTGATGTGGCCGTACACGCCGGTCAGCCCGTTGGCCATCGAGGTGTTTTCGTAGAGCTTGATGTTCACGCTGTTGCGCACGCGGATCCCGTGGCGACGGTTGCTGATCACCTTGTTGCCCCACAGCAGGTTGTCACCGCTCTCATAGAGGGTGATGCCGTCGGTGTGGTTGCGGTAGATCTCGTTGTCGGCGATCAGGTTATTCACGCTGTTACGGTCGATCACCAGGCCCGAGAGCTTGTTGTCATAGCTGCGGTTGTTGAAGATGAAGCTGTCGTTCACTTCCCGGGAAATGATGATGCCGTGCTTCTTCTTGGTGCCGTACACGGTGTTGTCCGCGATGATCAGGCCGTGGGAACGGTCGTGGGGGTCAATGCCGTAGACGATGTTGTCTTTGTAGGTATTGCCCTTGATCACAAAGCCTGTGGTCTCGTAGCAGTAGAAGCCGTACCACATGTCCGAGAACTCGGAATCGATGATCCAACCGGTCGGCTCAGGGCGCTTGAGCACCTTGGCCATGTTCGGCGTGTACTGGGAAATACTCACCCCGTACGACTTACTGTTGGCGTAGCCGAAGCTGGCCATCTTGGTCTTGGAGATATAGGTCTCGGTGCCGCCCCAGGCCAGCAGGAACGGGCGGAACTCTTTGGCCGACTTGAACAGCGCCGGGCCGTTGGCTTTTTCGTCCCAACCGGTGACCTTGGTATCGCGCACGAACAGCTGGCCGTCGTTGATCAAAAACGAACCGGCTTGCTGGGACAGGCGCAGCTCCTGGGTGTTTTTGTCGATATCGAGGATGCCTTTACGGCCTACCACGATCGGCAACTTGGCCAGGAACACCCCCGGCGACGTTTCGCTGAAGTACTGCTTGGGCACCTTGCCCAGCAGGTCCTTGAGGTTCATGTAGCCGTCGTCGACGAAGATCGCCTGGGGAATGCCGTGCTGGCGCACCACCCATTCGGCCATCTTGTTGTCGCCGCCGATAAAGTCCTTGAGCGCGTCTTCCTGCATCATGCGGCGGATGCTGATTTTGCCCGCCTTGGTCTTGACGATTTTCTTTTCCATCGCCTGCGCGGTGTAGCCCGACAGGTCGGGCAGCGCCGGCTTGGCCATTTCCAGCGGCGCGGTGGGCGGGCTGGAAATGGTGTAGGTCTTGGCCTGTTGCAGTTCCTTGGCGATGGTCGGCGCCTTGGCCGCCGTATCGGCGAACGCTGTGGCGCTGGCCATCAGCATTGCCGCGACGAGTAGGCTTTGAGCATTCATGGCGCAGGCTCCCATCAGAATTTCCAGACCACGTCGACAAACGCGCGGTGCATGTAGGAGTCGACCTGGCTGCCATAGGCATCGCCGGGCTTGAACACGCCGGCACGCAAACGCACCAGGGCTGAAGGCTCGTCGATCGACTGGCTCAGCGCCGCAGGCAGCAAGCCTTTCTTGAAGTACTTGGTGATCACCAGGTCCATCTCTTGGCCGAGGTCTTTCTTGCCGTCTTCAAGGGGCAGGGAGGTGCTGGAGAGAATTGCACCGGTGACGTCATCGGTGTTGTTCTGCACCGCGTCGATACCGTTGCTGCCCACCGGCTTGTTGCCATCCACGCGCCAGAACTTGTGGTACACCAGGCTGGCGTCGTAGTCCTCGCGCAGCTGCCAGGAACCGAACAGGCTCATGGACTGCATGTTGTTCATCTCGCCGCGAAAGGCTTCACCGAAGCGATGCACACGGGACTGGGTGCCGGTCCAGTTCGAACGGTTGCTCTGCAGGCCGTTCTGCTCGTACTCGGCACTGGCGCGCGAATAGGCCGCGCCGACTTGCCACTGCGGGTCCAGACGCAGGCGCACGCCGATGTCGGTGGCCCAGCCGCTCAGGTCATCGCTGCGCTTGGCGCTGGTGGGGCGCGTGCCGTCGGCGTTCAAGGCGTTGACCTTGTCGCGGTCGCCGCGCATGCCAGTGATGCTCGCCCAGTAGTTGACGGTGTTGGTGTTGCGCCAGTTGTAGGCGTCGCTGTTGGCTTCGATGCCCAGCCAGGTCAGGTCGCCGTTTTCGCGCTTGTCCAACGGGTCGCTGGCCACACCCGGTTCGGCGTAGTCGAGCTTGCCGTCGTCGTGGGTGTGGTGGCCGCGCACGCCGATCCACTGGCCCGGCGTCCACTGGTAGGCGGCGTCGGCGTAGAAGTGCTGGCGGTCTTTGTCGACCGGCGACAGTTCCTTGAGGTCGGTGCGGTATTCGCTGAAACGTTCGGCGGCGCCGACATTGGCTTTGAGCAAGGTGGTGTCAAAGGTCCAGTTCAGCGCTTCGATGTTGGTGTCGCGCCATTGGCCGTCGTCATTGCGCAGGCGCTGGCGGCCGAACTTGAGGATCTCGCCGGGGTAGGGCGTGAAGCCGCTGTAGCCGACCCAGAACTCACGCAGGGCCAGGTAGTTTTTCTTGGCTTTGCGGTCGTCGTTGCTCGACTGCTGCTCGGTGGTGTCATCGGCCGACTGTTGCAGGGTGTCGGTCTCGATGATGTCGCTGGACACCACTGCCTGGCCCATGGCGTAGGCGCTCCACGCGCCGCTTTCGCCGTAGATCCAGGGGCGCAGGTCGAGGCCGATGCCGTTGACGTCGCCGCCTTTCTGGGTGCCGAGGTCGCGGTCATCTTCAGACTGCGCGGTGGCTTTGACTTCCAGGCCGAAGTTCTTGGCTTCGGTGAGCGCGGCCAGGGTCGGGCACGACCACAGCAGGGCGAAGGACAGGCCGATGCCGGCCTTGACGAATGGGTTGAGCTTCATAGGGATTCCTCGCCGTCTTCTTCTTGCAGGGCGTGCAGTTGCAGCGTGCTTTGGGCCAGGGTGCCGCGGGCGGCCAGTTCCTGTTGCACCAGGCGTTGGCCTTCGGCGCGTTGCGCAGGGGTCAGCGGCGCTTCGAGCTGGGTGGCCAGGTCATTGGCCTCTGGCGTGTCCTGGGCCTTGGCCAACTGGCTGAAGACATAGGCGTTCAATGGGTCAGGCTTGGTGCCCTTGCCTTGGGAAAACAGTTGGGCGATGGCGAAGTCGGCGCTGTTCTGGCCGTTGCGCGCTGCGGTCAGCAGGTGGTCCAGGGCTTTTTGCGGGTAAACCTTGCCCAGGTAGCCACGGCGGTAGATCTGGCCGAGGTAGTAATCGGCGGCCACTTCACGGCCCACGGCTTTCTCGAAATGCGCCTCGGCGGCCTTGGCATCGGCGGGCACCCACTTGCCTTCGTAGTAGAGCTTGCCCAGCAACAATTCGGCGCGTGGCTGGTCGGCGGCGCGGCCGTTGTCCAAGTACTTCATCATCTGGTCGACATCGCCCAATTCAGGGAAGTCGTAGAGCAGTTGCGCCAGGCTGACCCAGGACGCCGGGTAGCCGGGGGCGATTTTTTCAAGCAACGCCTGGGCGGTTTTTTCGTCCGGGGTGCCAAGGGTGGCATCGCCGAGTACGCGGGCGACGCTGTCGACGCGCTGGGCGGTGACGGTGCCACGGCTTACGCCTGCTTCCATCTGCTTGAGCAGTTCGGCCTGTTGTTCCGGCTGCTGTTTTTTCTGATAGACCGTGGCCAGTTCGACGTAGCAGATATCGGTGGTGTTCAGCGCGGCTTTGCAGATGCGCTCCACGTCATCCAGATGCTGGTCGTAGGTACCCTGGGTGCGATACAGCAGCACTTGGGCCAGGCCGGCTTCCGGGTAACCGGCTGCCTGCCATTGGCTGATCTGCTGTTGGGCATTCACGTTGGGAAAGCTGTGGGGGTATTGCAGGTACAGCATTGCCAGCGGGATCAAGGTATTGCCTTCGCCATTGGCAAAGGCTTTTTTCAGCAGGCTTTCGGCTTCATGGTGTTCGGCCTCGGTGGCGCCGGGCTTGGCCGCCAACAGGCGACCCAGGCGTGCCTGGGCGCGGGGCGAGGTGTCTGCCGCCGCACGATAGGTGGCTTCGGCCTGCTTGATTTGCGCTGGGTCGCGGGTGCCGACCTGAATATCGGCCAGGCCCACCTGGGCCTCGCTGTAGCCCAGTGCTGCCAGTTGCTGGTAATTCTGCTGCGCGGTGACGGTGTCGCCGCGCTTGAGGGCTTCGTTGGCCAGGCGTTGGTCGGGCAGGCCTGCGCAACCGGCCAGACTCACGGCCAGTGCCAGCGCGCAGTACGCAGAGGCCAAGTGAAATCTGCTCTGTGTGGGAGCTGGCTTGCCTGCGATGGCATCGCTGCGGTGCAACTGATGCACCGAGTCGCCTGCATCGCGGGCAAGCCCGGCTCCCACAGAGGTCAGCGGTGTTGTTGGAATAGAGTTCACAGGCATGTCCTCGCTTACAGACCGTGGGCCATGGCTTTGTCGATCAGCCAGTTCAGCGATGGGCCACGGTCGCTGGTGACTTCCACCGGGCGGCCGGCGTAGGTGCTGTCCAGCGGTGCGTCGGGCTTGATCTGCACACGGATGTCAGAGGACAGGTCGGCGCTGTTCAGGCTGGTGCTGCTGACGATGGTGCCGGTGCGCATCTGTTCTTCGTCGGCGACCTGGAAGTTCACCTGCGTACCTGGGCGCACGTCACCGAACTGGCGATAGCTGAAGCGCGCTTCCACATTGGCCTGGCTGCCGCGTGGCACCAGTTGGAAGATCACATCACCCTTGCTGGCGTACTGGCCGTCGGCGACCAGTTGCTGGGCCACCACGCAATCGCAAGGCGAGGTCAGGGTGCCGGTCATTTGTTTGCCGAACAGCTCTTCAACCTTGGCCGGTTGCAACTGGTCTTCGTCCAAGTGGCCCTTGAGTACGTCGAGCATGCTGGTGCTGAAGGTCGCCAGTGGCGCGCCTTTGGCTGCTACCGAATCACCTTTGAGCAGGCTTTGCACGGTGCCGTCACGGGGCATGGTCACGTTCATGCCCGGTACGCTGACGAGGCCGGCCTGGGCGTGGCTGACGAAGTACATGCCGTAGAGCGACTTGACCACAAAACCGAAGGCCGTAAGGCCCACCAAAAATATCGCCAGGCTGAAGGTCACGGCGCGCAGGCGACCGAACGCGGTCATGCCGCTGCCGCCGTCCTTGACCTTGCGTGCCTTGGTGAAGTTGTCGCGTTGCAGGGTCGCGAGCACGTCGCCCATGGTCACGATGTCGCCGGACAGGTGCGAGGTGATCAGGTGGCGCAGGGTGGAAATATCCTGGGCATCGAGGTTCTGGAACTGGCAACCGGTGCGGCCGGTCTGGCGGTCGTAGGAGCGAATCTGCAGCTCCACGTCCATGGCCAGGCCGAGGTTGTCGATCACGAATTGCAGGCGGCCCTTGTGCACTTGGCCGATGGTGAGCGGCTGGGTGGCGGTGAAGGCCAGGCCGCCGGCGGACAGGTCGATTACCTTCGCCTCAGTCGGCGTGCGGTCGCTGTTGAAGAAGCGCAGCTTGGCCGGGATTTTCACCCGGGCGTGTTGGCGCTGAGCTTCGGATTCGTGGACAACGTTGGCGTTTACTTGGCTATTCATCGGGTGTAATTCCTAGGTTAATTCAGGCTTGGCAGGGTCAGACCATCATCAGCAACACGGCAACGAAGATGCTGCCGGCGGAGAAGGTCATGGTCCGAGACGACCAGGTGTTGAACCAACGTTGAAAGCTGGCCAAATCGCGGGTCAGTTTGGTGTCCTGGCGGGTCCAGGACTGTTGATCAAGGCGGAAGAACACGTAGATCTTCACCAACGCGCCCATGATCTGGTTGTAATAGAGAATCAGCGGGTAGGCCGGGCCGATCTTGTGGCCAGAGCACGACAACAGCAGGGTGAGGATCAGGCGGGTAATGCCGATCCACAGCAGGTAGGCGAGGATGAACGCGCCGCCGTACTTGAAGGTGGCGATCATGGCCACGGTCAGGCCGAGCAGGGAGGTCCACATCGACACGCGCTGGTCGAACAACACCACGCTGGTGAACAGGCCGAGGCGACGCACGCCCAGGCCGAGCGCGCGGGAGTTCTGGCGCAGGTTGTTGCCGTACCAGCGGAACATCAGCTTGCGGCTGGCCTTGATGAAGCTCTTTTCCGGCGGGTGTTCCACGGTGTTGATCGCGGCATCCGGCACGTAGAAGGTGTCGTAGCCCAGGCGCATCAGGCTGAACCAGCTGGACTTGTCATCCCCGGTGAGGAACTTGAAGCGGCCCAGGCGCCAGTGTTGCAACGAGTCGCTTTCCACGTCGGCGATAAAGCCCGGGTCGGTCACTACGCTGGCACGGAACACCGACATGCGCCCGGTCATGGTCAGCACGCGCTTGGACAGGGCCATGGAGCACATGTTGATGTGGCGTTGGGCGAAGCGCAGTTTGTGCCATTCGCTCATGATGTAGCCGCCGCGCACTTCGCAGAATTCGTTGGTGGTCAGGCCGCCGACATTGCCGAACAGCTGGAACCACGGCACGGTCTTGCGCACCACGCCTTCGGCCAGCACGGTGTCGCCATCAATCACGGCAACCACGGCGCGGTCGTCCGGCAGGTGACGCGAGATGGCGCGAAAACCGAAGGCCAGGCCGTCACGCTTGCCGGTACCGGCGATACGCACGAAGTCGAGCTTGACGTGAGCCGGCGGGTTCATCTTTTCCCAGAGGCTTTTGACCAGCAGCTCATCGGACATTTCCACCAGCGAGCACACCACGGTGGTGGGGAAGCCGCAGTCGATGGCTTCGCGAATCACCGAGCTGTAGACCTGGGCGGTGGTCAGCGCGTCGATACGAAAACTGGTGACCATCAGGAACACATGGGACGGGTCGGCGGCTTTGCCCAGCTTGCGCACTTTGCGGCGCAGGTGCGGGTACACCACGTACAGGAACAGCATGCCGCGAAAGAAATGCGTCGCGCCCATCGAGTAGCGCCAGATACCCACGGCACCAATCAGGAAAATAAAATTCTTCGATTGCGAATCGAAGGTGCTCGCCGGCAACAGCAGGGCGAGACCCATCAGCAGGCTGAGAAAGAACAGCCAGCCGGCCGATTGCAGAAATACATGTTTTAACTTGGACATAAGCGTCATCCGCAAGGTGAGGAGGCTTCAGGCTGCAAGCGCTGGGGATAAAGCCACTTGCAGCCTGAAACTTGCCGTTGCTGTTACCAGCAAATACCTTCGGTACGGCCGCTCACGCTGGTGGCCTTGGACATGAAGCCCACCAGGTCGACCACTTGTTTGCCTTCCGGAGCGTTATGCGCCAGGGCACGGAACTTCTCGTCACGGTTACCGAGGATGATCACGTCGGAGTTGTTGATCACATCATCGAAATCCGAGTTGAGCAGGGACGACACGTGGGGGATCTTGCCTTCGATGTAGTCCTTGTTCGCGCCGTGTACACGGGCGTATTCGACGTTGCTGTCGTAGATGCTCAGGTCGTAGCCCTTGCCGATCAGCATTTCTGCCAGCTCTACCAGCGGGCTTTCGCGCAGGTCGTCGGTGCCGGCCTTGAAGCTCAGGCCCAGTAGCGCAACTTTGCGTTTTTCGTGGCTGGAGACGATGTCGAAGGCGTTCTGTACCTGGGACTCGTTGCTGCGCATCAGCGAGTTGAGCAGCGGCGCTTCCACGTCCAGGGAGCCGGCGCGGTAGGTGAGGGCGCGCACGTCTTTTGGCAGGCAGGAGCCACCGAAGGCGAAGCCTGGGCGCATGTAGTACTGGGACAGGTTGAGGGTCTTGTCCTGGCAGACCACTTCCATCACTTCGCGACCGTCGACGCCGACAGCCTTGGCAATGTTGCCGATCTCGTTGGCGAAGGTGACTTTGGTGGCGTGCCACACGTTGCAGGTGTACTTGATCATTTCGGCGACGGCGATGTCCTTGCGGATGATCGGCGCATCGAGTTCTTCGTACAGCGACTGCAGGACATCGCCGGAGGCAGTGTCGAACTCACCGATGACGGTCATCGGCGGCAGGTCGTAGTCAGCGATGGCGGTGGATTCACGCAGGAACTCCGGGTTGACCGCAACGCCGAAATCAACGCCGGCTTTCTTGCCGGAGCAGTCTTCGAGGATCGGGATCACCACGTTGGCCACGGTGCCTGGCAGTACGGTGCTGCGCACCACGATGGTGTGGCGGGTGGTCTTGTCACGCAGTACAAAACCGATTTCGCGGCATACCGACTCGATGTAGTTGAGTTCCAAGTCGCCGTTTTTCTTGCTCGGCGTGCCCACGCAGATCATCGACAGGTCGGTGTCGCGGATGGCTTCGGCGAAGTTGGTGGTACCGCGCAGTCGACCGGTTGCGATGCCTTGGCTCAACAGTTCGCCCAGACCCGGTTCAACGATGGGGGATTTACCCGCATTGATCAGGTCGATCTTTTCCTTGGAGATGTCTACGCCGACCACTTCATGGCCACGGGCAGACAGGCAACCGGCACACACGGCGCCAACGTAACCCAAACCAAATATGCTGATGCGCATCGCAATTACCTCTATGTTTAAATCATGCCATTAGATGGCCGGAGTTCATGTTTGCAAGCGTCACTGATGCCGCGAAAGTTAGGCGAATAGACGCCGACTTACCGCGTGCAGGCATGTTAAATAGCGAGTGACTAACTATTGCACTCAAGTTGTGCGCAACGTGGCCTTGTTATTGGGGCTTGCCCTGAAATGCAGCCGGTTTTCCGTGGCGGAAGGGTCCGGCGCCAGTGCCGCTGGGCTTTGATACAGGCAAGAAGCCTTTTGATATCAATGCCTTGGGTGTTGACACTGGCTCATTTAGGTCAGCGCTGCCTTGGCCTTTAGGGGGTTGGCAATGAGTCCTTATCGCCGCCCTCAACTCAATCAGTTGATGATATGACCCTCGAGCCAAAGTGCTTTATGACAACTTGGCTACTTCCATTGGTCGGTATGTAAGTCATCTCTTACGTAAACAGAGAATTTCGTTACCGGTGGTATGAGCGGTGCTTCAGGACGAAGTTCCGGGCCGCTCATCCCCTTTCCGGAAATTTTTTGAAATATTAGAAAAGATGGCACTGGTACTATATTGATAGCACTTGCTATTTAGGCCAGTAGTTATGGGGAGTTGGTGCGAGAGGATAGTTTTGTGCCACTACCGTTAAAAAAAAGTGGTGCCACTACGAAAAAAACCGACGAGTGTCGAGTGAAGAAATTGTTAGGGATGTGTCGAAATATTTTTTGACGCCAAATAAATGACGTATCTGCGCCTGAAATGCGAACAAACATGTGGGAGCGGGCTTGCTCGCGAAAGCGGTGTTTCAGTCATACATGTATCGACTGACACCCTGCTTCCGCGAGCAAGCCCGCTCCCACAGTTGGATCTCATTGTCTAAAGCAGGGGGCAAGGCCTTATTCCGGTGCGTGATCGCGCAAAAACACCAGGTTGTCCGGCTTGGACTGCTCCGCATTGAAGCGGTAACCCTGCACATCGAACTGCTTGAGCTGTGCTGGGTCGTTGATGCGTTCTTCAATCACAAACCGGCTCATCATGCCTCGGGCCTTTTTGGCGTAGAAGCTGATGATCTTGTACTGACCGTTCTTCAGGTCCTTGAACTCGGTATTGATGATCCGCGCCTTCAACGCCGTGCGCTTGACCGCCGAAAAATACTCATTGGACGCCAGGTTGAGCAGCACATCGTCGTCTTGCTCGGCCAGTGCTTCATTCAACCACTCGCTGATGCGCGTACCCCAAAAAGCATAGAGGTCCTTGCCACGGGCATTGGCCAGCTTGGTGCCCATCTCCAGGCGGTACGGCATCATCAAATCCAACGGGCGCAGCAAGCCGTAGAGCCCCGAGAGCATGCGCAGGTGGTCCTGGGCGTAGCTGAAATCGGCATCGCTGAACGTCTCGGCGTTCAGGCCGGTATACACATCGCCCTTGAACGCCAGCAGCGCCTGCTTGGCGTTGTCCGCAGTGAAGGCCGGCGTCCAGCTGCCGAAGCGCGCGGCGTTGAGGCCACCGATCTTGTCGGAGACGTGCATCAACTCACTGATTTGCGCCGGGCTCAGTTCGCGCAGTTGCTCGATCAGTTCCTGGGAGTGGTCCAGGTACTGCGGCTGGGTGAAGCGCGCAGTGACCGGCTTGGACTCGAAGTCGAGGGTTTTGGCGGGGGAAATCACCATCAGCATGAAGTTGGCTCCTGGAATCGTGGGGGGATTCTAGGGGGTTGGAGCGTTCGACTCCACCTATCAAGCCGATAGGCCCCGGTTTTTGTGTAGGAGCGAGCTTGCTCGCGAAAGTCGACAACGATAACGCTGGCGGGCTGAATAAACGCGATGCCCAGACGTTTTTCGCGAGCAAGCTCGCTCCTACACAATAAAGGCGGATCAGTCCGCTATGATGGGCGGTAACTCTAGAAAGGAAGACCCCGTGTGCGATTAGCGCTTTTATTGTCCGCTTGCCTGCTGTGCCTGAATGCCCAGGCCGCGCCGGTGGATGTCGCCAGCCTGGACCGTGGTACCTGGCCGGAAAAACTCGTCAGCCCGGCGCTGTTCGATGTGGCTTCGCGTGCGGAGATCCTGATGTTTGCCCACGGCCTGCTCGCCAGCGAAGCCCTGGACGACGCCGCGCTCAAGCAGCGCTTGGGGTTGAAGATCATCAACCTGGCTGCCATCGACGACCTGCGTCGCCAGCTCTGGCAACGGCTGTTGGAGAACTACACATTCGCCCAGCAGAGCTGCGAAGAAGACGCCTCGTTCTGCTACCTGGTGGAAAACATGGACGACCTGCGTGAGCAGGCCGGCAAGTTCGAGGTCGGTGACAACTCTTTCTATATAGGCTGGGCCGCCCCCAGCCGGCACTTCCACGCACGCTATCTGGACGAGTTGTTGCGCAAGGCCGCGCTGTTTCCGCAGATCAGCAGTGAAGTGGCGCGCTTTGGCGATCATGAGCGCAACGGTGATGAACTCAATGACCGGATGTTTTTGCTGACCTTCGACGGTGGCCCTGCACCTGTCAGCGGCAATACCGACTGGCTCACCGATTACCTGCGCAAGCAAAAGATGAACGCGACGTTCTTTGTCCTTGGCAGCAGCTTGCAAGCCCGCGTGGAGCGCAGTTCCGCCGCCGATGTGCAGGCGCTGTACCAAGGACAGTGCGTGGGGCTTCAGGGCTGGCAGTACCGCTCCCACAGCCATTGGGTCGACTGGCAAAGCTCCATCACCCGCAGTGCCGGGCTGGTACAGAACCTGATGCCGGAAAATTATGTGCCCTTGTTCCGGCCACCGTATGGGCAACGCCGTGCGGACAGCCAGGGCTTCTTTCAGCAACAGGGCTTGCAAGTGGCGTTATGGGATATCGATTCCCAGGACGAGCCGGGCAAGCTCAAGGCCGATGAGTCGGCGCAACGGGTGCTGACGCTGATGCTGCTGTGGCGCAAAGGCGTGATCGTGTTTCACGACACCCAGGACAAGGCGCGGGTGGCATTGCCGATGATGTTGCAGGCGACGGCGCAGAGTGGCTTGGGTTGGCAGGAGTGCCGCGAGGCATTTCGATGAAGTGCCAGATTTTGCTGGGGATGGGGTGTTTTTGGGGCGATTTGCTGCGACATTTCGATGCAGGCCGACTTCCGACTTTAACGGGGTACATGGCACTCGGCTAGTGCTATTCGTCATCCTGAAAAATAAACTTCAAAAAAGCGTCAAAGTGCTTTTTCCTGTCATGGGTTTTGCGGTATTACGAAGTCAGATCGCCGAAACCTGCAGCACAGGTGGCGTCTTCCAAGACTCCTCCTGTGGGCACTGCACTTGACCTTGTTCAAGGTGCAATCGGTGGTCGAATCGAGGCGCAGCACCGCCCAGGTATTGCGTCGAATGGCTCCCACAAAGGTGACCGAGTATGGATGATCATGGACGTAACCCTTCTTCCGACCAGCCAATCCTTTATGTGCTTGATACCAACGTACTGATCCACGATCCAAACGCACTGCTGAACTTCGAAGAACACCACGTCGCCATCCCGATGATCGTGCTTGAGGAGCTCGACAAACTCAAAAGCGGCCACCACAGCGTTGCCGCCGAATGCCGCCAGGCCATCCGCCTGATCGACAAGACCCTGGGTGAAGCCTCGCCCGAGGACGTCGAGGTCGGCGTACCGATCCAGCGTGGCAAGGGCGGCCCGAAGGGCTTGCTGTCGATCCTGATGAGCAAGCGCAGCGAGCCCAACAGCCTGCTGCCGGAAAACCTGAACGACAACAAAATCATCAACCAATTGATCGACCTGCATGCGCGCGACAAGGACCTGCGCGTGGTGCTGGTGACCAAAGACATCAATATGCGCCTCAAGGCACGAGCGTGTGGGATCGCTGCCGAGGACTACAGTACCGACCAGTTGGTCGACGACGTGTCGATGCTTTCGCGTGGTTATCACATGATGACCGGTTCGTTCTGGGACCGTGTGAGCAAGGTCGAAACCCGTCAGGACCACGGCCGCACCTGGCACCAGGTACAGCTGATCGACAACCTGCCGGCCGTGCATATCAATGAGTTCATCGTCGATGAACAGGGCTTCGTGGGCTGGATCAAAGAGATCCAGGTCGACAAGCTGCTGATCCTCGACCTGCATCAGGAACCCCTGTTGCACCAGGAAGCCTGGGGCCTGAAACCGCGTGATATCTACCAGAGCCTGGCGCTCTACGCGCTGCTCGACCCGGACATCCATCTGGTCAACCTGACCGGCGCCGCAGGTTCAGGCAAAACCATCCTGGCCCTGGCCGCGGCCATCGAACAGACCATGGTCACCAAACGCTATCGCCGCATCATCGCCACCCGCAGCGTGCAGGGCCTGGACCAGGAAATCGGCTTTCTGCCCGGTACCGAGGCGGAAAAAATGGAGCCGTGGCTGGGGGCGATTACCGACAACCTCGAAGCCTTGCACATGGATGACGAAAACACCCATGGCAGCGTCGACTACATCCTCAGCAAAGTGCCGTTGCAGTTCAAATCCCTCAACTACATCCGAGGTCGCAGCTTCCAGCAAAGCCTGATTCTGATCGATGAATGCCAGAACCTTACACCGCACCAGATGAAAACCATCATCACCCGTGCGGGCGCCGGTTCCAAAGTGGTGTGCCTGGGCAACCTGGCGCAGATCGACACCCCTTACCTGTCCGCGACCAGCTCCGGGCTGACTTACCTGACGGAACGCTTCAAAGACTTCCCGAACGGCGTGCACATTGCGCTGCAAGGGGTACCGCGTTCGATTCTGGCTGAATACGCCGAGTCCCATCTGTAACTGCATTGAACCTGCTATGAAAAACCCCGGATTTTTCACGAAGTCCGGGGTTTTTGTTTTGTGCGACATTTGCCTGCGTTAACGCGTCCTGGGTGCTTGTGGTCTCTGTAATTATTTTGTTACATTTTTTCTTGCGGTAAAAACTATAAGAACACTGCAAGGCCCCGTCGGAACACCACCTCCTTGATTCGACGAACGTTTAGAAAACCTGTCCAGGGTTTTCACCGTGACCCTGCCTATTACAAAAGCCCGAAACACCGCTCATTGATGACGCACATATCCAAAGGGAAAGGAAAATGGACGTAGCAGGTAATGGCTTCATTGTGTCGCAACGCAATCGCACCCCCCGTTTCAAGACCACACCCCTCACACCCATAGCACTCGGCCTGGCCTTATGGCTGGGCCACGGTTCCGTGGCCAGGGCAGACGACAACCCTTACACCCCGCAGGTATTGGAATCGGCGTTCAGGACAGCCGTCGCCTCATTCGGCCCTGAGACTGCCGTGTACAAAAACCTCAGGTTTGCCTACGCGGATATTGTCGATCTTGCGGCCAAGGACTTCGCGGCCCAGTCCGGCAAGTTCGATTCGGCCCTCAAGCAAAACTATGAGCTGCAACCCGAGAACCTGACCATTGGCGCCATGCTCGGCGACACCCGTCGGCCACTGGACTACGCTTCGCGCCTGGATTACTACCGCAGCCGGCTGTTCAGCAACAGCGGCCGCTACACCACCAATATCCTCGATTTCTCCAAGGCCATTATCGCCAACCTGCCGGCCGCCAAGCCTTACACCTACGTCGAGCCGGGCGTGAGCAGCAACCTGAGCGGGCAGTTGAACGCAGGCCAGTCCTGGGCTGGCGCAACCCGTGACTGGAGTGCCAACGCGCAAACCTGGAAGACCCCGGAAGCTCAGGTCAATTCCGGCCTGGACCGCACCAACGCGTATTACGCCTATGCCTTGGGCATCACCGGCAAGGGGGTGAATGTCGGCGTACTCGACTCGGGCATCCTCACCGAACACTCCGAGTTCCAGGGCAAAAATGCCCAGGGCCAGGACCGGGTGCAGGCGGTGACCTCCACGGGCGAGTACTACGCCACCCATCCGCGCTACCGCCTTGAAGTACCCAGCGGCGAGTTCAAGCAGGGGGAGCCTTTCAGTATCCCAGGGGAGTACGACCCGGCGTTCAACGACGGGCATGGCACGGAAATGTCCGGGGTGCTGGCTGCCAACCGCAACGGCACCGGTATGCACGGCATTGCTTTCGACGCCAACCTGTTTGTCGCCAACACCGGCGGCAGCGACAACGACCGCTATCAAGGCTCCAACGACCTCGACTACAACGCATTTATGGCCAGCTACAACGCCCTGGCGGCGAAGAACGTGGCGATCGTCAACCAGAGTTGGGGGCAGAGCTCGCGCGATGACGTGGAGAACCACTTCGGCAACGTCGGCGACAGCGCCGCGCAAAACCTGCAGGACATGACCGCCGCCTATCGCCCATTCTGGGACAAGGCCCACGCCGGGCACAAAACCTGGATGGACGCCATGGCTGATGCGGCCCGGCAAAACACGTTCATCCAGATCATCTCGGCGGGCAACGACAGCCACGGTGCCAACCCGGACACCAACGCGAACCTGCCGTTTTTCAAGCCGGATATCGAAGGCAAGTTTCTCTCGATCACGGGCTATGACGAGACAAGTGCCCAGGTCTACAACCGCTGCGGTACCTCAAAATGGTGGTGTGTGATGGGCGTGTCGGGCATTCCATCTGCCGGCCCCGAGGGCGAAATCATCCCGAATGCCAACGGCACCTCGGCCGCTGCGCCGAGCGTTTCCGGAGCTCTGGCGTTGGTGATGCAGCGCTTCCCCTATATGACGCCCAGCCAAGCGCGGGACGTGTTGCTGACCACCTCCAGCCTGCAAGCACCGGATGGCCCGGACACGCCGGTTGGCACGCTGACCGGTGGCCGCACCTACGACAACCTGCAACCGGTGCACGATGCGCCGCCGGGTACGCCGCAAGTGCCAGGTGTGGTCAGTGGTTGGGGCTTGCCCAACCTGCAAAAAGCCATGCAAGGGCCGGGGCAGTTCTTCGGTGCGGTGGCAGTGGCTTTGCCCAGCGGTACCCGCGATATCTGGGCTAACCCGATTTCCGATGAAGCCATTCGCGCCCGTCGCGTCGCGGACGCTGCCGAACACGCGACCTGGGCCGCCACTAAAGCGCAAAAAGGCTGGCTCAATGGCCTGCCCGCCAATGCCTCGGCCGATGATCAGTTCGAATACGACATCGGTCATGCCCGGGAGCAGGCAACACTCACCCGCGGCCAGGACGCGCTCACGGGCAGTACCTACGTCGGTAGCCTGGTCAAGTCCGGGGATGGCGAGCTGGTGCTGGAAGGCCAGAACAGCTATTCGGGCAGCACTTGGGTACGCGGTGGCAAATTGTCGGTGGACGGCGCGTTGACCTCTGCCGTGACGGTAGATGGCAGCGCCGTGGGCATGCGCAATGCCGATAACGGCGTGATGACCACACTGGGCGGCACCCTGGCCGGCAACGGCACGGTGGGTGCCTTGACCGTCAACAACGGCGGGCGAGTGGCCCCGGGGCATTCGATTGGCACGCTGCGCACCGGCGATGTCATGTTCAATCCGGGTTCGGTGTATGCCGTCGAAGTCGGCGCCAATGGTCAGAGCGACCAGCTCCAGAGCAATGGCGTGGCGACTCTCAACGGTGGTGTGGTGAACGTGTCCCTGGAGAACAGCCCCAATCTGTTGACCGCCACCGAGGCGCGCAGCTTGCTGGGCCAGCAGTTCACTATCCTCAGCGCCAGCCAAGGCATCCAGGGGCAGTTTGCGGCGTTCGCCCCCAACTACCTGTTCATTGGCACTGCGCTCAACTATCAACCGAACCAGTTGACCCTGGCGATAGCCCGCAACCAGACCACCTTCGCCAGCGTCGCGCAAACCCGCAATGAGCGGTCGGTGGCGACGGCAGCCGAGACATTGGGCGCTGGCAGCCCGGTCTACGAAAGCCTGCTGGCGTCGGATTCCGCCGCTCAGGCGCGGGAAGGGTTCAGGCAACTGTCGGGGCAACTGCATTCGGATGTGGCGGCGGCGCAAATGGCCGACAGTCGCTACCTGCGTGAAGCGGTCAACGCTCGCCTGCAACAGGCGCAGGCACTGGACTCCAGCGCGCAGATCGACAGCCGTGACAACGGCGGCTGGGTACAGCTGCTTGGTGGACGCAACAACGTCAGTGGTGACAACAACGCCAGCGGCTACTCCTCGTCCACCAGCGGCGTACTGCTGGGCCTGGACTCCGAGGTGAACGACGGCTGGCGCGTGGGCGCGGCGACCGGTTATACCCAAAGCCACCTCAACGGCCAGTCGGCGTCGGCGGACAGCGACAACTATCACCTGTCGGTCTATGGCGGCAAACGCTTCGAGGCGATTGCCCTGCGCCTGGGCGGTGCCAGCACCTGGCACCGTCTGGACACTTCGCGACGGGTGGCCTATGCCAATCAGTCGGACCATGCCAAGGCCGACTACAACGCGCGTACCGACCAAGTGTTTGCCGAGATCGGTTACACCCAGTGGACCGTGTTTGAACCCTTCGCCAACCTCACGTACCTGAACTATCAAAGCGACTCGTTCAAGGAAAAAGGCGGTGCCGCAGCCTTGCATGCCAGCCAGCAAAGCCAGGACGCGACACTCTCCACCCTGGGCGTGCGTGGCCATACCCAGCTGCCGCTCACGTCCACCTCGGCGGTGACCCTGCGCGGTGAGCTGGGTTGGGAGCACCAGTTTGGTGATACCGATCGTGAAGCTTCTCTGAAGTTTGCCGGCAGTGACACGGCCTTCGCCGTCAACAGCGTGCCTGTGGCCAGGGATGGCGCGGTGATCAAGGCCAGTGCACAAATGGCGCTGACCAAGGACACCCTGGTGTCATTGAACTACAGTGGCTTGCTGTCCAACCGCGGTAACAACAACGGGATCAATGCCGGGTTTACCTTCCTGTTCTAACCTTGAATGTAGGAGCGAGCTTGCTCGCGAAAAACTCACAGGCGCCGCGTTTACTCAGGGTGCACGCGTTATCGTTGACGTTTTTCGCGAGCAAGCTCGCTCCTCCAGGGTGGGATAAACAGCCCTGCGCAAATTTTGACCCACAGGTTTACAATCGCTGCTCCTGATCAGGAGTATCCCTGTGCTGACTCATCTCGATTCCCAAGGTCGCGCCCATATGGTCGACGTCACCGACAAAGCCGTGACGTTCCGCGAGGCGGTGGCCGAAGCGCGGGTGCGCATGTTGCCCGACACCCTGCAAATGATTGTCGACGGCGCCCACCCCAAGGGCGACGTGTTTGCCGTGGCCCGCATTGCCGGGATCCAGGCAGCGAAAAAAACCAGTGACTTGATCCCCCTGTGCCACCCGTTGATGCTCACCGGCGTCAAGGTGGAACTGCGTGCCGACGGCGCGGACGCTGTGCATATCCTCGCGCGCTGCAAACTCTCCGGCCAGACCGGCGTGGAGATGGAAGCCCTGACCGCCGCCAGCGTCGCGGCGCTGACAATCTACGACATGTGCAAGGCGGTGGATCGCGGCATGACCATTGAGAGTATTCGCCTGCTGGAAAAGCTGGGCGGTAAGAGTGGGCATTTCAAGGCGGATGAACAATGAGTATCAACGTGCTGTTTTTTGCGCGCTACGCCGAAGTGGTGGGCTTTGATTCGCTGGAAATGGAAGGTGAATTCGCCACCGTTGATGCCGTGCGCCTCGCGCTGGCTTCTGACCCGGAATTCGCCGTGCTCAACGAAGCGAGCCTGATGTGTGCGCGCAACGAAGAGCTGTGTAGCCTCGACGAGCCGGTGCAAGCCGGCGATGAAGTCGCCTTCTTTCCCCCCGTGACCGGAGGCTGAGCATGGCCATTCGTGTGCAGGTCGAAGCCTTTGATCCGGGGGCCGAAGTCAACGCCATGCACGCGGCCAACGTGGGCGTGGGCGCGGTGGTGAGCTTTGTCGGCTATGTACGCGACTTCAATGACGGGCGCGAGGTGTCGGGTATGTTTCTGGATCACTACCCCGGCATGACCGAAAAGGCCCTGGGCAAGATCGCGGTGGAAGCCGAACAGCGCTGGCCGTTGCTCAAGCTGGAAGTGTTGCATCGTATTGGCGCGCTGGAACCGGGTGAGCCGATTGTGTTTGTCGGCGCGGCCAGTGCGCACCGGCAAGCGGCGTTTGAGGCGTGTGCGTTTGTGATGGATTACCTGAAGACGCGGGCGCCGTTTTGGAAAAAGGAAAACACCAGCGAGGGGCCGCGTTGGGTAGAAGGGCGCAGCAGTGACCACGCCGCAGCGGATCGCTGGAAGTAGCCAGCCAGACGCAGAAACCAGTGTGGGAGCTGGCTTGCCTGCGATAGCATAACCTCGGCGTGACTGAAAAACCGAGGTGTCTGTATCGCAGGCAAGCCAGCTCCCACACAAGCCAGCTCCCACATGTTTTACCGCACTTCAGCCTTAAGGGCGTTTGCGTTCTACAGCCCGCAACAAATGCGTCGGCGGTGTCTCACAGCTGATCTTGCGCCCCAGCAACGCCTCGATGGACGGCAACTGGTACGAGTCATCCTCGCCCGCAAAGCTGATCGACACACCCGCAGCCCCAGCACGCCCGGTACGGCCGATGCGGTGTACGTAGTCGTCCGGCACTTCCGGCAGGGTGAAGTTGATCACGTGGCTGATGCCGTCGATGTGAATACCACGACCGGCCACGTCGGTGGCTACCAGCACGCGGATCTTGCCTTCACGGAAGCCTTCCAGGGTCTTGATGCGCTTGTGCTGCGGCACGTCGCCCGACAGTTGCGCGGCGTTGACGCCGTCGCGCACCAGGCGTTCTTCGATGCGGCGCACTTCGTCCTTGCGGTTGGCGAACACCATCACGCGCTCCCAGCCGTTATCGTTGACCAGGTTGTAGAGCAGCTTGTACTTGTCGGCACCGGCGACGGCGTAGATATGCTGCTCGACGTTTTCGCTGGCGACGTTGAGTGCTTCGATCTCGACGATGGACGGGTCAGTGGTCCACTGCTTGGCGAGGTTCATCACGTCTTCGGTGAAGGTCGCGGAGAACAGCAGGGTCTGGCGCTCGGTTTTCGGCGGGGTCTGGCGAATGATCTGGCGTACTTGTGGGATAAAGCCCATGTCGAGCATGCGGTCGGCTTCGTCCAGCACCATCACTTCGACCATGTCCAGGTGCACGTCGCCGCGCTGGTTAAAGTCGAGCAGGCGGCCCGGGGTGGCGACGAGGATGTCGCAATGGCGGGCTTCAAGGTGCTTGAGCTGCTTGTCGAAGTCCATGCCGCCCACGAACGTCATGACGTTGAGGCCGGTGTACTTGGTCAGGTCGGCGGCGTCCTTGGCGATCTGCACCACCAGCTCACGGGTCGGGGCGATGATCAGCGCACGCGGTTCACCCATGTAACGCTCTTTGGGCGGCGGCGTTTGCAGCAGTTGTGTGATGATCGAGATCAGGAACGCGGCGGTCTTGCCGGTGCCGGTCTGGGCGCGGCCGATGGCGTCTTTGCCCGCGAGGGTGAAGCCCAGCACTTGCGCCTGGATCGGCGTGCAGTACGGGAAACCCAGGTCCTGGATGGCGTGCATCAGTTCCGGGGCCAGTTTGAAATCGTGGAAGCGGGTCTTGCCTTCCTGAGGTTCGACGACGAAGTCTTCGAGTTTCCAGGGGGTCACGGGCGGCTTGGGCGCACGTTCGCGACGGGGCTTGGCCACAGGCGTCGGGGCGGGCTCGGCAGGCTTTACCTGTTCCGGCGGCGTCACCGTGGTTGTGTTCGGTGAGGCGGCGGGTGCGTTCCGGCCGGGCTGTTGACCGTCATTGCGGTTGCCGGGCTTGGGGGCAGGTGCACTGGGAACAGGCGCGAGCGGCTCAGCCTCGCTTTTGCCGAACATCTTCTTGAGTGCTTTGAGCACGGTCATCTCATTAATTGATTAAGGAATGTACGCCGGCCAGTGTAATGCAAGAATCGGGCGCGGCGTAGTGCGTCTGTCATACGGCTACATAAACACGGGGTTCAGCGCAGGCGTTCAGTCAGCCAGGTGCCGATATCGTGTATCTCTTGGGGTAACACTTCGTGGCCCATTGGGTATTCCTGCCATGTCACGGTGACACCACGGCCCTTCAAATGCTCGTAGGCGCTGCGGCCCATGGCGTTTTGCACCACTTCGTCGTACTGACCATGCAGGCACAGTGTGGGGATGCGTTGCTGGCTGGCGGATAATTGCAGGTCATTATCGAAGGTGGGCGCATAGGTGGAGAGGGCGATCACACCGCCCAAGGGCCCCTCCCATTTCTTGAACGCGGTGTGGAAAACCACGGCGCCGCCTTGAGAAAAACCGGCGAGGAAAATTCGCGAAGTGTCTATTCCGGTTCTCTGTTGTGTCTCGATCAGGTCCGTAACCATTTTTGCCGACGTTTCCAGTTCTTCCAGACTGATCGAACGGGCCGGGCTCATGGCCTTGATGTCGTACCAGCTCGGCATCTCGTAGCCGCCATTAATCGTCACGGGGCGGGTGGGGGCGTGTCTCTCATACACATCTGACGACGACGACGACGATGGACG